>JBBTVO010000011.1:0-62050 GCA_038063195.1 Patescibacteria group bacterium
TGTTTTGGCAGGATAGAATATTTTATAAAAGATACGGAAAATTTCGTAAACTGCTCAAGAAGAATCTCTCCAGCTCCAAATCCGTAGATTATTTAATAAATCCAAGTGCTTTCAATCGCTTGGTAAGATAAATCCTAAGCTGTTGTTCATCGCCGATTTTGTATAGATTTGATAAATTTCCTCTTCGGTATTGATGCACTGAAACAGGACAGTCATCTGAGATGATATTCCTAGCTCTTAGTATCCTGTTTCCTCCCACCTTCCTTCCGGCAATTTCAAAAATAAGTTTTTCAAGAGGAGCATAATTCCCGCTCGTAAACAACTCTCCCGCCCTAACGTCTCTTGTGTTTTTCTTTCCAAAACTCACCACAGGATTTATCCGAAGCGGATCAAGTTCTTTCGCTTTTTGTATGGCTTCTATTGCTCTTTTCTTGTCTGTTGCACAAATTACGTAATAATTATATTCAACCTCTCTACCTCTTTTTCTATCCTGGTAGACGTGAGGAACAACCCCAGCAGGAATCTCCAGCTCTTTAATTACTTTATAAATTGCTGGAACTTTATCTATTCTAAAATACAATCCTGCTTCACGTGCTATCGCAGAAATAAATATAATTGACGAATTTTCTCCTGAGGATAAAACTTCTATTGTACTCTGGGTAGTTATAGAATCAAGTAGTCTTTGTTTTTCTTCATCTGAGATATCTGGATTTTCTAGTTCCCCAAACTTCTCACGAATTTTCTCTTTTAATGGAACATTCATTCTTCTTCTCGCAAATACTTGTCTCGCAGCACTAATCTGTTCCCCGCTATAAACTTCTCTTAATTGATCGTAGGCTTGTCCTTCCTGTACTGAGTTAGCAATTTTCAGATTTACTTCCTTGTTTTTGGAATTATTAATTTTTCCCTCAAATCCAGCTGGTTTTCGAAAGTCAAACGATCCAAGCGGATGCTCGGTTTGAACTTCTGGGCTTTGAGCTTGGTGAATATTTTCAATGCTTTCGCTTACAATTTGCCGTACGCGCTCCCTGGTCAAATCATAATCGCTCCCTACTCTATCCAGAGTTTTATCTAGTCCGGCAAACTTACCTAACATCTCCCAATCTCTTGGATTTTTCAGAGAAGATTTATAAGTATCTTTTCTGGATAAAGGAATGGAGCTTACTCTTTCATCACTTACAAACGCTATTAAATTATCAAAGCTTTTGCCTGTCTCTTTTCCTGCCATAATCGGGAATTATAGCAAAAAAACCCTATAGTAGCAAGGTAAGAGACACTACTTTTATTTAGCATCTATTTGCTCATCATTGCTTTTTTGGCCCAGCCCACCAAAATTAAGATAACTCCTCCTGCAATCCAAGCCATATATTCCGGCCACGACAAATTCTCAATAAGATATGTTCCTATTCCGTAAACTACTGCAATTACTCCAGCTGTCTCAAGCAGCTTTCCTTTTCCTCCGTGCATTTTTTCATCTACCATTTTCATCACCTCCTTTTATGAAACTTTATTCAAAAGCTCTTTGTATCTTTCTTCCGGATCTCCTTCAAAGATATGTGAAGTTGCGACAAATCTTGATGCTCCCGCATTCTTAGCTTTGATAATTGTTTCCGGATTTATCCCACCATCTACTTGGATCGGAATAAATGATTTGATTATATTCTCTAGCTTCTTAAGGACATTTTCATCAAATTTTTGCCCCGACTCCCCAGCTTTTACCGTCATAAGAAATAATAAGTCCAGATCTTCAACTGGGACCTCAATTTTTTCAACTGGAGTAGGACTGTCAACCGCAAGTCCTACTTCTCCCAAAAGCTCACCCTGAACGACAAACTCTACTTGGTCCGACATTTTTTCTATTTGTCCTATAAATCTTACGAAGCCTGCATCGGCAAAGCTCTTCAGATAATTTATAGGTTCCTCGACCATCATATGAACTTCAAATTCAATTTCTCCGCTGTATTTTTTAAAAGGCGCTGGATCCATAAAAGTCGTGTGCGGGGCGAATTTTCCGTCGATAAGATCTATGTGGATTTTATTAGTAAAAGCTTTAACTATCTCGATCTTTTTCTCAATTTCTTCCCAAGTTTCTTCAAGAATTCCGGGGATAATAATATTACTTGCCATTTTCGATTTGCTTAAGCTTGCTCAATCTTCTAATGTGTCTCTCGTCATTTGAAAAAGGCGTTTCAAGCCACATCTCAACAACTTTCATCACATCTTCTTCTTTTAAAAATCTTGCTCCAAGAGAAAGCATATTTGCATCATTGTGCTCTCTTGTAAGTCTTGCAATTTCAAGCGGATCCGCACTCGTCCGTCCGGTCACGTCCGCAGGAAAAACCGGAACTGCAGGGGAATAAAAAAGTGCACAGCGGACATTAGAGAATTTATTTGCAACCATTGCTTCTGCTTGTCCTGAACCACCAAGTACGATCCCCCGAGCTTGCGGATCTGTAGAAACTCCCTCTGCCGCCTTACCTATAAAATCAGGGTAATCGTCATCTTTATTGAATTCATACGCTCCGCAATCTTCAACTTCATATCCTTTATCTTGCAAGTAATTCTTGATCTTTTCCTTTAATTCAAAACCTGCGTGGTCCGTTCCCAAAAATATTTTCATACAATTGCCTTGCCTGCTGAGCCAAACACATCAATTTTTTCCTCAACTACTCTTTGGACTGCCTCGATAATCGGCGGTTCTAATTTTACCACCGCATATTCGTCAGGATGTTCATGGAGCTGCTTTTCAAGTTCTGTACGATAAGCAAAACGCATATCTGAATTTATATTAACCTTACTTACGCCAACCTTAATTGCATCAACAAAATATTGTGCAGGAGTATCGCTTCCGCCATGTAAGCTAATCGCGCATGATACAGCTTGCCGAATTAATTTTAACAATTCTATATCGAGCTTTTTTGGTACAGGATATTTTCCGTGAAGATTTCCTATAGCAGCTGCAAAAGTATCTATCCCCGTAGCATCAACAAAAGCCCTAGCCCCTTCCGGAGTACTAAAAGTTTTTTTAATTTCCTCGTAGTCAATTTCTTCTTTATGAACATTTGAGCTTCCTCCAAAATAATGAGGTTCACTTTCGACCAAAGCTCCTGTTTTCTTAGCGTACTCCATTACTTGCCGGGTGGCATCGACTATTTCCTGATCAGTTGCATCTTTTTTTGCCTGAGAAAGATCGATGTGTATAAACTCAAATCCTGCATCAATTCCTTTCTTAGCATTCTCAACTGAAGGAGAATGGTCGAGATTAAGATACATTTCAACACCGTACTCCTGCTTATAATTATCCACTAAATCACGCGCATTCGACAGTCCAATCGCATCCACTTCTGCCTGACTTAACTCCACAAGAACCGGGCTTTTCTTAGCCTTTGCTGCGCGGGCTATTGCAATCAGAGTTTCCTGATTATCTATATTAAATGCTCCTACTGCAAACTTCTCTTTTTTTGTCCTTTCCCAGAGTTCACGTGCTTTCTGCTGATTCGTCATATTGTTGCTACGGGTTGATTATGAATATTGGATGTACTCTCAATATTTTCTTTTCTCAAAAGTCCTGCTGTTGCGCCTACTTGCCCAACTACTGAGGCGGCGTTTTCACTTCCCCAATTCATCGCGGTGTCGTAATCTTTTCCCATAATAAGGGCAGATAAAAATCCGGAAGCAAATGCGTCTCCTGCGCCGGTTCTTTCTATAATTTCAACCGTACGCGGCTCTTTAAAATATAATTTCCCCGACTCATCAATCATACTTGCACCTTTGCCGCCGTCTGTAATAACAACTTTCTTAGGTCCCCTGTTCTTTACCTGCGAAAGCAAATGAGGAATAAGGCTTCCTTCATTTGATACTTCAATTCCGCAAATAAGACACGCTTCTTCTTTATTCAAGAAAACAATCTCAGAAGATGAAAGTATTTCTCTTAATGCATCTGCTCCATCCGAGAGTTGATTTGTTCCCGGATTGAAAGCGAGCTTGATGTTATTATTCTTAACAAATTCAACTGTTTTTCTGTACGCATCGTGCCATTTGTTTCCCATAGAAGTTAAATAAATCCACTTTGTAGAAATGTTTTCAAAAGAAAAATTATGTTCTCTTTCAAGGTGTTCTGTGAAAATGGTCCTTTCCCTCTGATAATTTATAATCACCGAGAAAGATGATGCAGACTGGGTCTTTTTGAGAAATTTTTCAGAAACTTTTTCGCTATTTAAAGTATTAATTATTTTATCTGCAAATTCATCTGAGCCAATTTCTGCTACGATTGCGCTTTTTAAGCCCATTCTTGAAATTCCAATACAAACATTTGCAGCATTTCCGCCTATCAGAATTGAGGCATTATCAACCGTCGCTTTGTCTCCTGATTTGATTCGCAATTCTTTTGTCTGTGGATCCAAGCGGAAGTGCTTATTGGCATCGTGGATTTGAAGAAAAATATCTACTTTGGCGTTTCCTACAACAATAACGTCAAACAAGTCCATAACTTAATCCTACACAAAAGAATTTTGCGGGTCAATTCCGATCCCGATTTAATCGGGATTATTTACCTACTATAACAACAGCATCAGAAGAAGAACTTGAGGGCAAATCAGAAGTTGCAGATCCTATGGTATATTCCGAACTCAAATCTTTCTTAATAAGCGGCAGAAAATCACTTTCTGTACTTTTAACCTGGATCGTAATGTCTGAATAATTGAAATTATCTGCATTTCCCGTAGAAACAACATCATATCCAAGGTTTTTTAGTATATCGGCTGCTTTACCGGCTACGCCACTCTCTCCGCTTCCGTTTTGAACAATAACTTTTAAGTCTTTCCTGTCAAGCCCAGTTACTTTGTCTACTGAATTTACAGACGTTTTTGGAGTAGGAGATGGCGTAGGCTTAGAAGTTGGGCTTGGAGTCACTTCTTCCGTGATAGTGGGAGCAGGAGTATCGGTTGGGATTATAAACTCCTCCGTTGGGGTCGGGGTAATTTCCGCATTCTCATTGGTCGTATTTGTGCCTAAAACTTTTGAACCTACATAAATAAGAAGGAGAATAAAAACTATTGCAAAAAATAAAAATACGAACCTTTTTCTTTTTTTCGAGGCAGTCTTGTTATCTAAAGACGGAGATGGAAATGGGTTTTCGTCCATATAATTTCTGCCTCATATTATCATATAAAACATCCTTTAGCAAGAGTTAATCTGCTATAATAAATAAGCATGAAGAGATTTTTTCTGCTGGTTTTAATTCCTGTTTTACTCATCCTAACTCTCTTTTACCAGGTCCCCAAAAGCTCATCCGATGAACTCGATGATATAACCAAGCAAATCCAGGATCTTACCAAGAATCTCAATGAATCACTCAAAGCAACTCAGCCTCTCGAATCAGAGCTCAATAACTTAAAAAAACAGGTTGCAGGAATAAAAAGCAGAATTTCTTTTATAGAAGCTGACATTGAAAATAAAGAAAAAAGTATTAATGACAGCTATAAAAATCTTGAAAAGCAGGAAAAGATCTTAAATGAAACAGTAAGGGATTTTTATATAAAATCATACTACAATTCCCCGCTTTATATTTTCCTTTCCTCCTCCTCAGTCACTGATATTACTAACATTCTTACTTACCAAAAAGTAGCAACTGATCAGGACAAAGCGATTATCACAAATATTGCTCTTTCGATTGTAGATTTAGAAACTAAAAAAACTCAGCTCGAGCGTGAAAGAGCACAGTTTGCCTCTATAAAAGCAGACCTTGATGTGCAATCGGATAAATTAGATAAAATAGTTTCAGGCGCAAAATCGTATCAGCAAACTTTATCAAGCCAAATAGCCCAGCTTTCTTCAAAACAGCAAAGTATATTAAGCCAAAGGCTTGGAAGTCTTGGTATTCCTCGATCTGCTGGAACATCCGTTCGGGGTTGTACTGATGATAGAGATATTGACCCGGGATTTTCACCAAGAATTGCATTTTTTTCCTATGGAGCTCCTCATAGAAATGGGTTAAATCAATACGGAGCGTTCGCGCGAGCAAAAGAGGGCCAAGGCGAACAAAAAATACTTGAGGAATATTATCCGGGTAAAACCCTGAAGACAGATTACGACCAAAATATTCAAATCAGAACAACCACAGGATGGTCTGGCGCAATTGAAGATTATGTTAAAAGAATATATGAAGTACCAAACTCTTGGGGCGATGAAGGTGGCATGGCGGCATTAAAGGCACAAGCTGTGGCAGCCCGTACATACGCCTTAAATGTAACTGGAAATGGCTCCAAACAAATATGCACATCCGAACAATGCCAAGTTTTTAAACCGGACCCAAAAGGAGGAAATTGGGATACTGCGGTTGAAGCGACCAGAGGATGGGTGCTAATGGATGGAGCCTCCCCTGCTTTCACTCAATATGCATCGACTCATGGAGGGTACATCCAGAATTTAGGGAAATTTGACGGCAGAGTAGGTACGCCAACAAACTTTGCTGAATTAAACGAACGGGCATACGACAGAGAATCCCCATGGTTTTACTGCGATTGGGGTGCGCGCCCTCAATATAACAAAACCGCATGGTTAAAATCGGATGAAGTGGCTGACATTGTAAACGTCCTTCTTCTTGTTCAAAAAGATTCAAGTATAAAAGAACATCTTTATCAAACTGACAAACCGAATCCTGCAGGAACAGACACATGGGACGAGGCAAGAGTGAAGCAAGAACTCCAAAACAGAGGAGGTAATCCCTTTAGCAGTGTTTCAAGCATAACAGTTAGCGCAGATTTTTCATCCGGAAAAACTTCGACTGTTTCTTTATCAGGTGACGCAGGAAGCGTAAGTTTTGCCGCATCTGATTTTAAAAATTATTTTAATATAAGAGCACCAGCAAATATACAAATTGTCGGACCTTTATTTAATATAGAAAAAAAATGAGCTCAGATTTTTTATTTTTAATATTTAATTTTTGATATTATCATCATGCCTGATATATTTGTTTCAAAACATAAAACAATTTCTTCTAAGACAGAACATTCAGAAAAAACGCATCCTGAAAGTACAAATCTGACTGAGAAAAAAATTGAGCAGCTGGTTACTTCGGAGCTTAAACCTGAAAGCTCTGAGAAGCACATGGGAGTTTTCTCCGCTTATTGCGTTGATCCGGCCGGTGTTTCTTTTGCCGATCAGGAGAAAGACGAGAAGATACTTTTATTTCTTAGAAGGCATTTTATAACCAATCTTGATTGGATAATCATAGCCATCCTCCTTTCCTTAGTTCCCTTAATTTTTAGTGTGGTAAATCTTTTTACCTCTGTGGACTTTAATGTATTTTCACTTCTCAATATTCCCGCCCGCTTCATTACTTTTTTTCTTATTTTTTATTATTCCGCAATTTTTACTTTTATATTGGTAAACTCGGTAAGCTGGTTTTACAACATAGGACTTATAACAACAAAAAGAGTAGTCGATATAGACCTTGTAGAGCTTGTTTTTAAAAACATTGCCACAACACAGCATAGTCTAATCCAGGACGTTAGTTATTCCCAAAATGGAGCGATCAGATCACTGTTTCACTTTGGAGATGTCATAGTTCAGACTGCAGGACAGGAAGGAAAATTTGAGCTTGAAGCAGTCCCGCATCCTGACAAAGTAGTCCATTTAATTGAGGATTTTATAGGCAAAAGACACAAAAATGAGCATTGAAATATTCAATAATATCCTAAGCTCCTTTATAATCTTTAAAATTGGACTTTTGGTTCTTATTTTTTTTCACGCTGTTTTTCTTTTTATTGTGTTTACTCAAATAAATTCAATGAACAGAATAATAAGCCATGTTTATGCGTCATCACTTCTTAAGTTTATTTCAATTTTGAGCATTATTTTCTCTATTTCGCTTTTTCTTTTGGCAGTTGTTATACTGTAAAAGTATGCCGGATGGTGAAAATATCTCGGTTGCAAAAATTGCAGCAACTCCCACTGCCTCCTCGTGGTCGCAGGCTTACAACGCAGGAAAGCTTTTTGCGGTAATATCTTTATCGAAAGAGGCTTCAGAAGAAGATGGGAAAGATTTTCTAAATATACTTGGCAAAGACGTAATAGAAACGCTCGAGCAGGAATTTTTTGGTCTTGAAACCAAAGACCTAACTTCTATAAAGAAGGCTTTTGAGGAAGCTTCGAAAAAAATCCCCGAAGAAGTTGAAGCTTCATTCTTAGCATCTTCAATTGTAAAAGACATAATCTACGTATTTCATAAAGGAGAGGCACGGGTCAGTCTTAAAAGAGGCGGTGAATTTGGAGTATTAATTGATTCAAAAGAAGAAATAGGTGCATCTTCCGGGATGATAAAAAATGATGATATCTTAATTCTTCAAACCCAACAATTCAAAGAACTTGTACCTTCCAGTGTTTTGACTAAAGCTCTTGACCAGGAATCTCCAAGTGATGTCGCAGAAGCCTTGGCTCCCTTAATTCACCGTGAGGAAAAGGGAGGAGCAGCTGCAATTATTCTTCAATATAAAGCAAAGCAGGAGGAGGCAGTTCCGCAAACCATGGATGAAAAAGAAATGGAAGATGAGAAACAAGAAAGTTCTTCCGCAAGTAAATTTAATTTACCCGCATTTATTGCAAAATTAAGCTCACTAATAAAAGTTCCAAGTCTGAAAAAGATTAGTCACTCGCGGAAACTAATACTTACAATCATCATCATAATTGCGGCTCTTTTCCTTGTAATAGTTGTGCTTTCGGTAAAAAATCAGAATGAAGCAAAAAATAAAGCTTTCTTTGAAAGCATTTATAAACCGTCAGTTGAAAAGTTTAAAGAAGGAGAAAGCTTGCTTACACTTAACAAGAATCTTGCGAGGGATAATTTCTCAGAGGCTTACAAAATTCTAAATGAAAATAGAGATAAGTTTCCGAAAAATTCAAAAGAAGAGAAACAAATTCTTGAACTTTTAGAAAAAACACAAAAAGCACTTGGGGAAAGTTCTGGAGTGAGTAAAATTGAGGCAAAAGAAGAAAAAGAAGACGCGAGTCCACTATTGCAAACTGTAAACAAAACAAACACGAACTATATATCGCAAGACGACAAAAATATTTATTTTATAAAAAAGGGCGTAGTATCTCACGACAAGGGAAATAATAAAGAAAAAACGATAATAGAGGAGGAAGATTTACCCACGTCTATCGGAGGGCTTTCGGGATATAACGGAAATGTTTACGTACTGGATAAGGAAGAAAACCAAATTTATAAATTCGCAGGTGCAGATTATTCAAAGTCCAATTACTTCAAATCTCCGCCGGATCTGTCAAGTGCAAAAACAATTGCGATTGACGGATCTATCTGGATTCTTCTTAATGGGAGTATAGAGAAATTCACGAAAGGAATTTCAGATAACTTTAATATTACAAGGCTTGATAATCCTCTGTCTGCTCCAACAAGGATTTTTACAGATGCAAATACTGACAATGTGTATATTCTTGATAACGGCAATTCAAGGATCGTGGTTCTAAATAAAAGCGGCGAATATCAGGCACAATACCAAACAGATATTCTAAAAAATGCAAAAGATTTTGAAGTAAAAGAAAAAGACCTGCCTGCCGGCAGGCAGGGCGAAATCATTTATATTTTATCCGGCGGAAAAATATATTCTATTAAACTTCAGTAATTTTACTTTTGAGCCTCTTTCCACTATCATTAAAGCGTGAAAATAACCAATAAGAAGGCATTTTTAAATTACCAGATTATTGAGAAAATTGAGGCGGGAATAAATCTTTTGGGCTCCGAAGTCAAGGCTGTGCGACAAGGCATGGCTGATCTATCGGGAAGTTTTGCAAAAGTAATCGGAAGCGAAATTTATCTTATAAATGCGAAAATTTTTCCATACAAATATGCAAGACCCGAAGGCTATGATGAGAAAAGAACCAGAAAGCTTCTTCTTCACAGAAGTGAAATTATAGCCATAAAATCGCGTATTGATGGCGCCAATCTTTCGGTCATTCCTCTTTCAATGTATACAACCAAAGCTTTCATAAAGGTGGAGCTTGGGCTTGGAAAAGGTAAAAAAGAATATCAAAAAAAAGAAGCAAAAAAGAAAAAAGATATACAGCGCTCCATCGAACAAGAACTCTCCTAGCTTTCCTTTAAGGAATTTGGAAGTTATCGCAAGGGGCTATTGAAGCAAGATTATTATTTTCCTCTTTGGAGAAAGCCTTTAACCATAGCCACAGGACCACGACTATACCGTGACTTGAGTTCTCTCACTTGTTCTCCTGTTAGCCAATTTTCCGTGTATGAATGGACTGAATCTGGCTCAACTGCTCCAGTTGTTACACCATGCTCATATTCGTAAACTGCGTCTGCAGATAAAGTATCAGGATAAATCCTAACCCATGTTCGCCTTTTTATATCTCTTAGGTCTGTAGTTTTTAATTCTCCCACCTTTCTGCCTGCTAGCTCTACTGTTTCTGGCTCAGTTGTTTCGATTACTTCAGTTTTATCAGTCCGTAAAGTTCCAATAATTTCATCATAATACAATCTCCCAAGGTCGATTCCACCATCAATTCTATTACGAGCTCTGTCTATCGAAGTTGAGTCAACTTCTGCAATTAAGTTTTTCATAAACGAATTTAATCTATCCACATCAAACTCAGGATTTTTTGGAGATACGATTATGCTTACAAACTCGGTAAAATATCCACGCTGCGGAGCGTATGAATCGTACTTGTGTAGTTCTCCAGCAAGATGCACATCAGGATTGGCTTTTAGTAGCTCTCTTACTGTATCAATTTTTGTTCTCGGTCTTTCAGGAGTAGCTGATGCCTCACCAGCTCCTCGTGCATTACCAGTTGGAAACTCTGTCATGGCAAGAAATATACCAGAAAGCAAACCAAAAATCAAGCTATAGGACTGTTTGTGGTTTACCACGCAAAGCTAATTACTGAAAGTAATGAGCGAAGTGTGGACATTTCGGAAATTAAATTAGGCGTTTATTCCTGAAAGCAAATCCAGAACTAGACTTTAGATATTTTTCAAACTCTAGAGCTTTCTTTTTAGATTCAAAAGCAGAGTAATAAATTAGCTTAATTGGTCTTAAATTTTTTGTGGAAGCGATTAATCCTTGCGCATGAGCTTTGATTCTTTTTTTCAAATCTGTAGAAAACCCATGATAATAAGTCTTATCTTTTAATCTAAGAATATAAACGTAGTACACACATAAATAATACAACAAAAAATGTCCCCCTTCGCATAAAGCTTCGGTAGGGACACTCTTCGTTATTTAGCCAACTTTATTTTTCTTTAGAAGTGTGGCTTGCCACTTCGTAGCTCATAGGTTCCAACTCATGAGCGAAGAGTGGACATTTCAGAAATAAAGTGGAATCAGATTGAAGAGTATGTCTTTAAATGGTATCCCCGCCTTCAGAATATGAACCTAGCTTCGCTTTGAGGAATTTATAGAGTTATCACAAGGGAGTGTTGGAACAGTATAATTCAGTTTAGTCATCAATCATTCTTACATCAACCTTTTTTAATTTCTTAACTTCCTTCTTAACCTCTTTTATATGCTTTTCAGGAGATAGATCTTCTGGAAGTACTCCTCCGATCTCTTTAATCGTTTGTCGTACCTTGCCCCCTACCATATTGTGAGTACTTATCGCTGCTTGCTCATCTCTTGTTTCATCTTTTCTTAGTTTTTCGTCTGTCTGTGTTATCCTGAAGAGATTCGCAGCCAATTCAGTTGAGCCTGCTCTATCTAATAATTCTCCTTTTTTTATTCCCTTTTTTTTCTCAACCTCTTTAAGAGGCATCCCATACAGACCTTTGTATCCTGCGTCATTAAAAACTCCGAACATCCTAACTCCTGCTTTTTGTGCCACCCGAGCAAGTTTTTTATTGTGATCAGATACTTCATTGCGTGTAAACAGGCGCTTTTCGCTTTCTGACAGATTGTCGTAAACCTCTTGTCTTCTTGTTTGAACTGCGAAATATGTCTGAGCAAAAGCAATCTCGGGTTTCTTGGAATCTCCATTTTGAGCAATTAAGTAGCATGCATATCTATCTAATTTCCAGTCTTTAAGTTTTCTAATAGTGTTGTATCCTACGGTAACCAATTTACTGACATCAATAAAATGATTATCCACATACTGTCCACTCTTAATTGAGGCTACTTGTGCTTTTTTTATAACCTCTTCAAAATTTTGCCAATTTGCGTATCCAAGCACTATCATCAACTCCCTAGCTGTCCAGTATTCCGTGCCATTTTCGTCTACTTTCTTGAGGTTTTCAAAGTTTTTATTGAGAGTAGCCGGTAAATTATAACTCATAAGTTTTACTACTATAGCACCAGAGAAACTACAACTCAATAGTTCATCAAAAAAGAAAATGCCTATTACTTTTGCTCCCAGAGTACTTGCAGTTAATGATACTATTTGATATACTTCATAACCAAATCTGGCATAGTATATGGAAGACAACGGAAATTCTATTGGATCTTTTATAGGTGGAGCAATAATCATAGGAATTGTTTGGTTCTTATTCTCAGGTTCAGGTAAATATGAAGGCGAAAATGCTGAATATTGGTATAACGAATATGACGCAGAAACTGCTGTATCAGAGAGCTATAAGACAGCTCTTGAAGAAGCGAACTCAAATATTGAAGAGGCAAATGATATGATTGATAATGCAAAGTCTTATGATGATGCAGAAAGCCTTATAGACGGTGTGAATAGTCTTGAAGAAATAGAAACAGTTGCTGAGCCTTATTAAACCTCTCCTTTAGAAACCAAACCTAGCTTCGCTTTAAGGAATTTAGAAGAATATCACTAGGAAGTATTGGAATCTTATCTTGCCGTAGCTAAAGGATGTGGAAGTCCTAACAAAGACATTCCGATAGGACTTTTTGCAGGAGCAACTGGTTTTACTATTATGTTGAGCTCAGGGTCGTTTGGCGTTTCTACACTAAATACAGTTTGCATGTCATCGCTTAATCTGTACTTAATTGTTCCAGACGGTGCCCTACCCTGAGATAAAAGACGATTTAGAGCAGCGTCATATCTATTTTGTAAAGATGTCCCAACTCTTTCAGCGGTATCCAGGAAGGATGACTGAGCTTTATCCACAGACTCAATTGTTCTGCGTAATTGGTCTGCTTTTTGTTCAAACTTTTCAAATGCTTTATGGTAGTTTTTGTCGCCTTCTGCGGTACTCATAATCGTTGAATTTTACTACAAAAAGAGGATTTTGTCAAGCTATAGGACTATTTGTGGACATTTCAGGAATAAAGTGGAATCAGATTGAAGAGTATGTCTTTAAATGGTATCCCCGCCCTCAGAATATGAACCTAGCTTCGCTTTGAGGAATTTATAGAGTTATCACAAGGAAGTATTGGAACAAGATTATTATTTGCCTCTTTGAAGAAAACCTATTACCTTAGATACAGGACCACGACTATGCTGTGCCTTAAGTTCTCTTATTTGTTCTCCTCTAAGCCAATGTTGTGTATAACCGTGAATCGAATTTGGTTCAATAGTTCCATTTATTACCCCTTGCTCATACTCGTATACTTCATGGGCTGAAAGAGTATCGGGATAAACTCTAACCCAGGTTCTTCTTTGTAACGGCTTTATTTCTTCAGCTTTTGTTTCTCCGACTTTCTTACCAGCTCGCTGTACAGTTTCTAGCTCAGTTGTTTCGATTGTTTCAGTTCTCTCAATTCGTATCAAGCCAATAGCTTCATCATAATATAGCTTGCCGAGATGTATTCCTCCATCATTTTCTTCATAGGCACGGTCTTTTGCAGATAAGTCAACTTCAGTAATTAAACCATCCATATAAACATTTAGCTTATCAACATCAAATTGGGGATTTGTAGGAGCGACAATCATACTTACTGTTTCAGTCCAGTAGCCAACATTGGGAGCATCTGGATGAAAATCATGTATTTCTCCCGCAAAATATACATCTTTGTTAGCCTGCAGTTGCTCTCTAACAGCAGCAATTTTTGTTTTTGGTCTCTCAGAGGGAGGCGATACTTCACCAGCTCCTCGTGAATGACTGGTTGGAATCTCTGTCATACTTGCGGAGTATACCACATACGAGGCTAGCCGTCAAGCTATAGGACTATTTGTGGAGATGTCGAGTAGTGAGCTCGAGTCCAAGAAGGTAAAGTAAAAACGTCTACAAGCTTATCTGATTTTTAATCTCGCAATATTCTCCCCAACCAGAAGGAAACAAATATTGCAAAGGTTGAAAGTTCGGATAAAAAGCCAACCAACTTCTTATCTATAGCTCAACTTTATTTATGCCTTATAAAATCTCGTTGAGAAAGATTTTACAGACACTTCGACATGCTTAAGCAGCTAGTGCATAAGCGTATCTCGGGCTAGAATCTCTTCCAGCATTTATTTTTTGACTCTGTTTTACGACTGTCATCAAAGTCGGCTTGCAGTTTTTAAAGTACAATCCTGTCGATGCAATGCATCCCCAAGGGCTAGATTATAGCATATTTTGAAGCCAAAAGTCAATCTAAGCTGTTGACAAATTATTCTTTAGTGCTAAAATGAGCTCATGGAAAGAAGAATAGGTATATCAAAAGGTCCAAACCGAGCAACGCCTGTATACAGACCAGATACCCGAACACCAGAGGAATATCAAAGAGACTTAGCTAAACTACAACCAACCTCAGTGGCAAGAGAAGGATCAATAAAGGGCACGAGAATAACCATTGGGAGATTTGCGAAAAGACTAAATAAACAACGAGGAATTCCACAAGGATTATCCCCGGTTAAACAATTAACCGCGCGCTAAAGTAAGACCCCAGACGTCCTTTGCTCCGTTTCTTTTTAAGATTTTTCCTGCTTCTAGAAGTGTTGATCCGGTCGTAAAAACATCATCAACTAAGAAGATTTGTTTATTCTTAATCTCTTTTTCAAACCTAATATCAATGGCAAAAGCATCTTTAAGGTTTTTCTTTCTCTCATCTTTTCCCAAATCAACTTGTGTTTTGGTATTTTTAATTCTTTTGAGGACTTTAAGAAGCGGTAAGTTTAATTTCTCAGATAATTCTTGGGCTAAAATATGCGCATGGTTATACCCCCTCTTCCGCTCACGCGCATGATAAAGCGGAATCGGAACTAGAATTGCATTTGAGGAATCCAGAACTTTATGAAACTCTTCTTTTTGAATAAGCCCTTCATAAAATAAATCTGATAAAACTGTCTTAATTCCGGTAAGATATGGGTCATACTTGAACTTGATTATCATTTTCTTCGCAACTCCTTTATAAGAAATGCTTGAGAAAACACCGTCAATTGTGTATTTATTTTTACACTTTGGGTGAGTAAATCCATTGAAAGAAGGAAGATTGCAGACCGCGCAAATTTTATCTACATCAAAGGAAAGAAAAGTAAAGCATTTGGCGCAAAGAAAATCTCCGAGCTTCCGGCAATTTATGCAATATTTTGGGAAAATGATATCGAGCAGATCCACACTGCGGAGGGTATGGGAGTCGAACCCATTCAGGACTTTCGCCCTGCAGGTTTAGCAAACCTGTCTCGTGACCGTCTGAGTCACCCTCCATTCCACTTTAACAATCTTGGATTATGAGTCCCTACTACTTCTAGATATCTCTCGACTTCGTTTGTATTATACAGCCAAACCTTCTTATTTTCTACTTTATCTATTATTTTTGGAGTAAATCCTAATTCTGCTAGTGTATTTTTAACAAATAAGAGCAAGGGAGCTGAGCGATTTGAAAATGAGATTTTTTTATATTTATACTCCTTCCCGCCTACTTTATATCTATGAAGAAAAACTCCCCCATCAGTATCCATGAGTCCCCTCAAACAAGAGATTCTAAAACTCTTTTCTGCCAATATCCAAATTGGCACATCTACTTGTTGTTTTACTTTGTTGCCAATTTTTAATCCTATTTGCAAAAGATATCTTACCAGAGATGATCCATTGTAATATAAGGCTACAGCATTACAGTCTTTCTTCTGGAAATGTTTCGGTGGTTCACCGAATAATTTTCTCGAAAAACTTGATACAAAATTTATATATTCCCTATCTGCTATAGAATTTAAAGTAACCGTACACTGTCCTAGTGTTAGCCCACCGTCTCCAAGCATAATTCCTACATATTCTGCTAGCTCTTTACAGAAGGCGGGTTGATTATACGTCTTAACTCTTGGTATAATTCCGTTTCTTCGAAAATTAGCGAGCGCTTTTGCTCCACCTTTTCTTCTCCCCTCCTCTGTTGCGGGACTTCCATGTTTTTTAAAACGCTCAATTCCTCCAATTTTGCTTGCCGCCTGCTTAGTTTTTTGCCACCTCGATATTAAAGATGCTTTTTCCTCCGGTAGAAAAATCTTAAACATCTCACAGAAAAGTTCTGCAGCAAAGAGAGTCATTGTTAGTCTCTCTCTTTTCCAATCCCTGAAGCTACGCGGATGAATTTTTGCAAATTCTGCCAATCGATCTGTATTTAAACCGCTTACTCTATAAACCGTGTCTAGAAATTCTTTCTGTTTGTTCGGAAGAAATTTGATTCGTAAGTTTTCCATACGGCTTTGCTTATCCTCTATTACTATACCATATGCTATACTAAGTTTGAAATATTCTGGAGAGGTCGCATAGCGGACTAGTGCAATGGTCTTGAAAACCATCGTGGCAGAAATGCTACCGTGGGTTCGAATCCCACCCTCTCCGCACAAACCCTTCGGTTGCTCCAAGTCCCACCCACTATGTCAACTTGGCTTGATGTGGCTTGCCAATAAAGTTAGAGAAAACGGACAAATCCCAAATATAGCCTGTAATGTTGGAAATAGCCGAAAATACCCTAAAGGTATTTGCTCTTGGTTCTAAGCTTTTGTAGAAAAGAGCTATTATTAGCCATATTTCATGAGATATTTTCGTTCTAAGCCTGTTTTCTCTATTGAAAGTATTGCCCGAGGATTTATTGAAGATTAAGCTGGCGATCAGAAAGATTAAATTTCGAAGTAACTCCTTTAAGAATCTTTACTCTCTCCTCCGGTGTTCCGAATTGAAGAACATGTAGAAGATATTCCTTAAGCATATCTTTTTGTGTCTGGGTATATATTCTGGGACTTTGATCTCCAGTATTATGAGGAGTAATCTCAGCTCTTGGAATATATTCATCTATTACTGTTGCTTTAAGATGCTGAAGTCTTTTTACTTCTACTTCAAACTCTTGCATTAGGTATGAAGTACTGAGTTTAATCTTTGGAAGGTGACTAATGAGTTGCTTAATTAGTTCCTGTTCTGTGATATATGGTTCTGGACAATCATACTTCCTTATTCTATTGCAGTGGTAATAAATGTGAGAATTTACAATATTTGCTTTAGTTCTTCTGTATTTAATCTCTGCTGTTACACTTCCACCACAACTTCCGCAGATACAGATCTTCTTGAAAGGAAAGAGTTGTTTATTCCATTGTCTGGGAGCAACTTGTAGTTGAATCTGTACCTTCTCAAAGAGTGGTTTGGTAATTAATGGTTCATATGTTCCCTTATACCACTTGTCTCCATATCGAAACTCACCGTAGTAAAATGGGTTTTCTAGTGCAACATATATCTTACTAAGTGCCATCTTGTATCCATTCTTTGTGGTAAAGGAAATATCATCAAGCCACTTCTTTATCATTCTTCCTGAAAACCCTTGATAAGCTACTTTATTAAATATTTGTTTAATAACAGGTGCACGTTCTGGATCTAGTTCTACAGTTGATATACGGTTCTCCTTAAGAACATTACGGTAGCCTATTGGAGCAACACCAGGTCTTATTCCTATTTCACATTTATTCCTTAGTCCTCTTTTTACATTTACTCCTCTGTTATCATTCTCAAGTTTTGCCTGAGAGCAGAGAATCATAAGTAGGAACTTTTCATTGGGGTTATCAGAGAACGATTGAGAGTATGTTTTAATATGAGCAAGTTTTCCTTGATCCATTAAATCAACTATTCTTCCTAAGTCTCCTGCATTACGGGACAGTCTGTCTGGTGCCCAAGTGAGGATACTGTTATACCTTCCTTCTGTTACTCCAAGAAGAAGCTTATTAAACTCTGGTCTTTGTCCTGATTCTTTGGCTGAATGGCTTTCTGTAATAGTTTCAGTAATATTTAGCTTTTCTCTCTTGGCAAGAAGTTGCATCTCCTTCAGTTGTCCGTCAATACTCATCGCTTGTCTTTCATCTGACTCAGAAGACTTACGGACATACAGACAGTAGGCGATATTCTGATCTAGTTGTATATGCTTTTTCATAGTCAGGATAGACAGTACCGCAAGGGTTTTATGAAGTCAAGGAGGGGGATATCGCTAAAGCTCTCCGCTTAAACAGCCTAATTGTTTGATATAATACCCGATATGTCTAGGCAGGAAAGTAGTTCATCAAAGACAAGGAATGCCTGGTTTAGAGAAGCAACCTGCGGGAGTATTCAATCGATTACTAAAGTTCTACATGAGTGCTTTCCAGATTTGACTGCAGATCATATTACGGTGGCGGGAGTTGTAGGAGTAGCGATAGGCGCAGTTATTGCAGAAACACAAAATAGAAATACTGACAACAATTTGTCAAGAAAAATTCCAACAGTTTTATTTTTGGGTGCTGCATCGATCCTGGATGCATTTGACGGAGCAATAGCTAGATTAAGAGCTAAGGAAAGCTCTGGCGCTGATAATTCTCACGGACAGCTCGTTGATGTAATAGCGGATCGAATACAGGAAGCAACTTTAGCAACTTCTCGTGCTGTCTCTGCGAATAAGAGAGGCGACAGAGCTGGTGAGCTACTTGCGTATGTATCAGAGATGAGCAATGTCGCACCCAGTCTTATGCGCGCAATTTCGGAGACAAGAGGAGTGACAGTTCCGGAAGCAGGTAGAAACGTAATTGGATTTCTGGGAACAAGGGTTGGTAGATCAATGACTGGTATAGCGTCTACAGTATTTCCAGAAATACGAGGAATACCTACTCAAAAAATTATAGATATTTTAAATATTACTGCGAATGCGCTCACGACTTATGATCGTACTAAAACTGCATTTAGCGAGCCAGAAACAGACAATCTATTACCTTCTGATAAAAGAGAAGAGGCAGAAGTCAGAGCGAAAGTATTGACTGGAATCGCAGGAGCTACTATTATATCCGCAATTGGAACATACGTAGTACTAAGAAATAAATAAGAACTCTATCTATCGATGATACAATTGCTTGATGAATAGTACGGAAAGACGATCAGGGCTTAGTGTCTTAATCCATTCTCCTTATCCACTCGACAAAAGTGCACCTGGAGGAGTAAGCAGTTATGTCCAAGAACTTGTACCACATCTAAGAGATTTGGGCTGTACCGTTACGACGGTTGCTCCAAAAGTTAAAGATGCGAATAACGATGCTGCGGAATATAACTTGGGAAGAACTATGTCAATTGAAGCCATCGGAACCAAGCTTGAAGCAGGAATTACTTTCAACAAAGGCCTTGCTAGGAATATTTTAAGTAAGGTAAATCCTGACATAATTATTGCTCAACAGCCTGAAATGCCTCCTAATTCTGGTCACACTTTTATATCTGCAATTCCAAAAACTGAAACAGGAAGAAGACTGATACCTATAGTGGGTCAATTTCATGCCGGTAGACCATTCGGCGGTCTTGATTTAAGAACAAGATTGCTTACTGAACTTGCACAAAGATTAAGGAGACCAATATTCAAATATGGTGTGCCAGTGGGTTTAAGCGCAACTTACGTAGGCACTTTGCGGAATGCATTGGACGGGTGGTTGGCAATTTCTCATGGTACAGAAAATTATCCAAAGGAGTTTGCCCCAGGTAATTACGAAGTCATTCCTAATGGAATTGATGTTGAAACATTTACTCCCGAGGGACCCAAATTCGAAGAATGGCAGAAAGATGGGAGGAAAACTATTTTCTTTGCTGCTGGAAGACATGATAAAAGAAAAGGATTAGAGTATCTTGTGAAAGCATTTATTGAGCTTGTCAAAGAAGGTAATGATGATATTAAACTTAAAATTACAGGTGAAGGTACTGAAACAAAAAAAATAAAAGAATTAATCGCTCGAGAAGGTGAGTTTGATATAGAATTTCTTGGGCTTTTGCCTCGAGAAGACTTAGCAAGAGCATATAGAAGCGTTGATCTTTTCGTAGCGCCTTCACTTGGAGGAGAGGGATTCACGAGAGTTATAGCAGAGGCAAGAGCAAGCGGAGCACCAGTATTGTGCACCAATATAGACGGACAAACAGAGGCAATAGGTCCAGATTTTGAGCCATTTATGGCAGCGCCTGCAGATTACAAAGACTTGAAGAAGAAAGTTAAAAAAATTCTTAATTTGCCTGAAGAAGGCTTAGTTGGATTAAGGATGAGATCTATGGAGGATGCCAGAAGAGAGCTTGCTTGGCCAGGTATTGCGAAAAGAAATGAATCCTACTATCGTAGAGTACTCTCAGAGGTAGGTTATCCACCCAAATGGGAAACCAGAAAAACTTTTCTAACTAAGCTTATCCCACCGCTTGGAATTATTTATGTAAGCGATAGCGCCTATACGATCAAGGAATCTGCTTAGATTTGGATTTTTATTCCTAATATAATACTTTATGTTATAGGCGAAAGAGGTAGGTAGGTAGAGCAATCAGTTGACGTTAATTATGAAATTAACCTCCAGACAAACGGAACAATTCTTGTAGTCGGCAGTTTGTATTTATAAGCCACTTTGTAATACCACCTAAGATACAATTTTTGTAATACTTCGAATTGATGATTAAATACAGAGTCCTTCTGTATGTTTATTAATCTGTTCCCAACTGCTCTTTCTATTGCAACACTTAAAAATGCAAATTCAAAATCATAATCAGGATCTGCGTAGTCGGATTGATTTTGTTTTGCTATAGAGAGCTGGATCAACTCATTTTCTACAGAAAAATAAACTTTTATTCTTTCTCTATCAGGTAATTTGTTAGTAAGAGAGAAAGTTTTATCTAAAACTAGTGCTTCCCATAAAGGTTTGTAGGGAAGACTTAGTGTTCGGGAGAGTTTTGATATTTCAGGGACAGACTTCTTATTAAAATATTTACTTCGTAATTCTTTTGGTTTTAATTTATTATCAAATTTATATTTTGCTCTTATTCCTTGTGATATACGATAAAAAGGGTAAGAACGGAGAAATAGGAAAAGTCTTAATTTCTTAAATGCTAAACGGGTTCTTCCTGCTTTTCTCATAAGATTAGGGCAGGATAATAACTATATCAAGCTGATTACTAAGTTGTTACGGGATTATAATAGAATGCAGTAGGAGATTTTTCCCATGTTAAGATATCCATCCGCGTTTTCGATAATATGCCTGTCGTTTCTTAAATAGTCTATCAAAATATGTTACGTGTGGATCATGATAGTCGTAGACAACTTGATTCTTTTTAGAACGTTGGATTCTCCCTATATATTGAGTAAGCTTCCCCTCAAAAGAAAATGGGTAGACCAAGAAAAGGCAATTAAGAGATGCCAGATCTATTCCCTCACCAAATAATTGTCCTGTCGCGACAAGTACTTGAAAATGACCAAGACTTATTTGTTCTAGTTTTAATTTTCTTTTAGATGCAGAATCTTCGCCCGTTAAAGTAATTACTTCGCACTTACTTTTAAGATAAAGATTTAGGACTTCTACGTGTTCTTTTCGTTCCGTTAAGACAAGAACTTTCCTACCATCCTGTATTTGTTTCAGGACATCATCAATAATCATCTGATTTCTCGCACTGTCATAGATAAGTATTTTTGATAAAACCTCAAATGTGTCAGTCTTATAATCAAATGGGGCTTCGAGTGAAGTTTTCTTTATATTAAGTAAAACGTCCTGATCACTTGACGGTGAGTTTTTCAGATCCGGATTTATTTCTACAAGTATATCACCAATGTAAAAATAAATAAGTTTTTCATCGTTGTATTTTCTTTTTGGTGTTGCTGTAAGACCATACAAATAATATGGGTTGAATTGGACAATCAATTCCCTAAATGTTTTTGCGGGAATATGATGACATTCATCAACAATTACAATTCCGAATTGATCAGCAAAACTATCAATGTCTTTTATTTTGGTAAGACTTTGCATCATGGCAACAGTGATTTGTTTTCCAATTATTTTTTTACTTCCTGAGATTTGGCCGATTTGGTTTTTTGGGATACCTAAAAATGATTGAATTCGCTCAATCCACTGATCAAGTAATTGTTTTCTGTGGACAAGAATTAACGCAGGTTGAGACTTTTGGACAATAAGCTCAAGGCCAATAATAGTTTTTCCTGAGCCGGACGGCGCAACGATAACTCCAGAATCATTTCCTTCTATTTCCTTGAGTGCTTGTTTTTGATAATCATAAAGAGTAATCTTCGAATTAAATTCACTTTGAGATTTACGTTTTCGCTCGTCAACTATTACGTGGGGTATTTCGTGTTCCCGGCAAAAATCTATGAGCTGAGGAAGGAATCCTCTTGGGATATGAACAAATTCCGTTGTTTCTGTAATTAATTTAAAATACTTTTCGGTTTGGTAGGTACTTACACCAATACGTTTTTTAATTAAATATTCGGTATTTAAAAAATTAAGATTCTCTCGTAAATATTTGACTAAAAGAGGTGTAAGGCTTGATTTTTGTATCCCGATATGATTCTTCAGGACGATATTTAATGCGTTTGATTTTATCTTCGATTTAGATTTCGTTTTCTCAATTTGAGTGAAGTTTGACTCGACCAGCGAACTATAAAGTTCATCAAGTTGATTCTTGCTTAGTTTTTGAATTGTTCGTAAATATTCCCACTGATCCGGTATAATTTCGAACGTTTCGGGATTAAGAAAAACGGTGTTGCCTTTTTTATTTGATACTCCCTGAAAGGGAAGCGCAATTAAATTGCCAAAGCCCTGTCCGCTATGATAATCTTGATTTGGGAAAAGACGGTCAAAACCTACTTCCTTTTCAAACTCAGAAAGATTGAGAGCTTTTCTAATAAGTTCAAGCATGATGGTTCTTGATTTTTGCGCCAGATATTTTTCCTCAAAGAAAACCCATATATGAGAACCGATTCCCGACCGAGAGCGTTCGATGCATGCCGGAATTTTATATTCCTTACAAACTTTAAGAAAATTAACGCTTTCCTTTTGCCAGTTTTCTTTATCAAAATCTGCAGCGATAAAATGAGAAGTATTATCGACAAGTAGTGGATAAATACCTATCGTTTGCACGCCAGCCAAATGTGACTGGATTACTTCTGGAGTAAGCATAAGTGGTTTTTTGTTAGGAAAGTCACTAAATTTTCCGCCCCTTGCTTTAAAAGCCATGAATTCTTTCCAGTCGAGTTCGTATGCAGGCGAATATCCGTTTTTACCGTTTTTCTCCCAGCGCCTAGCATACACATCGGTTCTACCTTTGAAAAGAGACATAAAAAGATTAATTTGTTTTGTATCAACCATAATAATAGGCTAGATTATAGCATGCACGGTTACGCTTTTGAAGTTTAGGGGATAAGTTAGGAAAATGGTTCTGATTATTCTGATAATGTTTGCTTCAACTCGGCGATTGTTAAGCGTTTCTCTTTTTGTAATTTCCTGATTCTTTTTATCCTCTCAATTGCACTAGGTGAATAAAGTTGATATCCTCCCTCTGTATAATTTTCTACTTTCAGGAGTCCTTCTTTTGTCCAATAGCGAAGAGTATGAATTGTCTCCTTGGTTTCTTTGGCAAGCTCACCAATCTTCAGAAGATTGGCCTTGGGTTTAGTAGTAAATTCTTTTAGAACCGATTTCTTGTTTTCTAAGGCATTAAGGTATATATCAAGAGATCTATCAACAGCAGTATAGATTAATTCATAAAATGGCTGTAGCGAATGTTCGCGTCGTTCAATTTCAAATGCGCGAAGATAAATCGTTCTATCCTCATTTCGAATAATTGCCATTGGGTAGCCATTCAATAGCAGGATTAAATTCATAAGCAACCTGGTAGTTCTACCGTTCCCGTCAATAAACGGATGAATGCCTACGAATTTGAAATGAGCATCAGCTGCAATTTTTACCGGATGCACTTCTTGCTGAGCGGAAAGCCACTCAATAAATTCATTCATAGCGTAAGGAATTGCGTGTGGTCTTGGAAATTCGGCATCAGAGCCACGAATAAAAACCTCTGTTTGTCTATATTTTCCGGCCCAATAGTTATTGATGCCCGTTAAAATAATTTTGTGAATCTCCAAAATGTCTTTCTCTGTAATGAACTGGTGTCCTTTTCGTTCTTTTGCCAGTTGTTTTATAAACTCAACAGCTTTTGCATGATTAATTGCCTCTAATTGATCTTTTAATGGTTTTCCGCTTATAACCGCTGAAACCCCCTTTTCTATCACTTCTGCTGTTTCGATTCGCGTTAGAGTATTCCCTTCAATAGCATTGGAAGAGTAAGTAATCTCAACCTTAAGCCACTCTTCAAGATTTTTTATTAATTCCTCAGGAAGTGGTTTATATGAATCAAGTTTTTGTTTTTTCTCTGTAAGTTTAGAAAGTAAAAGGTCCATAACAACATAAAGTATAAAGCATCACTTTATGCTTGTCAAGAACTAAATGACATTGTAAATGAGACACCCCTTTTTAAGGACTGTCTCGTTTGTCTCATTCAGCCTCGAGGATGAGACACTATAAGGACAAAAATCTCAAGATTTGGTACAATACTACTCATGGAGCTTATGGGATAATTGGGTTCCAGACCCAGATGCTCCGCATTGACTACTTTCTTCAAATAAGTTAAATTAAACTTATGGCTGCTCAGAAAAAAGAAGAAGAATTTTTGCCGAAAGAACCGAAGGATTTACCCAAAGAACCGCTGGAACTTGAAGCACACAATGAGCATCAAGCCAAAGGGCAAGAATATCCTCATGAAGTAAGAACCCTTCTCTCATGGACTGCTCCGGGAAGACCATTCAGAAAAAGGACCAAGCAGTATTTCCTCACCGTTCTTCTCATAATGCTTCTTGTTGAGATTATTCTTTTCCTTTTCTCGCAGTATGTTCTCATGCTTGTAGTCCTTTCTCTGGTATTTGTTTCCTTTGCTCTTGCTACAGTCCCACCCCATGACTTTCATTATAGAATTTCAACCGAAGGAATTACGGTCGAAGACCATTTTTCTCTCTGGCAGGAGCTTTACGATTTTTATTTCAAGAAAATTGAAGGAGTTGAGGTTCTTCATATACGAACTCATGATTTTATCCCCGGGGTTCTTGCAATTCCCATACAAGGGCTTGATAAAGAACACGTCAAGTCTATTCTTCTTCCTTATCTTCCCTACAGAGAAGTCGTGCGGGAAACCTTTATGGAAAAATCTGGAGAATGGCTTGTGCGAAATTTTCCGCTTGAGAACCCCAAGCATATTGCCTCATAAACCTAAAAAAGGTAAAATGTGAATCAGGGTATAGTTACTAGCGTATAGCGTCCAGTTAACTATTTCCTAAACGCTATTTTCTAAACGCTGGACTGCGCTTGTAGCTCAAAGGATAGAGCATTGGATTGCGGATCCAAAGGTTGGTGGTTCGATTCCACTCAGGCGCGCCAGGAGAGGTCGCATAGCGGACTAGTGCGGCGGTTTCGAAAACCGCTGTTGCCGAAAGGTAACCGTGAGTTCGAATCTCACCCTCTCCGCATGAAATTTGAATTCTCAGCAGGCGGTGTTGTTTTTCGAAAAGCCCATTCGGCAAGCTCAGGGCAAGAAGAAATTTTTATTTTGGTTGCTCAGCATTCCCAGCATCATGGTTGGGTTTTTCCAAAAGGATGGATTGAAAAGAGTGAAACCAAAGAAGATGCTGCTCTAAGGGAAGTTAAGGAAGAGACAGGCATCATCGGGAGGATCACAAAACCTTTACAACCCGTCACATACTGGTATGATCTTGAACGAGTAAAAATAAAAAAGACTGTTTATTATTTTCTGATGGAATTTGCCGGAGGAAATACTGAGGAACATGACGATGAGATGGAAAACGTAGAATGGATGCCCAAAAAAGAAGTTTTGGAAAAATTAACATATAAATCAGATAAGGAGGTTTGGGTTCAGGCAGAAAGAATATTAGCAACTAGCCACTAGTTACTAGTCGCTGTTTTACTTGCGGTGGGACCGGGATTCGAACCCGGGATAATCTTACGACCATACACGCTTTCCAAGCGTGCTCCTTAAACCACTCGGACACCCCACCCGTTTCCCGATTTAAATTACTTTAATATCGTATTTTTTGATTTTCCTATCGTCTGTAAGAAGCGTAAGCCCTTCGGCTTTTGCCTGAGCAATAAGCATTCTGTCAAACGGATCATTGTGATAAATAGGAAGTTTTCCTAAATTTAGAACATGAGAAAGATTTATGGATAATAATTCAAAACCAGAAAAAGACACCATTTCCGTTATTGTAGTTTTTAAAGGTAACTTTCCTGCAGTATTTTTAATGCTTATTTCCCAAAGAGTAGCAATGCTGACATAGATATGGCTATTTGGATCTTTTAATATTTTCTGCGTTGACTTGTTGAGCTTCTTATCTTCGCTTAACCACCAAATAAAAATATGAGTATCTACCAGATAACTTTCCATATCTTAGGTTATTTACCATAAAACATTTTGTTTATTTCGGGATCTTCGTCTGTAAAGTTATCCGGCATAAAAATTTTCCCCTTCAAAAGCCCTGGCTTGCGGGGCTTTAATGGCTTCTTGTAGCCGATCAATTTCGCGACAGGTTTCCCTGCCTTTGCAATTATTACATTCTCGCCAGCAGCCACCTGCTCAATGAGTTTTGACAGATTTGTTTTTGCCTGATGAATATTTATTATCTGCATAAATTATTTAATTAGCTAACTTAGCTAAGTATAATAAAAAACTTATTTTATGTCAACATTGCCGATCAAAAAATTAAAAAATACGACATTTCAACAATCTAGCTAACTAATCGCTAGTGGCTAGTCTCTAAATTCCTTGACAAGGTCTTGAAAATATATCAGACTAAGGTAGGAATGAAATTTTCTGCCCTAAAGTTACTTCTTTTTTTCTTTTCTATTTTCGTTCTTTTGGGATTTCTGGTAAAACCTGCTCAAGCCCAAACAGATTACGAGACCCAGCCTTCTTCATCCGCTCCTACCTCCCAAACAACTACTGGCCATTACACTGCTCCGAACACTGAGGATGATGTACCGAACAATCTTCACACATACTCTCAAAACGTGCTTATTGAGGTAATGGCGGCAGTTGCCTGCCAGCTTACAGGAATTGATCCCAGTAACCTTTCTCAAAAATGTCTGGGAATAAATCCTTCGACCGGAAAGATCGGGTATGCAGGAAGTGACGGAGGAGCGATAGGCTTTATGGGAAATATGATTGCGGTACTCTATGAACCTCCTGCACACGTCGGAGATTATGTTCAAAATCTTGCTCAGGATTTCGGAATAACCAATAAAACATACGCAAGACAGATAGATATCGTGCCTACTCTGAAAAAACCTTCAACCACAGCAGATACCAGGGGAATTGGCTTTGAGGGATTAAGTCCTCTGCTGAATATTTGGAAAGCTTTTAGAGATATTGCTTATCTTCTATTTGTGCTCGTATTTATTATATTGGGTGTTGCGATAATGCTGAGGGTAAAAATAGACCCCCGAACTGTAATGAGCATACAAAATCAAATACCCAAAGTTATCATTGGCATCTTGCTTGTGACATTTTCTTTTGCAATTGCAGGATTTCTTATTGACGTTATGTGGATTGCTATCTATCTTTTTTACGGTGCGTTCGCAAATATTAATATTGCACCAGAGGGGGCACCCGCTGTCCTTCTTGATGTTTCTCAATTTAGCCCTCAAAACATAACTGGGACCACTCCTCTCGGGGCAATCGGAGGATTTGGAGGAATAGGTGATTTATCAAGAGATGGTTCGGGTGCTATTAAAAGTGTTATCTCAAGCCTTTTCAGCAATAGTGCTGGATCAATTGTTGCTGCAATATTAGGAGGACTAATAGGAACTGCAAGCTGTGCCGCTACAGGACTTGGGCTCTTGATTTCACCTATCTGCGGTCTGATAGGAGCTGGAGCTGGGGCAGCTATTGGAGGGAGCTTAATATCCACCATTGGAGGATTTATTGCATTTATAATTATTGCGGTAGCACTTCTTTGGGCGCTTATCAGGGTTTGGTTTATTCTTCTTATGGCTTATATAATGATCCTACTTGATGTGGTATTTGCGCCATTCTGGATCATAGGAGGAATATTTCCCGGAAGCAAGATAAGCTTTAGTGGATGGCTTCGTGATCTCGTAGGTAACTTGGCTGCGTTTCCTGCAGTTTTTGTTATGTTCTTGCTTGGCAAAACTTTTATTGTCGCTTTTGCCAGCGGTCCGGGAGAAGCGTCTAATTTCCTACCGCCATTTATAGGAAACCCTACCGATTACAAGTCGTTTGGAGCCCTGATCGGTCTTGGGATAATTCTTACGACTCCCAATGCTGTCAAGATGATGAAGTCAGTCTTTGGCGCTCCACAAATCGATGTCTCTTCAATAGGTCAGGCAGTTAGCGCGGGGGCTGCGGCTCCGGGACGTCTAATTGGCGGAGGTGCATCTGCTATCTTTACTCCTCACTATAATAAAGAAGGTACTAAATTTGTTTATCCAGGTGGTCCACTTGGAAAAGCTATTAGGGCATTTGGTCTGGTACGTTGATCTTATTTTCTACCAGCAGCTCCCTTTGCTCCTGATATTTCATACGCCTCTGAGAATAGAGCTGTAAGTAAAAAGATAAAGAAAGACATTCCTCTTCTGGCTGACTGTGGAAGAAGCCCAAGCTGAAGTTTTTTCTCAAGTCCTTTCCAGAGCGTCGGATCGCCATTCATTAGAGTGTTTATTTCATCCGCCTTTGCTCTTGCAGTATCGCGGCTTATAGGCGTTGCTTGTGGACCAAAAATTCTTTCAATTTTTGATATAGGTCTTCTGAATATTCCTTTTGATATACCCAGGCTGTCTGACATTAGATCCTGAAGAGAAGCTATAAGAAATGTGCCTCTGGTGAACCTTATACACTTTGCTCTCCCAGGTTCTCCATTATACTGGCTTACTGCATCACCAAAAGCTCTTGCTGCTTTGTCATTTTCCTCATCGTGCTCGACATTCTTCATAAATCCAACAAGACTCTGTCCTGCTTTCATTCCGTTTGCGGTATCATTCCAGATTCTTACATAGGCATCTCCGCCCTTATCTGTCCCAAACATCTTTGAAAGCGGCACTATTCCTCTTTCTTTTTCCTCATCGCTTACCAACTCAAGCCTATCAAGCAATGCATCGTCAACGGTTAAAGTACGGTTATAAATATCCTCAAATTTAGTACTAGTCATAAGCTGATCAATCATTTTGTTATCCGTTATATACTTTTGCATTGCTGCAAATATCCCTACTGCATCACTTACCGCTTCTTCACTACCCATTATCTTGAGAAAAGATGCTTTTTGTTCGTCAGTTAGAGTTGCTAAGTTAATTTGTTCAGGGGCCCACTTTTTCTTCCCAGCCGGGTTGCCTTCATCATCCAATACATCTATCTCTTTTCTAAAATATTCTTCCCTTAGCATTCTTATCGCCGCTCCGTATTTGTCTTTAAACTTGGTATATGCAGTGATCTTCCCCATATCAGGATGCTCTTCATCATTTTTGTTTATCAAACGGTTATGTTCTTTTTCTTCGTCTGTAAGCCTCAGGTAGTCATCCACACCTTCAAGTTGTGCGTAAAGACCTTCCAGTTGGCCATTGTCTCTTTCTTTAAAAAGCCTTATTATTTCTTCCGGCCGATAGCCAGCTATTTTGTCCCATATTTGCGCCCTTGCTCTAACTCTTTCCCTACCTTCACCAATTCTAGGATCTTTAAGTCTTAAAAATAGCCCAAAATCCTGTGCATTTTCAAATCTGCTTTCTATTGACTTAAGTATTCCTTGTACCCTCCAGCTAGATGAGAAAAAGTCAGGAACAAGGAAAAGATCTCTAAAGAGCCTCGTCCCAAGCTCAATCTTATCCTCTCTGCTCATAGACCAGGTGCTTTTCCCTCTTGTTTTAAGATCTTCATCTGCCATGTCTATTTTCGTCTCATCTAAATACTTTCGTTCATCTTCAGTGTAGAGTCCGAATTTTGCTGTAAGAAGATCCTCAAGGTTATAGACATTAAGAGGCCCCCCCACAGCATCTGAAAAGTAAGCATCTGCGCCTTGCAAATGTTTTCCTCTTGCAGTAATAACTGCCTGACGCTGGGACGAAACGAAGACATCATAAGCTGTGCCTATTGCTCTTTTTATCTCTCCTTCCATCTCTGCCTGATTTTTTTCAGCGCTGAAGAAAATTCCAATCCCTCTTCCCGCCATATCTATCTGCTCTTTAATTAGTTTATCCTGCAGCTTTGCTTGCATCTCAGGTGTTACATGGTTTCTCTCAGCCTTAAGTCTCTCGTTCTCAAGTAGCTCGTCAAATCTGTTAAACATTGCCCCTACCTTCCCATCCTCAAAGCTCATACCTGTAAATAGTCCATGAACCTGAAGATTATAAGATTCCTGCTGTATTTGCTCTATGCTTCTATAACCTATAGCTGATCGCATTTTTAATAAGTTAAGTCTGATTATTTGTAGTTTTTCAAATTCCTGTAAGCTTTTATTAAGCCTATCTGCTTCACCGGTATTACCTGTATCAGCTTCTACTGCCGCCTTTTCTTTAAGAATTCTCATAGCCTCACTTGCCTGTTGCAAAATACTGTTTACAATAGGTGAGTCAAATGCCTGTCCTTCGGCGGCGATACGGTATATAACGTCAAACTGACTATTCAACCAGGCTATTGGGTCTCTAGCGATAGCCTCTATTGCAGGCTGGCTTATGTAAAGACTGCTCGTTTCCCTTCTTCTCTCTTCCATGGCAGTTCTTTCATCAGCTCTAGTATTTGCTATCTTCTCATTTATTTTCTGCAATAGCATATCTCGATCAGCTTCTTGTCCTAGTGTAACTGTCATTGCTGCTACCTGATCGTGGATATCCGTGAGCCTATCTGAGGATACACCAAGACTTGCAAGATTATTATTGTATCGCTCGCCAATAGCCTGTATTCCTGCGTCTCCGATACCACTGATATCTATGGCGGACGGGCGTGGTCCTCCCGCAGCCATAGTCCCGGGGCCCATACTAAGCGGCTCTGGTTGTAAATGGCTGTTTGTTGCTCTCAGGATTAGTTTCCCAATATCCGCTCCTCTGTCTTGGAGCTCTGCTAACATTCCCCACCCTACCTGCTGGGCTTCAGAAGCAATACCTTCTCTCTCAAAACCTTCTGCATGTCCCATTGCTAGGCGTTGTCTCTCAGTAAGTAATTTTACGTAGGCGTCTTCAAGGTCAGCATCTGACCATTTATTAAGAGGGTTAATTTCTAACTTAGCTTTTAAATCTGCTGCGAATTCTTTAAGAATCGGGGTTTTTATATTCTCAAGGTCTGGTGATGCCCATTTTGGAGACTCGATAGGTGGCGTTTCCTGAATACTAGAACTTTTTATAGGTGGTCTCTCTGACTTACCTTGATCCATGAAAATATTTCCTCTTACATCAAGTGTAGGAACAACCGGCGGGGTTGTCAAATCCGCCGAAGGCGAGACAGGCTTATTAAATTGTGCTCGAACTTCAAATTCTTTCATGCGCTGAGTGTATAGGAAGAGCAGGCGGAGTACTTGACGTTTACATTACAGCTTCCTGACGATATACTTACAATAGAATTAAACAGCAACTAGCAGGCTAGCAATTAGCCACTAGTTATTAGGCACTAGAATTATGAAAATAACATCCTACAGAGAGCTGATTGTATGGCAGAAATCAATGGATTTAGCAACTTTAATATTTAACATAACTAAGTCTTTCCCTGCTTCTGAGCAGTATGGACTTACAAATCAAATAAGAAGGGCTTGTTTTTCAATCCCATCAAACATAGCAGAGGGATTTTGTAGAGGCGGTAGGCCAGAATTCAGACAATTCCTGCAAATCGCATTTGCATCCGGAGCAGAGCTTGAAACAGAACTGGAAATAGCTAAAAACATTGGAATATTACAAGATAAAGATTATAAAATTTTAATTTCAAAGCTTGATGAAATCATGCGAATGCTGAATAAAATGATCAGAACTGTTAGAGATAATCAGAAACAATCTAGTCGCTAGTGGCTAGTTGCTAATCGCTATGGAAGCTACACATTTCGAATCTCTATATCCAGCACAGTCCCGCTTTGACGAGATTGAGAAAATACTTAAATTTGCCAGAGAAGGGAAATCTTCTCAGCTTGTGGGGCTTCCCGGAGTAGGTAGGTCAAATACTCTTGGGCTTTTAAGCTACAACAAGAATATAAGAAAGAAACATTTGGGCGAAAATCAGAAATGGTTTCATTTTGTCTCCTGCGATTTTTCAGAAATCCGCAAGAAGCCTGTCTCTGATGCGATGAAATTTATATTCCTGCGCCTTGCTGATTCGCTTCGCGAAAGAAAAATATTAAAAAACGCAGAATCTGAATTCGCAGGAGAAGGCTCTTTTGAGCAGATTGATAAAATTTTTAAAGAATCTGCCGCGACAAATGACGAGATGGTTCTTTTTCAGGGTCTCAAGCGCGCAATAGACTTCCTTTGTATTGAAAAAGAGCTGACAATTGTATTCTTGTTCGACAGATTTGAAGAATATATTCCAATGCTTACTCCCGAGTTTTTTGCAAACTTAAGGGTCTTGAGAAACCGCGCAAAGTACAGATTCTCAGTAGTATTTTCTCTTAATAGACCCCTTGAAGAACTTATCGAGCCCATACTTTTTGCCGATTTCTATGAATTTCTTGCAGATAATATTGTCTATCTTCCTATTTTGGATAAACCCGGCTTAGATTTCAGGATTTCTTATCTCGAAAAAGTGACAATGAAACAATTGAACAATGAAACAATTGAACAAGTCCTTTTACTAACCGGCGGACACGGGAAGCTTACAAGACTCAGTCTGGAAACAATATTAGCAACTAGCGACTGGCCACTAGCAACTAGTGAAAAACTGCAAGAGTTTCTGTTGGAGCAAAAAAGCGTAAAAGCAAGTCTATACGAGATATGGATATCGCTAATTCCGGAGGAACAATTACTGCTAGCGTCTAGAGAAAAGCGTTTAGCGTTTAGTTTTTCAGGTAGTTCCTACTTAGAGAAAATTGGACTTCTTAAAAATGAAGTAATAACTATTCCCCTTTTTGAAGAATTTATCTCAACCCTACTTCGTCAAGACTCCGGAAGGGCACAGCAAATATCTTTTGATCAGAACACAAATGAGATCAAAATGGGCGAAACAGCTCTGTCTGATTCTTTAACTTCATCTGAATTCAAGCTTCTTAAATTTCTTCTTGATAATCCAGACAAACTAATCGAACGGGAAGAAATAATTAAGGCCGTATGGAAAGATGAAAAGACCACAGAAGGAGTCACAGACCAGGCACTTGACCAGCTTATATTCCGCCTTCGCAAAAAAATTGAAGTTGATCCAAATAATCCTGTCCACCTCCAAACCTTAAAAGGCAAGGGGATAAGGTTTAGCAATCGCTAGACTTTTAAATTTTCAATTTTTAATTTTAATTGAAAACTTCAAATTTTAAATTTCAAATTAAATTCCGTCGCCTATTGACGTAGGACGACCAATAAGTATACGATAATTGTGTGAGAAAGTTTCTGCTCTTCATTCTTTCTTTTTATATATTCCTCTCTTTTTTCTATACAAAAACTTTCGCAAGCTATACTGTAAAGGCTGATCCTCCAGTGACATCTGCTAATCCATTTAACGGACAACCTACCCACAAATCTGCATTGCAAATATTTAAAGACTTAAGTCTTTCAGCTCAATCCCCTATTATTACCGAGAACACAAACACAGTCACAATTAACTTCGAAAACCTTGGACAAAATAAAGAATATGTAGTTTGGGCAGGAAAAGAGGATTTCCTTGGCAAATATTCTTCTTCGGCAGACAGAAAGCTAGATTTTGCAGTCTGTGGCTGGGGAAGTATACTTAAATTAGCTGACAAAGACAATCCTGGTACAGGAAAATGTGCAGATGATGATTATTTCCACGCTGGAACTTATACTCTTCAAATATGTACTGACGAGGAATGTAATAACGTTGTGGAGTCTGTACCCCTTTCTGTGGCTCGTTACTATCCTGATTTTATAATTAGCGAGAAAGATCCTGTTACAGTAACTTTAATTGGATTAAGAAAACGAAACGACGACGGAGGACGAAATAATTACTCAATAGAAATCTCCCGTATGTCAGACCTTGGTAAAGAAATTGAAGAACACTGCACCACAGTTAAGCCTGACGGAACCAATGATCCCCCAGTTACTTTCAAATCTCTTGAGCCTGGCAATTATGAACTTAGAATTAATGAAAGGCAGAAGGAGGGGAATTCATTTACCCGCGCATTTGGCAGTGATTGTAATACTGGTTTTACTTATTACTCTGTCCGGCTGTTTGTTGGATTAGATGGAGCAATAAAGGTAGAAGAGGTTATCGCTGATCCATATGGTCAGGATGTCGGAGGACAAGAGCGAAAAGATTATAAAGCTCCGAATGCGCCATGCGAAGTAGATCAGAAAACCGGAAAAGGAAAGTGTCCTACCGGTCTTGGTATATCTATAAATACAAGCCCAGGTGGCTTCGTCAGGTCTGTATTTGGGCTTATCTTAAGTATCGCAGGCGGAATTGCGCTTCTTCTTATAATATACTCCGGATATCAGCTAATTACATCTCAAGGCACTCCTGAAAAGCTTGAAGCAGCCAGACAGCAGCTTGTTTCAGCAATTGTCGGACTCTTGTTTATAATTTTCGCACTGGTTATTCTTCAGGTAATAGGGGTAGATATTTTGCAAATTCCTGGTTTTGAACCAAGCACTACGTCTCATTCCCAAAAATCAGCGGCACCTTAAATTATGATTGTAAAAAATGTTGATTATTTAGCACTTAAACTAGGGGACACAGAAATTGGTGCGCCGGGAGGAATCCCAACTGGGGGTACAGGCACAGGTCAAAAAATAATCCAAACAGGAATAACACTTTTGTTTATATTTGCCATCATTCTTGCCCTTTTCTATATCGTGCAGGGTGGAATTCAGTGGATAGTATCAGGCGGAGATAAACAGCAGATAGATCAGGCAAGACTGAGAATTACATATGCAATAGTAGGTCTTGTTATAGTTCTTGCCGGGTTTTTCATAGTAAATCTAGTTTCCGGAATTTTCAAGATAAATTTTTTCTAGCAAAAGTAGCTCTTGACAAAGTAAAAAATTCATAATAGCATTAACTTAAGCATGAAGAAATTTATTCCAGCCATTGCCCTCTCAACATATCTTCTAACTCCCGCTGTTGCTTTTGCTCAAACGAGTGTATCAACATGCCCGCCTGGTCAATTTAATGTCCTTTGTGGTTTTACAGCTAGCAGCTTTGGAAGCGTAGTAAGTACTCTTGTCAGTGTACTTTTTGTAATTGCAGTAGTAATTGCATTGGTATTCTTAATCTGGGGAGGTATAAAATGGATTCTCTCAGGCGGAGATAAAAGTGCTGTTGAGAGCGCAAGGAATACTATAGTTGCGGCAGTAGTCGGATTGATAATAGTCTTCCTGTCTTACTTTATATTGAATATCGTTCTCGGATTCTTTGATATTAAGCTTGCAGACCTTAAGATTCCCAAAATAAACCCGGCTGCACCAATTGAAACGCCTGAAACGCCTTCTTTGTAATCTCTTCTAGTCTTGCCTTTTTTTTCCTTCCCTGCTAATCTAGTTATATGCCATGGACAGACTGTCTTTCCCCAGAAGGGGTAGCAACCCTTAACTGCATCCCTATTGTTTTTAGTAACATCGTTAATTGGGCGCTTATACTATCAGGTACGACTGCTTTGTTCTTCGTAATAATCTCGGGCACGAGATACATAAGGTCCGGAGGAGATCAGGAGAAAATTAAAGGCGCAAGGGAGACTCTGACTTATGCAATAATAGGGTTGGTTATTATCCTACTTTCGTTCGGCATAATAAATTTCATAAGCTATGTTACAAACGTCGAATGTATAAAGCAATTTGGTTTTGGAAACTGCACATGAAGCAGATACTAGATACTAGTTGTTAGATATTAGCATTTAGTTAATAATTTCCAGACTATTATCTAGTATCTATTACCTATTAACTGTCAGGTTTTCACAGCCAGCTTCAATTCTCAGAAATTTTGACACATTTTGATTATCTTGCATTGATATTTTTCACATAGTTAAATAGATAATAGATACTAGTTACTAGATATTAGTAAATACAAATGGCAAGTATTAAATCATACAAGGACTTAATTGTATGGCAAAAATCTATGATTTTAGTAAAAGAGGTTTTTGCTCTAACAGCAAGATTTCCAAAATCTGAACTATATGGAATTATTTCTCAAATCAGAAGATCCGCTATAAGTATTCCATCCAATATCGCCGAAGCGTTTGGCCGAAGATCTGTTAGGTCAACTGCTCAATTTTATTCAATTGCACTCGGCTCAGCGCTGGAGCTTGAAACGCAGCTTCTGATATCACGTGACCTTAAGATGGCGGATTTGCAATATTTTAAACCAAGCGATGACTTATTATTGGAAGTTTGCAAAATGTTGAATTCAATGACTGGGAAATTAAAGTTCTCAACTAATATCTAGTATCTAATTACTAATAACTATTTATGGAAAATCATCCAATACCTCAGGACATTACTGGCTTTCAATTTAAGCTGATTGGAGATATGACAATCAAACAATTTGCTTATCTTGCTGCGGGCATAATACTTGGCTGGATTACTTATATCCTGCCCATATTTATAATTATAAAAATCCCGATACTTGTTACTTTTGTAGGACTTGGTGTTGCGGCCGCATTTTTGCCAATTGAAGGAAGACCATTTGATGTAATGATAGGGAATTATTTTAAGGCGCTCTTGAGCCCTACTCAATATATATACCAAAAAATCGGGGGACATATCTGGTTCCCGGATACACCTATTCAGAATCAGAAAGCTGCCCAAAGTATTGCTCCAAGCGATAATGCCGAGTCCTCGAGAAAGCTTAAGGAGTTCTTAAAATCATTACCCCAGAAGCCCAAAAATAAGCTGGATGAAAAGGAAATGAATTTCTTAAATTCCCTGGGATTCTCTCCTACTGCTGTCTCAGTTCCAGTTGTAAATTCCGGAAACAGTGCATATGAAAAAATTATATCCCATCATGACCCGATAATTCCTCTGCAGATACATCCTGAAGAAAAAAAAGAGCCTGATAAGAATCCTGAGCCAAAACTTAATCACGACGAAACACAACCCGGGAAAGAACCCGAAAAAGCAAAACTGCCTGAAAAAGTTCAGGAAAGTCTTCCTCAGTATAGTATCGCCCAACAGGAACTACTTTCTCAAAAACAAAACCTTGAAAATCAGGTTCTTGAGCTAAGAAATAAAATGAGTGCGCAAAACCAAAATATTACCACATCGGACGCTTCAGCTGTAAAACAGGAGAGCCAGACGGTAAGAACAATACCAAGAAACATGGGAAAAACAGCAGGACTTCCCTTCATGTCTGACGTGCCAAATCTCATAATGGGTATTATTAAAGGGCCGCGGGAAAATCCTCTTTCAAATATTCTGGTGGAGGTAAAAGACACAAGCGGCAATCCCGTAAGAGCCTTTAAGACCAATGCTCTTGGCCAATTTTCCTCAGCGACCCCGCTTGGAAACGGAACATATACGATATCGTTTGAAGATCCCAAAAGCGAAAATAAATTCGATATAATCGAGATAAAAGCCAATGGAGACGTGCTTATGCCGCTTGAAGTCATTTCCCTTGACCAAAGAGAAGAATTAAGAAGGTCACTATTTAATCCGGCACAAAAATCATGAGTAAAACTGCCCAAAAGAAAAATTCAACCACTCAGAAATTTATAGAAATCGACCACATCGAAGAAGATATTGCACTTCTGTCCGGAAAGCACGCCTGTCTTATAATAGAAGTGAATGCGACTAACTTCGCGCTTTTGTCCAAAGAAGAACAGGATACCAAAATATTTTCCTATGCTTCGCTTCTCAACTCCCTCTCCTTTCCCATACAGATTTTCATAAGAAGCAAGAAGCTTGATATATCTGCTTATCTTAAGCTTCTTGAGGCTCAGGCCTCTCAATCACAAAACCACCTCCTTTCATCCCAGATACGTCTTTATAGAGACTTTATTAAAGAGCTTGTTAAAGTAAATACGGTTCTTGATAAAAAATTCTACATTGTCCTTTCTCACTCATCTCTTGAAAGAGGCGTTCATAATGCAAAAGCTACAGAGAAAAAGAATATTCCTGCAGATTCTTTCGCTTCAACTGCAAAGACAACGCTTCATTCAAAAGCAGAATCAGTTCTCTCCCAGCTCGCAAGATTGAACCTGCGGGCCAAAACACTTCAGAAGGAAGAGCTAATAAAGCTTTATTACGAAATTTATAATGGCAGTACTGTTGAGACCAATCAAATATCTGATGATATAAGTACGCCAATAGTCAGAGGAGGAAATCAGGCATGAGTCTTTTTGGGAACAAGAAACAGCCGCAGGAAATAAAAAATCCGACCGTAACTTACCCTGCTCAGCAGCCGGCTCCAAAACCTGCGGCAATAAATTCTCAGCCACAGCCGCAGCCGCCTGCAAAATCACTTCCGGGAATTGAGAAGCTTGAAAAAGGAATATCATCATTAAATGATATTATTGCCCCATCATCTATTGAAGTGGACTTTAATTTTATAAGAGTCGGGGATCATTACTACAAGACATTTTTTATAATTGGTTACCCCCGGTTCGTCTCTCCAAACTGGCTATCGCCCCTTATTGATTTTGACCATTCAATGAATATCTCAATGTTTTGCTATCCTGCTTCATCAAACGACGTCTTATCAGATTTAAGACGGAAAATTGCCGAGATGGAAGCAACTCTATCTTCTCAGGCAGAAGAAGGAAAAATCACAGACCCGAAAGTTCAGGCTGCGCTTGAGGACGCGCTTTCTCTTCAGGAACAGCTAGCAAAAGGAGTCGAGAGATTTTTCCAGTTCGGGCTTTATATAACTCTTTTTTCGGAAAACCTCCAGGATCTTGAGGACTCGGCAAGGAGATTAACATCAACGCTCTCCTCAATCCTTCTGATACCCAAGATGACAACGCTTCAGATGGAAGACGGTTTCAAGTCCACAATTCCTGCGGGGCTTGACAGGCTTTATATAACAAGGAACATGGACACTACATCTCTTGCCTCAACTTTTCCGTTTACCTCAGCAACTCTTACTCAGGACAAAGGCATAATGTACGGAATAAATGAGCAGAATGGCTCACTAATAGTCTTTGACAGATTTTCTCTCGAGAATGCCAATGAAATCGTATTGGGAAAATCAGGAGCAGGAAAGTCATATCTTATTAAACTTGAGGCTCTTAGGCAATTTATGTTTGGCACTGAAGTCATAATAATAGACCCCGAAGGTGAATATGAAGCTCTTTCAAAAACTCTGGGCGGTGAACACGTATCATTTACCCCTTCTGACCCTATAAAAATAAATCCATTTGATCTTTCAGGGCTTTATGAAGAAGGAGAAAATGAGCTGGGGCTTAAAATCCTTTCTCTGCATGGACTCTTGCGGATAGTTATGGGAGAGCTTGGGGCTGCGGAAGATGCGATACTTGACCGCGCGCTGGTTGAAACATATCGGCAAAAAGGAATTACAGCAGAGCCGTCAACGCAGAAAAATCAGCCTCCTCTTATGGAAGACTTATATAAGGTTTTGCTTGGAACTGAGGATGCGACGGCAAGAGGCCTGGCCTTGCGGCTTGAGAAGTTTATTAAAGGAAGCTTAAACGGAATATTCAATCAGCAGTCAAATTTTGATATAACTAATCCATTTACGGTTTTTTCAATAAAGGCGCTTGAGGAGGAACTGCGGCCAATTGCGATGCATATAATCCTTGACTTCGTCTGGACGAGAGTAAGAAAGAGTCTCAAGAAAAGATTATTAATTTTGGATGAGGCATGGTATATTATGAAATACGAAGATTCCGCAAGCTTTGTGTATGGAATTGCCAAGCGGGCAAGAAAATACTACCTTGCCCTAACTACGGCAACGCAGGATGTGCAGGATTTCCTGTCCACCGACTACGGAAAAGCAGTCCTTTCAAACTCATCAATTCAGATGCTTCTTAAGCAAAGTCCCACTGAAGTCGACTTGATAAGTAAGGAGTTTTATCTCTCAGAAGGAGAGCGTGAGCTCTTGCTTTCTGCTGATGTTGGAGAAGGACTCTTCTTCGCAGGCCAAAGTCATGTAGTAATAAAAGTTATCGCAGCGCCATTTGAGCATACAATTATAACATCTAATCCTCAAGAAATTTTAAAACAGAGAGAAGATGCAGGACAAGCAGGCGAGGCGCCTACTCAGCCTCAAGCTCCGGTCTCAGCTATTGAACAGATTTCAAAAGAGCCGGCACCCCAAAGCCCTCCAAGTCAACCGCAAGATTCAGCTACACCTCCTGCGTCTGGCGGGTCGTAGTTTAATTATTATTAATTTATGGCACAAAATAATCAAGAAAATGGGCTTGATGATGCTAGAAGACTAGGAGCTGCTTTGCTCCAGAATGCAGCAAGAAGCGCTGTAAGCGGTTTTGCGGTACCTATTGCAATAGTAATTGCAGTTATTTTGATCGTAACTTTTATTATTCTGCTTGGCGGAGGCGGTGGGGCAACCCCCGGCCTTGCCAACAACAACACTCCTCCAGTGGGAGACAATCCCGGAAGCCCCCCTGTACCAGCTGGCCCCAATCTAAATTACACAATTAAATTCAGGGATACAACTGTCGTTCCTGTAAAAAGCACATCTATCGATGCAATAAAACAGCAATTTCCGAAAGCACAAGTTCAGTATTACGATATAATCGTGGATCGCGCAATACAAGCAGGCTGGAATCCAGCTTTTGTTCTTACTCTCTGGATAGAAGAAACAGGCGCTTCCCAGAACACAAAAATAGCCGCAGGCGGAGCCGGAGTTTTACCAGCGTCTAATGGACACCTTGGGTGCGCTCCATGGGAATTACAGACTATAAACGAAAGTCTTGATTGTCTTTTCAAGAATTTCTCGGGATATTCAAATGATCAGTTTGAGAAGTTTATGAGGACATATTCAGGAGAGAGCTCCGATTCTGGTCCTTTCGTAAACAACCCAAATTTCCCCGGGAATGTTTTGAAATTTTATTCAATGCTCGTCCCTTCAGGCCCAGGAGCCGCAACGGGAACAGGCGGGACGACAGCCGGAATTCAAGTTTCCTGTCCCATCAATAAAACCAACAACACCGCTTATTTTACCTGTGGTACAGCTACGAATCCGCGAAATGGCTGCGGACATGGTGTCCCACCTGTATATCCACCGTGCACGCAACCACCATACGCATTCTGCCCTTTCTCCGAACAGCTTAAGAATTCTGTAGACATTCAGTTGTCACCCGGAAATGGATCAAATCTACCCGTTTATCTTCCGACTATCAACGGGGCATCGCAGCAATGGACGTTTACGGGAGGCACATATATTGACAGCGGTAACGCTTCAAAACAGGCATATGAAACTAATTCTGGAGGACATAATATAATCGCAGTATTTACGCATCTCAACCAACGAACTCCTCTTGCAGGAAGTAGGGCAACTTACTCTTCGGGAACAAAGGTTGGCACGACTTTTGCCGGAAAAAACCACCTTCATGCAGAAATCGTAATTGATGGAATCCCAACAGACCCAATAACTGGAGTTTCAATGTGTACGGGAAGTTAGATATACTTATAGACAATGAGCAGAATTATTAATTATCGTTTTTTACTTCTAGCTTTTTTTGCCCTACTTTTCTTAGGATTAATAACAATAATCTTCTTAAGTATAACAAAAAAGCCAAAGCAGGTGGAAACATATCCATCCGATCTTTCAAGCGAAGACATAAGAAGAATTACACCAATTGATTCTCAAGATAAAAGAAAACCGTTAAGAATCTTGGCTGAAACAAAATCAGAAGCCAATTTTGGGATTCAAAAAGCATTTGTGGTACATTTTTCTGAAAAACCTTCGCCTTTTTACTTTTCTTATTCAATTACGCCTAATGCAACTATAAGTGCAACTATCGATGAGAACAATATGGTTCTTATGCCCATCCCGCGCTGGGAATCAGAAACAGAATACAAGCTGACTGTAAATAAAGATACAAGAGACGTATACGGCAATCTATTGGATAGGAATTACGAATTCAGGTTTACAACTATTCGCGATGAAATCTATGAAATCTATTGATCAACCTTGAATCCTTATCGGCATTATTATGTGGAGATAGTTGGGCTCGCCTTCTATTTTAAAAACTCCTGAATTAAGAGGGCCGGACATTTCAAAGATTATTTTTTCTCCATCCGTATTTGAAAGAAACTCTAGAACATATCTTACGTTAAATGCAATTTCGTTTTCTTCCCCCTCCATAGTGGCATCGACATCAATAGTTGTCTCACCTACTGACGGCGCGGATGCTGAAACAACAATCTTATTTTTCCCAATAGATAATTTAATAATATTGGCAGTTTCTCTCGCAAAAACAGCACAGGTCTTAACAGCCGAAAGAAAGTCTTTCCTGTCTATCACAGCTTTTGTCGAATAATCCTGAGGAATAATCTTTTGATAGTTGGGAAATTCTGCTTCAATAAGTCTTCCCACCATAATAACATCCTCCTGCTCAAAAATAATCTGATTACTTTTGGGAGAGACGCGGACAGATACATCTCCGCCGTCTTTAAGCATTGCAAGTTCCCTTAATATTCTTGAAGGCACCAGGATTTTATCCTCGTCCCCGTCTCCTACGCCACCCTTTTTAAAGGATAATCTGTATCCGTCGGTTGCCACCATATAGAAATCTCCCTTCCTGCTTTTTCCCCTGCCAAACAAGACACCTGAAAGAGCAGGTCTTCCAGTGTCCTGCGATGCTGAAAAAACAACTTCAGGGATTTCTTTTTCCAAAACTTCTTTGGTAAAAATCCCAATCTCTTCACCTTTTTCTTCGTAGATCTTAGGAAACTCGTCTGCCTTTATTGTCTGGAAAATTGTTCTTATCTTGTCTCCTTCAAAAATAAGATTGTTTTCTTCTGTTTTTAAAACTATCTTACCTTTATCAACGCTTGATAAAAGGTCATAGAATGTCTTAGCCGGTACTGTTACTGACCCCTCCTCTTCGATACTTGCGGGTACTTCTGCTTCTATTCCTATTTCAAGATCTGTAGCGCTTATTGTGAATTTACCTTTTTCTGCTTTGAAGAGAAAATTTAAAAGAATTGGAAGTTGAGATCTGCTTGAGACTGCATGGTTTACAATTGAAATTTTCTTATTAACATTTTCGCAGAGGAACGAGACCTTCATCTTGAATTACTTTCTATTAATTTGTAGTTGTAGTAGTTTATAGGGAAAAGCGGAAAAAAGCAAGCGTAAAGCCTTGTAGGAAATGTTGAAAACAAGTGTATAAAAATAAGGATAAGTTGTGGATATCCCGGAAGTTAGGAAACTGTTGTGGATTTCGTAAGTTCTTTAATTTTATTTATTTCTCCTGATAAATTATTCTCATCAAGCATGCCTTCAATTTTACCAACACCATGCATTATCGTGGAGTGGTCCCTTCCGCCCAAAAGATTCCCAATTTCCATAAATGAAAGGCCAAGCTCATTTCTTAAGATATACATTGCAATCTGCCTTGCTTTTACCAAAGACGCATCTCTTTTCCCGCTTTTTATCTGGGTTGGTTTAAGACCATAATAATTACAAAGAGTTTTGATAATCTCATCAGGATGAAAACGGCTCGCCTGCTTTGATGCTTCACTTCCCATAAGCCGATCAACGATGCTATCCATTGAAGATGTGCTTTTTTCCATCTCCGTCATGAGTCGTAATAAATTTCCCTCAAGGCTTCTTGTGTCAAAAATTTCCTCAGCTATTTTTTTTGCGATATCGATATTTAGCTCGAAATTATATTTCTTGGCTTTTATAAGAAGTATTGCGGTCCTAAGTTCAAAATCAGGCGGTTCGATATCCACAGTAAGCCCTCCTGAAAAACGGGAAGACAATCTTTTTTCGAGTTTGGAAATTTCTGTAGGAGGCCGGTCTGAAGAAAACACAATCTGCGATCCTCTGTCAATAAGAGTGTTAAATGTATGGAAAAGTTCCTCCTGAACTCTGTCTTTTCCTGCAATAAACTGAATATCATCTATTACGAGAAGATCCGCGCTTCTGAATTTTCTTTTCATCCGCGCGGTATCTCCTGATCTAATTGCCTCAACGACTTCATTTGTGAAATCTTCACTTGTCATGTAGACAGTTTTTTTATCGGGAGAATCATGATAAACCTGATTTGCTATAGCCTGCATGATGTGAGTCTTCCCGACTCCTACGGGACCATATATAAAAAGCGGGTTATATGCATTTCCGATTTTCTTGGCAACAGTTTGAGCGCTTACGTATGCAAGCTGATTGCCTCCTGATACTGCAAAAGTTTCAAATGTATAATCTTTCCTGGCTCTCGGAAGATGTCCTATTGATGGCTTCTGGTAGCTTTCTTTAAAAAGAGGAGTGTTTTCGTGATTGGTGGTCTCAGGCGTTTTGGGAATGAAAATTATTTTTGCATTTTTCTTTGTTTGTTTATCTACCGCCTGTTTAATAACTTCATAAAACCTTTTTTCTAAAAGGTCTAGTATCATCGCAGAAGGAGCAGCAATGGTAACCACGTCGTTCTCAATTGAGAGCAGTTGAGTTTTTTTAAAGAGTGTTAAGAAATTTGCCTTTGAAATTTGAGTTTCAATCTCGTTTAATATTATTTTCCAAAGCTCACTTTCATTTTGTTTCATAAAATTTGGGGTAAAAACAAGTTTAGTGAGTAGGCCTACTTCTTGTCAAGAATATTAAATAGATTAAACTGTATCCTTTTTCCACTATTAAAAATTTCACTTCTTTGCTATAATTTGGAAAGCAAAATGGAAAAAACAATAAAACTTAAAAAAGTTAAGCGCAAAAGAAAACATGGATTTCTAAAAAGATCCGAAAGTCATTCGGGGAGAAAAGTCATTAAAAGAAGAAAGCAAAAAGGAAGAAAAAGAATTGCAGTCTAAAATGCTTCATAAAAAGCATAGACTTCCCAGTAATATTAACTTTGGCAGTAGCAAGATATTTTTCTCTAATGCTTTTTCTATTAAGATAGCACAAGGCCAAAGCGAGTTTTCGAGATTTGGAGTAGTGGTAGGTAAGAAAATTGACAAGAGGGCGGTTGGGCGGAATAAAATAAAAAGACTAATAAGAAGTAGCATTGAAAAATTAATTCCCAAGATGCAAAAGCCAAGCGAAGTTTTAATAATAGCAAGAGCGGGAATAAGAGAAATGAATAATAGTGAAGTTGCAAGCTTACTTACGGAGTCTTTTAAAAAAATTAAATTAATTTAATGAAGTATTTACTACTCGGTTTTATCATTTTTTATCAAAAATTCCTCTCAATAGTCTTAAAAAATTTACTTGGGATTAGCGGTTCGTGCCGATTCTCCCCAACTTGTTCTGAATACGCAAAGCAATCGATTCTTGAAAAGGGAGCGATTACCGGAAGCCTTTTAACAATTCAAAGACTTGCCAAATGCCAGCCCTTTTATAAAGTAGCTTATGATAGAAATATTTAATTTCATTTTAGTCAATCCAATTATTAATATACTTGTTGCAATATACAAGCTGCTTTTAGTTTTGCATATTCCGTTTCCTCTGGGGTTTTCAATAATCGGACTTACTGTCGTAATAAGACTTATTCTTTATCCCCTCACCCATTCTCAGCTTAAAGCTTCTAAAAAAATGCAGGAGTTGTCACCTCATATATCAAGGCTTAAGGACAAGCATAAAAATGATGCCAAAACTCTTCAGGCAGAGACCATGAAGCTTTACAAAGAATTCGGAGTAAATCCTGCAGCCGGATGCCTTCCTCTTATAATCCAAATTCCCGTAATCTGGGGACTCTACTCAGTGCTAGATAAGGTTGTTAAGCTTAACTCAGTAGATCTTTTGAAATACGTAAATGGCGTAGTACTCCCTCCTCTTAAACTGACTAGTGCATGGGATACTTATTTTTTTGGGATTCCCCTTGGAGATAATCCGGCCAAACTTTTTTCTATAATGCCATTTATAATTCTGGTTCCGGTTTTAACCGCAGTCTTTCAGTTCATGCAGTCAAAAATGATGATGGCATCAAAGGATAAGACGGCCAAGCAAACGGATAAGAAAGTTTTGCCTGCGGGTAAAGAAGTAAAAAAGAAAGATGATTTTGCTTCAGTTTTTCAATCGCAGTCGCTATATATATTTCCTCTTATGATAGGATTTTTCTCTTACACTTTCCCCATAGGACTTTCCCTGTACTGGAATACATTTTCTGTTTTTGGTATCATACAGCAATATCAAATTTCAGGCTGGGGAGCACTTTCTGACTTATGGAAAAGAAGAAAAAAATAATTCAAAAAACTACAAAAGAGCTTTTCAAACTGCTTGAGATAGAAGGAGATATTACAGTCGGGCTTGACGATGAGATGGCAAGCATAGTATTGTCAACTGAAGACAGCGGAATTGTAATTGGGCGCCACGGCGACATGCTTGAGTCTCTCCAAACTATCCTGGCACTTTGTGTTTCAAAAAAACTGGATAAATTCTACAGGATTTCACTAGAGGTGGGAGATTATAAAAAAAACAGAGAAGAGTGGCTAAGAAGTATGGTTATTGACACAAAGGATAGAGTCCTTTCGGAAAATAGAGAAATAACCATCCCCTCTCTTAAAGCCTGGGAGAGAAGGATTGTTCATCTAAGTCTTTCTGATGATAAAGAAGTTGTATCAGAATCAATTGGTGAAGGCAAAGACAGGGTTCTTCTCATCCGTCCCAAAAATTAAGCTGGAAGATTTTATTTTTCTTCTAATCCTTTTTTTATTACCCACGCAATTTGGCAGGCATTTTTGGCCGGACTTTTCATACATATCCGGAGTAAGAATCGATTATCTATCCCCCACTATTTATATTACTGATATTTTAATTTTACTGCTTTTTATTTCAGTGTTCATAAAAAGTTTTAAAAACAGCATCTTAAAAGTTATTAAAAAAAATCGAACGCTTGTAAATCATTTAATCCTAATTACGCTATTCATAATTCTTAACATTTTGTTTTCAAAGAATATTTTACCCTCGCTTTATGGGGCAATTAAATTATCGGAATGTATTTTTTTCGCATTGTACACATTTTTTAAAATAAGGAAAATTAAGCAGGATTTGATTCTTTTTGTTTTCTCCAGCGGAGTTATCTTTCAATCATTGCTTTCAATTGCGCAATATATAAAACAAGGGTCACTGGGAGGAATGTTTTATTTTCTTGGAGAGAGAACATTTAATGGGCAAACACCTGGTATCGCAAATGTTTCTCTAAATGGGGAATTAATACTCCGCTCTTATGGTACATTTTCTCATCCGAATGTCCTTGCAGGATTTCTTCTTCTGATAATGACTTTTATTTTATTCAATTCAGATTTTAAAAAAATAATGTCGTCTTTATATATTTGCGCAATTATTCTTGGAACCGTAGCTCTTCTTTTTACCTTTTCGAGAATTGCAATTCTTCTTTGGCTGTTTAGTATTCTATTTTTTGTTTTTTCAAAAGTTAGAACAAGCCCTAAATACAAAGCTTCATTAGTGGCTTTACTAACGCTTTCGGTTATTACTTCTTTCTTTTTATATTCTCCCTTCTATTTAAGGTTTATACAAACCTCTTTCTTTGAAGATGCACTCATCTTGCGGGAAAAATTAATCTTCGCAGGATTTGAACAGTTTCTTAAAAATCCAATCCTGGGAGTAGGATTGAATAATTATTTCTCAGCTATTGTTGCGTCCGGGAACGTTTTTATTCTTCAGCCGGTACACAATATTTTCTTGCTTACCTTAATACAGACAGGAGTTGTAGGATTTTGTTATTTCATGTGGATCTTCTATAAAGCCTTAGCGGCTGTCGTAAAAACAAAGTATATCTATCTTAAATTAATATTTTTCTATATTATATTAATTGGGCTTTTTGACCATTATTTTATTACACTTCAGCAGGGACAGCTTTTATTTTCATATTTTATGGGAGTTATACTAAGTAAACATGATTAAGACTTTAAATATCTTTACCGACGGAGGAGCAAGGGGAAATCCCGGCCCTTCCGCAATTGGTGTGTATATTGAAGATGAAGAGGGAAAAGAGATTGCACGGATTGGCAAGACAATTGGAATAGCTACAAATAATACGGCAGAGTACAAGGCGGTAATTGAGGCACTTTCGTGGACTGTAGAAAATAAAGAAAAATTGTCAAAAGAGACTATTATCAATTTCCATCTTGATTCTCTCTTGGTCTGCTCGCAAATAAAGGGATTATATAAAATTAAAAACGCAGATCTCAGAACTTATTTATTTAGAATTCGTGAACTTGAAGCCGAGATTGAAAGTCCGCTATTTTATACACACATTCCGCGTGAGAAAAATAAAAAAGCAGATGACCTCGTGAATAAGGCGCTAGACACAGGTCTATAAATTGCCTTAAAATAGGCTAATGAAGAGGCCTGCCCTTTTTGCTTCAGAAGAGAAAACGAATCCCGTACTTGTTGTTGATAAAAATGGGATTTTGGGAGTAGAAATTGCTAAGGAATTATCCAAAGAGCTATTGATAATTCTTGTAACTTCACAAAATCCAAAAGACCTAAATGACAGCAATATTATTACAGTTCCTTACAGAAAAAAGTTTCCCGTAATTCCGGATAATGTTTATTCCCATATCATACTTTTTGACGAAGATGATAAGGGGATTGAAGAAAGTATCTCCTCATTTATAAAAAAAGCAGAAAAAGATAATTCGGTTCTGACTTATTCTTCAGGAGTTTCTGAAAAATCTCAAAAGTTTTCGGAAAAACTTACGGGGTCTTTTAAAAAGGCAAAAGCAGTTTTGTACGGAGATATTTTTGGAGAGGGCTCTGCTATGCGTTTTCAAAATCCTGTCAATTTTGTAATAAGCCAAATTGCAAAAGACAGGAAAATAAGGATTCCGGGAGAAGGGCTTACTCAAACTTATCCTGTTTATCTTCCGGATGTTGTAAGAGAAATTATATCAGCGGTTTTTGGAGCAAGTAAGGAAAAAGTATTTTTTGTTTTTTCAAAGCATCCAAAAAGCATTATGTCTCTTTCCCATATTTTCCAAAAAAAAGACCCGACGATTACTGTAGATTTTATAAAAGGAAAAAAAGAGACTGGTGATAGGAATATTATTGTCCCAGGTGAGTATATACTTCCGGAGGATTACGATTTTGAAAAAAAATTAAAGGATCTTGATCTTACTTCCGATGAGACAGAGAGAGAAACGGTCTTTCAGAAAGAGAATAGTCCTAAGTCTTTTAAATTTAATTTTGTTCCATATTTATTATTTTTTGTATTTTTATTACTGCTCCCAGTTTTATCAACTTCGCTATTCGCTGGTCTTGGATTTCTTCAGCTTAATAATGCCAGGAATGAGGTTGGTAGCGGTAATCTAAAAAACTTAGAAGGGACTCTTGGAAATACTCAAGCTCTTTTTGAGATGGCCACGAATACAAGCAGGGCCCTTGAATATGAAGCAAAAGCGGTTGGTCTTTGGGGAAAAGCATCAGAGCTTTCTTATAAAATTGAAACCGCAAGAAAAATAGCTCATGCTCTTAGTGAAGTTTCTCAAGCCTCTTCAAAATTGCAGAATGTTTTCGGCGGTAATTCCAAGAATCCCCCTGATGACACGCTTGCTTTTCTAAGTTCATTCAAAAATTCAGCCGGCGTTATAAAAGAAGCTCAGCTAAATGGAGTATTGGATAAAAGCATTATGGATAAATTAAATGATTATGATGCGATGCTAAATTCTGCATATGGACTTTCTGATAGTTTTTATCCGCTGATTAATCCGGGCGGAAAGTCAACTTATCTTGTGCTTTTTCAGAACAACATGGAACTGCGGCCGGGAGGGGGATTTATAGGTTCCTACGGAATTCTATCGCTTGATCGCGGGAAGCTTATGGATTTTTCCATACACGATGTTTATGATGCGGACGGCCAGCTTAAGGTGCATGTTGAGCCGCCATATGCGATAAGAAGATATTTACCGTCTGTCCATTTGTACTTGCGCGACAGCAATTTTAATGTTGATTTCACAGAATCGGCATCAACAGCTGCTAATTTTCTCTTTCTGGAAACCGGACAAAAAGCTGACGGAGTCATTGGAGTTGACGTGAGCTTTGTAAAGGAGCTAATTAGCGCGCTCGGAGAGATAAATGTTCCTGAATACAATGAGAAGATTAATGAACATAATTTTTTCAAAGTTACGGAATCACATGTTGAGAAAAACTTTTTCCCCTCATCAACCCAGAAGAAGGATTTCCTGGGAGCGCTTTTTACTGCTATTAAGAATAATTTGTCTGAAAGAAAAAATATCCCGTATCCTCAAATATTAAAGGCGCTTTTTACTGCAATTGAAGAAAAGCATGTACTTTTTGCTTTTTCTGACAATAATATCCAGAAGAGCTTTTCCGCAAACGGCTGGTCATCAAGGCTGGATGACTATAGAGATAGTTCGCAGATCAACGATTTCCTGGGAATAAATGAAGCAAATTTAGGAGTTAATAAGGCTAACTTTTTTGTAGGAAGAAGTCTCAGATACGAGCTTAATATAAAAGACGACGGAAGTCTTTCTTCATCGGCAATTCTAAATCTAAGAAACGATTCCAATGCATGGCCGGGCGGAGATTATAAAACATATGTCCGAATCATAACTCCCCAGGGATCTTCATTAACATCAATAATTATTGATGGGCAGACTCAGAAAATTACTTCAGCAATCACTGACCCACTTATTTATGAGAAGAAAGGTTTTAAGCCTCCTGCCGGACTCGAAGTGGAAAAATATGAGGAAAATGGAAAAACAATTTATGGAATCCTTACTATCGTTCCTCAAGGAAAATCAAAAAAAATAGTTTTTAATTATACTCTTTCCAGAAAGATTTCACTCAAAAGTCCTTTGTCAATTTACTCACTTAAGCTTTTCAAGCAACCCGGCACCGAAAACTACCCTTTTGATTTTATAGCATCGTACCCGCCGTCCGTTACTGTCTCGTCTTCCCAAAAATCTGAAATAGTTAATGGAAAAGTTGTAATATCAAAAACTTTAACGGCAGACGAAAGCATAGAGCTTAATATTTCAAGGAAGTAGCTTGTTTTTAAAATCTATCTTTAGTAGAATTTGCGGATAGTTTAATGGTTTGTGAATTTTTCGTGTTATCTATGCTCAAGTTGTATAATGATTAATAATAAATATTATGGATAAAGCATATGATCATAAAAAAGTAGAAGACAAGATTTATAAAATGTGGGAGGAAAAAGATTACTTCTCCGCAAAGATTGATCCTTCGGCACCCTTCGGCAATGCTCAGGATAAAAGCTCAGGACAAGTAAAAGGTAAGAAGCCTTTTTCAATAATTCTTCCTCCGCCCAATGCCAATGCTCCTCTTCATTTAGGACACGCGATGTATGTAATAGAAGACTTGCTTATCAGATTTCATAGGATGAAGGGTATTCCGTCTCTCTGGCTTCCCGGGGCTGATCACGCGGGTTTTGAAACCCAGTTTGTTTTTGAAAAGCATTTACAAAAAGAAGGAAAGTCGCGCATGGATTATCCGCGGGAAACTCTTTACCGAATGATCTGGGATTTCGTACAGGAGAATAGGAAGGGAATGGAGGGACAGCTCCGAAAACTTGGATTTTCGCTCGATTGGTCACGCAAGAAATTTACTCTTGATAAAGATATCATTGCGATTGTTTATAAGACTTTTAAGAAAATGTACGAAGATAATTTAATTTACCGCGAGGAAAGACTTGTTAATTATTGCACCTACTGCGGGACCTCCTTTTCGGATCTAGAAGTGAATCACAGAGAGCAAAAAGATCCTTTATATTTTATAAAATACGGGCCTCTTATTATTGCGACCGTGAGACCCGAAACAAAGTTCGGAGATACTGCTGTTGCTGTAAATCCGAAAGACAAAAGATACCAGAAATATATCGGCAAGATTCTTGAGTTTGATACGCTTCTCGGAAAAAAGAAATTAAAAGTAATTGCAGATGATGTTATAGATCCTAATTTCGGAACAGGAGCCGCCAAGGTGACACCAGCGCATGATGAGAAGGATTTTGAAATGGCGGGAAGGCACGATCTTGAAATAGTAAAAGTAATAGATTTTGATGGGAGACTTACAGATATAGCAGGTCCTTATGAAGGCTTAAGAGTTAAGGAAGCCAGAAAAAAAGTCGCAGAAGATATGAAGACAAAAGGTTTAATAGAAAAAGTCGACGAAGAATATATTCATATAATTGAGACATGTTATAAATGCGGGACGACAATTGAACCAATGCTACTTCCTCAGTGGTTTATAAAAATGGAGCCTTTGGCAAAACCCGCAATTGAGGCAGTTAAAAAAGGGAAGATAAAGATTACACCTTCGAAGTTTGAAAAAATATATTTTCAGTTCCTCGAAAACATAAGGGATTGGAATATTTCAAGACAAATCGTATGGGGGATAAGAATTCCTGCATGGCAATGCGTTCGCTGCGCTCGAACGAATAACGAAGAAGGAAAAACGAATAACAAAGATGGATGGATTATTACCGATGGGCAGAGACCAGAAGAATGTCTGGTTTGTAAATCAAAAGATTTAGAGCAGGATCCGGACACTTTTGACACGTGGTTTTCATCGTCGCAATGGCCGTTTGCAACGCTTCAAACTACAAAGCCGGGAGATTATGAATATTTTTATCCTACGACTGTTATGGAGACAGGCTATGATATCCTGCGTTGGTGGGTGGCAAGAATGGTAATGGTGGGACTTTACGTTACGGAAAAAGTGCCGTTTGAAAATGTTGTCCTTCACGGGCTCGTGAATGATCCGCTTGGCAAGAAAATGAGTAAAAGTAAAGGAAATATTGTAAATCCCCTGGAGCTTGTTGAGCAATACGGAGCTGATGCGGTACGTTTTGCTCTTGTCTTCGGGACAGCACTTGGTAATGATCAGGCGCTTTCATATCCCAAGCTCGATGCCGCCAGAAAGTTTACCAATAAATTATGGAACATAGCCCGTTTCATAGACATGAAACGGGAAGCACTAAATCCGAAATTCGAAATTTCAAACAATAAAACAATTAAGCAATTAGACAACCTTGCAAGAAATAAAACAGACAAGGAATGGATTAATAAAACAGAAAAACTCGCAAAGGATGTTACGGAAGATTTGGAAAAATATAATTTCAACTTTGCTGCGGAAAAGCTCTATGAGTTTACTTGGCATCAGTTCGCCGATATTTATATTGAAGACGTGAAAAAACGTATTGATGAAAACTCATACTTAATACTTAATACTTTATACTTAATACTTCTCAAGCTTCTTCACCCGATAATGCCTTTTGTGACAGAGGAAATTTATCAGAGATTTAATCCGCCAGCTGGCGGAGGCGAATCTTTAATGATATCCGCTTGGCCCCATGAGCAAAAATATTAAAAAATTTTACAAAAACAAAACAGAAAGAAAGTCACCGCAAGTGCGGGATCCCGACTGGAAATCCCGACGAATTCCATTCGTGCGGGATGCCGTATGGAAGCTACCATCGGCACTACCAGCGGGACAATTCCCGAAGAATAACCGATCAATTACCGAGAACTTTATTTTTAAGGTTATTCATAAGCATAGAAGACTTCTTCTAATAAGTTTTGTATCCTTATTGATTTTTCTAGCAATTGTTACGGTTTCAATAGATGCTTATGTAAATTATCAGGATAATAAGAGATTTACTCAGGAGAGAATTAAAATTGAGAGTGAAATTAAGCTCTGGCAATCAGCAATTGAAAGGTTCCCAAACTACAGAGATGCTTATTTCAAGCTTGCAGCTTTAAATTATCAATTGAGGAAATTTGATAAAGCGCGGGAATATTTGGATAAAGCCTTAAAATTGGATCCGAATTTTAAAGAGGGAAGAGAGCTTGAGAAAAAACTAAATCAGTGATTCCTAATGTCCGTTTGAGCTTGTCATTTGCACAACTCGTTCTCTAACCGCTTCACGTAGATCTCTTCTAGCTTTTATAATCGGATACATATCTTCCAGCTCAGTTACAAAATCTCTAAAATCGTTGTCCTCTCGCATTCTTCTTAAAACTCTTCTTATTGAATTAATTGCTGCAGCATGACTTCTGTTAACACTACTTCCTGATTCTTTAAGAGATGATCCACTCGTCCTTACTAAATATACCAGCAAATGTCTTACATTCGATGTATATTCCTCCCTTACATTTTTTTTGATAAACTTCAAATCTACGTTCAATATAGGTGGAACAGTATCTAATACATCATGTTTAATAGTATCTACGCCATTAATTGAAGGAATCTTATTTTCTATTTTGTCAATTTTTCTTGCAGTGTTTGGATTGTCATGCATTAAATGTTCGATTTTATTGATACCTCTGTTTACACTGTTTAGATCCGATCGGAACAAATGAGCTACGTCTTCCGTTGGGACACCTGCTCTCTCTAGAAGATAGCTTGATAGGTATTTCGCAGCTTTAATTTCTGGTGTAGGTTTTATATCAGGATTTTGTATGTCTGCCGGTGATTGCAGTTTTAAATGTATTGCGACTAATTCAAAAATAGAATCAAGAGGATTTGGTTGTGGTTGCTTTGTTTCTTGTGAAGAGATTGAGCCGTTTCGAGAGCCATCTGGAACAGAAACTAAAATTGGTGACTCGACTGTCATAAAAGAGTAGACTATTGGCCTTCGGGTTTTGCTTTCTCGCCCTCCGAAGCTTTAGCGGAGGAGGGTTCTTTTTGTCCTTCTTCTTTTGGTTTTTCGCCTTCTGCAGGTGCTTCTTCTTCGGCTGCGGCTTCACCCTCAGCGCTCTCAGCTTTTGCTTCTTCAGCTGCCGCTGCTTCTGCCGCGGCTTGCTCTTGTGCCTCTTTACTTACCAGTTCATCGATCTTAACTATTACTTGTCCCGGATCTGTAATAATTGTAACTCCGGCTGTTGCTTTTATATCGGCCACTGTAATGTGATCGCCAACATTTGCAAGATTTTCTACATTTATCTCAATATTTTCAGGAAGTTCCGTAGGAAGTGCTTCTACCTCGACTTCATTTGTGATATTCATAAGAAGTCCTATTTTTTCGCTCACTGCCTTTGGCTCGCCAACGATTTCAAGCGGTACCATAGTCTTTACTTTCTCAGAAAGATTCACTTTGTAAAACTCTGCGTGAAGAGGATTTCCGAGGTAATCTTTATCTACGTTATGAATAAGTACGGGAATAGTCTTTGAATCAATAGCAATATCTACAACTCCGGTTTCTCCGGCAACTTTATAGACTTTGTCAAAATCTTTAAAAGGAACTTGGACCGAAATAGACTTAAAATCCTTGCCGTAAATATTTGCCGGCAAGATCCCGTCGCGTCTTAAGTTTTTAACTTTTTTACCAGTAATTTTGCGTTTTTCGACTTTGAGATCCTCTCTCTTCATAAGGCTATATTCTATACTAATGAGCCGATTATTACAAGATGATATAATAGTAAAGATTTTATGAGAGTTTTGGGGATTGACCCGGGGATTGCAAGGACCGGATGGGGGATAATAGACGGAATTCAGAGTTCAAAATTCAGAGTTCAGAATTATGGTTGTCTCGAGACTTCTTCAAAAAAAAAGACTCATGAGAGACTTGTGGAGATTTATAATCATATTTTAAAGCTTATACAAAAATATTCTCCAGATGAAATGGCAATTGAAGAGTTGTTTTTCAATACCAACTCAAAAACTGCATTTGTAGTGGGGCAGGCAAGAGGAGTAGTAATTTTAGCAGGAGCGCAAAAGAAATTATCAATTGGGATTTACACGCCGCTACAGGTCAAAATTGCGGTCTCAGGGTATGGGCGGGCAGAGAAAGCGCAAGTTGGAAAAATGGTTAAGACAATTCTGGGTCTTAAAGAAATTCCCACACCTGATGATACTACAGATGCACTTGCAGTAGGACTTGCGCATTTGTTCTCAAGGAAAATAAATAAATTATGACCCATTCGACAAGCTCAGGGTCATATTGAATTAATTGAAGTATGATAGGAAGTTTAAAGGGAAAAGTAGAGCTTCAAGACGGGACAACTTTAATCGTTGACGTAAATGGAGTAGGCTATAAGGTGACAGCTACAGCGGATGTTTTAAGAAATGCCACAATTTCTTCAAATATAAAAGTTTTTACTTTTACATATGTAAGAGAAGATGTTTTGGAGCTCTTCGGATTTTCAGCAGCAGAAGATCTAAAGCTTTTTGAAAGGATTATTGCAATTTCGGGAATTGGACCAAGGACCGCAATAAATATTTTCTCAGTTGGAAGCAGGGAGGAAATAATCGGTGCGATCGTAAAAGGTGATGTAGATTTCTTTACCGGAGTGCCGAGGCTTGGGCGGAAAAATGCACAGAAGCTTATAATTGAACTGCGCGGAAAACTCGGAAGCCTTGAAGATCTTGATTTATCAGCTGAGGCGGACGGACAATCAAATGAAGTTATCTCGGCTCTTAAGACTTTTGGGTTTTCGGCAGGCGAAGCAAGAGAGGCACTGAAAGCTGTAGGTAAAGATGGGAAAACAACTGAGGATAAGATTAGATTAACACTTAAGTACTTAGGCAAAGCATGAAAATTTCTAATTGACCTAATTAATCTAATTGATCTAAGGTTTGGAGTTTAGAGATTTGGGATTTGATTAGAAATTAGTAATTAGAACTTAGGAATTTTGAAGATATGAAAGATAAAACAGACAAGAAGATTAAAATTGATGAATCGGCAACTCCTGAAGAGCAGATGCTTTTTACTTCTCTTCGCGTCTCTGACTGGATAGGATTTTTGGGACAGAGCCAGGTTAAAGAATCTTTGCATATCGCGATAAATGCCGCGAAGAAAAGAAAAGAAGCAATTGAACACATACTTCTTTACGGACCCCCGGGACTTGGTAAAACTACGCTTTCACATCTTATTGCCAAGCAAATGGGAGCAAATATAAGAGTGACATCAGGCCCTGCAATTGAAAGAGCTGGAGATCTTGCATCGATCCTCACCAATCTTGAAAAAGGAGATATTTTATTTATCGATGAGATTCACAGACTTAATAAAGTTGTTGAGGAGACACTTTATCCTGCGATGGAAGATTATGCATTAGACATTGTATTAGGAAAAGGGCCGTCTGCCCGCACATTAAGATTAGATCTTCCCCAGTTTACTATCATCGGCGCGACAACCAGAATAGGTCTTATGTCTGCGCCTCTTCGCGACAGATTCGGCGTAGTCCATCGTTTGAATTTCTATGATCCGAAAGATCTCGAGACTATTATTGAAAATGCAGCCAAGAAACTTAAAGTCTCAATTGATAAGGAAAGTATCAGGCAGATTGCCAAAAGAGCAAGAGGAACACCTCGCATAAGTTTAAAACTACTAAAACGCGCAAGAGATTTTGCCCAAGTCAGGGGAGAGGGGAAGATCACCAAAGAATTGGTAAAGGAAGCGCTTGCAATGCTTGAGGTGGATGAGATGGGGCTTGATAGCTCTGACAGGCGATTTTTAAAAGCAATTATAGATAAGCATACAGGAGGACCGGTGGGTCTTGAAACAATCGCATCTACAATATCTGAAGACACAGGAACACTAGAAGAGGTAGTAGAACCATACCTTCTTCAGATAGGATTTATAAAAAGGACTTCAAGAGGAAGAGTCGCAACTCCAGCTGCCTACGCTCACCTCGGCAAGCCGCCTCCACCAAAATCTTCTCCAGAAAACAAAAGCCAGCGAAAATTATTGTGATAGAATATACTTATGTCTGATGTAAGCGGAGAACGAGAACCCCCAAAAGAAATTTCAGCTCAATTTCCTAAAGTTAGTTTGGATACCGTTTATAAAATTGGAGATCTTATTCTTGCTGGAGAAGAAGAAGGAAAGTATAGTGAATTTGATCAAATGATGAGTAAAACTCAAGATGGGATCATAAGGGATGAGCCAGATCTGCTTGAGTTTCTTCAGGGGCAATTAGAAGATGATCCAGAAACTGCTGTCGAATTTATTTCCGGAGTTATGTTTGTTCGGGCAGCGTTTGATGCAGAAGGTATAAAATTGCCACCTGTAACATGGAGTGCTTCAATGGCTATTGCTCAAGAACATTTATTTAAGCAGCAGAAAATTAGGCGAATAACTGATCTTGATGCAAGAAATGCATTAAAGGGAACGGAATCAGTGATTATTCCCCATCCAATTGATTTAGCCGAAGAAAATCCCTCATTAATGAGTTTTATTTCAGCACTTGGGGTAACCGAAGATGGTCTCTTTACTGCATTTGGAAAAGGAGCAATGTACTATTACGAAGTTAAAAGAAAACAATTTTTTGCAGAACAAATAAGAAAAAGCCCATTTGGGAATGAGGTAAAAGCTGAGGGTGGAGATCAAGACAAAGAGCAAGCTCCGCCATTCTTAGAATTTAAGACTTTTGAAGTTGAAGGTGATATGTGGGATTATGAAGAATTGGCAGAAGTATCAGGAAAAATTGGAGAAGCTTTCTTAGATAGATTTTACAAAACACAACCTGAGGATGAAAGAAAAAGAGAATTGGAGAGCTTTATTCATAGGATTAGGGCAGGCAATGAAACTCCTCTTAGATTTTTCGAGGATATGGCGGTATTACCACAAGCAACCGAAGGGTATGTCCAATTAACTTTTCAAAGACACTATGATGCTGAAGAAAGTACAGGACCATTGGAGTATGACGAAGAAGAAAGATTAATACTTCCCTTAGAAAATCCTCCTAGAAAACCAGCTAAAGAAGCGATCATTAATGATTGTGTGATTAATATTACCGCTAGACCAGCTGCCCTTGTTGAATTGCAAAGTAAATTTCCCGAAAAGGGAAGAGAACTGAAAGAAGATGTTAGAGATTTTGCAGAAAACGCACCTAAATTAGTTGAAGGACTAAGTGTAGGAATGGGAATAGATTTGGGAGATTTTCTACCAGATATTGAGAAAAAATATCCTTATGGTTTACCTAGAACTATATCACTACATTTTGATCCCAACATATTTAAGAAAGGAAGAGGAAGAATAAAAATTATGGGTGAAAAATATTGGGATAGAGAAAACTTATCAGACGCTTAATTTCGCATTCTAAGCTATAATTCTTCTGATATAATTGCCCCGATTTAATTTTACGATTAGATTTTGGAGTTTTATTCTAGAAATTTACAGGAGTAATGGTCCAGTTGTCTTGAGAAGTTTTAGGTTCCTGTGCTTTTGCTACTGGTTTAGCCTCTTTTACTAAAGAATTTAGAAGCTCCTCGTTTGCTTTATTTAGCTTCTCATCTTTTTTTGAAAAAGGCACAAAAGATACATTCTTAGGCAACTTAGATAGTTTTGGTGTACTCACTAAATAATCAAGAAGCTTTTGAGTTAAATCTATATTTTTTTGGGTTTGTTTTTTCTTACTCATGTCTAAAATATATCACCTTTCTGTTATAGGAGTGTAATAATACAATATATTTTTGGTTAATACAAGTCAACCCCGCTGTTTTTAAGAAATTTATACCTGTAATTTAAATAATTTCTTTTTATATCTTTGAATGCCCAGTTAAATTGTTTTCTTTTGCTCTTTGATTTTTTAACTCCCTCGGAAGACTCAACTTCTCTTCCATCATTCAATGCTATTCTAGTGTGTTTGTGAATTGATCCGATTCCGCCATGATCATCAAATCGTACAATCCAAGCCCACTCGCCCTCAATTAGAATTTCATAAGATATATTTTCTATTTTTCTAATTTCATTTTTCTTATTCATCAACACAGAAAAAGAAATTCGGTCAGATTTTGCAATATTTAAAGGTACATCACCATTCCAAGTTTTCAAATCTTCTTCTTGTGGAGGCTTCTTCAGAGGCAATGCTGCTGGTATATGTTTTCTGATTTTTCTTGCCATAGCTTATTATATCAAGCTCCTTTCCCTTCTGATATAATTGCCCCAGCTTAAAAGGATATGATTCCTAAATACGACTTGGATAAAATCAAATTTGCTACCGATCCCCCAACTTTTCAGAAGGCAGTCGATTTATATGAGCGCGGATGCGTTACAGAGTTTAAGAATCAATTTCACGGGTATTCTGCTGTAGTGATTGGGAGCAGGCCGTATCATGTATTTGTCTCAAGCCGTAGCTTCGATATTGCAAATTGCACCTGTTACCTCGGAGTCAATGATACTCTTTGCAAGCATATGGTATCGGTTGCTATTCACGCCGTTAAGAATGGTAAAATTTTAACCGACGAAGATAAACTTCAAAAAAATCAGCTGATTTTTAGTGGACGCGCGGGTAATCTTACAAAAGCGGAACTCTCATCATTTAAAAAAGAAGTAACTGGGGCTGTACGCTATATCAAACCATATTTGGGACCATCTCGAATTTGGTTTTCTTACCAAAATTCGCTTGAGGAAGGTTGTAACCGTTTATCGGCTTTATTATCAGAATTGCCCGCAGGCAAACAGACAGCACAGCTTACAGTGGACTTGCTTTTGCGGCTAGATAAAAAATTATCTAGTGGTGGGGTTGATGATTCCGACGGAACTGTTGGTGGATTTATTGAAGAAGCAGTAAGAATGCTTCTTGAGTTTGAAAAAATAGATACAGAATGTAAAAAAGAATTTAAAAAATTAAAAGGGACAGAAACATCTTTTGGATGGGAAGAACCGCTGCTTGAGATTTTATGATTACACGAATTACAATATTACGCCATAGCGTATTGATGTAACTCACGAGAATATCATGTTAATCATAGCTTCTGCTATAATTGCCCCGAGGTTGAAGGAAAGAATAAAACTTGATACAATACTTTTGTATGCAAACGACTATTTCACTTCCTAGAAATTTAGCACAAGAGGTAGAAAAGCAAGTTAAGAAAGGAAAGTTTAGGACACCTTCTGAGTTTGTCAACTCTGCCGTAAAAACTCTTCTTTCTTTTCAGAAAGGGGAGCTTACTTGGGAAACTCTCGCAAGCCCTTTCCGGTCTTATGCAAAGCAAAAAAAACTTACAGAGAAAGATCTTCTTCAAGCTGTAATGAAAGGCAGACGTGCAAAAACCTCCAAGAATAGTTAACGATACGAACATTTGGTTATCCGCATTATATTTTTCAGGTAAACCTGCTCAAATAGTTCATCTGATTGAAGAGAAAAATTTGACATCTGTTACTTCGCATGCGATTCTGAATGAGCTGAGAGAGAAAATGATCATAAATTTTCAAACTCCGGCGTTTGCAGCAAATGGAACAGTTTCCTATATCCAGTCAATCTCAGAATTAATTCCTCTTCAGGGAATAGATTTTGGATTGCGAGACACGGCCGATAATATGGTCTTAGAAACTGCAGTAGTAGGAAAATGCAGTTTTCTTATAACAGGTGATAAGGATTTACTAATACTTAAGAAATATAAAAACTTACAAGTGGCTACACCTTCTCAGTTTTTGAATCAATACAGGAGCCAAGAATTGATCTGATATAATTACCCTGATTTGATTAAAGAATTCGATCCAAAGTATACTTAGTTAATGAAGTCATGGCATAGATTAAAATATAAAAACCTTACCCTACTCTTCTTCTCTATAATTCTCGCTGTTTTTCTCTCAAGACTTGAAGGTTTTCATACATTATTATTGAATTTGGGAAGCTTTGGATATATAGGAGCTTTTATTGCTGGCATATTGTTTGTATCTACTTTTACAGTCGCAACCGGAGCAGTAGTTCTTCTAGTTTTGGCGGAAAAATTATCACC
>JBBTVO010000012.1:0-45610 GCA_038063195.1 Patescibacteria group bacterium
AAAGATTTATAGAAAAAAGACCGCCTGAAGTTTTTGATATTCTTGAGGAAATTACGAAGAATCATCCAGTTCTACTCAACCGTGCCCCTACACTTCACAAGCTTGGAATTCAAGCTTTCTTCCCTGTTTTAATTGAAGGAGCTGCAATAAGTCTTCACCCTTGTGTTTGTGCAGGATATAATGCTGATTTTGACGGAGACCAAATGGCAGTCCATATTCCGCTTTCAACTATGGCTAAGGAAGAGGCGATAAATCTTATGATGCCAAGGCACAATTTGTTAAAGCCAGCAGACGGAAGCCCGATAACTCTCCCGAACAAGGAAATGGCTGTGGGAGTTTTCTATCTTACAAGTGTTGATGAAAATCTTGAAAAAGATGAAGAAAGCGTTTTTGAATCTCCTCAGGAAGCTCTTCTTGTGCACGGACTCTCTAAGATTAAATACAGACAGCTTATAAGAGTACGGATTGATGGGGAAATTATTGAGACAACTATCGGAAGAATAATGTTTAATGAAAAACTTCCAAAGACCATAGGATTTATAAACGAACCTGTAAAAGCCTCAGGAATTAAGAAAATTATTACTCACGCAATTGCCAACTATACACCTTTGGAAGTAGAAGCTTTGATTGACAATGTAAAAACTCTCGGATTTTACGGCTCAACAATCTCAGGAATTTCCGTTTCCGTATTTGATAACAAAATGGTCGAAGGAAAAGAAAAAAGGATTGACGAAGCTGAAGAGAAAATAAAAGAAATTGAAACAGAATACCAGCAGGGGCTTGTCACAAATGAGGAAAGAAAAAGGCTTGAGAATAATGTTTGGCTTGGTGTGACAGATGATTTGGCAGACAAAACATGGGCAGCTCTTAAGTCAGATAATCCAATTAAAATAATTATTGACTCAGAAGGTGCCCGTGCCGGTAAAGAGCAGGTCAAGCAGCTTAGTGCCATGAGAGGACTTATTCTTGATCCTATGGGAAAAATAGTCGAGCTTCCTATTAAGTCCAACTTCCGGGAAGGACTTTCAATTTTTGAATACGTAGCATCAGCAAGAGGTTCTCGAAAAGGTTTGACAGACTCGGCCTTGAAGACCGCAAATGCAGGCTATCTTACACGAAGATTGGTCGACGTGTCTCATGACGTAATTATAAGAGGAGAAGATTGTGAAACCAAAAACGGAATTGTTATTTATAGAGAAGACGCGGATAGGACTGCAACGTTTTATGACAGAATCCTAGGAAGAGCTGCAATAGGAAATATAGTCTCAAAAAAGACTAAGAAAATTCTTGTTAAAGAAGGAGATGTAATAGATGAGGCAAAAGCAGATATTATTACACGTGATGAAATAGCAGAAATCCACGCAAGATCTCCTCTTACTTGCGCAATGGAGTACGGCATTTGCGCTTTGTGCTATGGATGGGATTTCTCAACCAAGAGGAAAGTAGAACATGGAGTCCCTGTCGGAGTAATGGCAGCGCAATCTATCGGAGAGCCGGGAACTCAGCTTACTATGAGAGTCAGGCATTTTGGAGGAGTTGTTATGTCAGATGTTACGCAAGGACTTCCGCGTGTTGAGGAACTTTTTGAAATGAGAACACCGAAGAATCTTTCGCCTGTTTCTGATATTTCAGGAAAACTTGAAATTGAAAAAGCAGAAGACGGATATCTACTCAAAGTTAAAAATTCAAGAGTAAAACCGCCCGAAGAGCGTGAATATTTCATACCGCTTGCCTCAGAACTTATGGTAAAAGACGGAGATGCTATTTCTACAGGGGCTCAGCTTGCCGCAGGATATCTTGATCCGAAAGATATCTTAAAGATTAAAGGAATTGTAGAAGCACAGAGATATATAATTCTTGAAGCGCAGAAAGTCTATGAATCTCAGGGAATTGGAATTAATGATAAGCATTTCGAGGTAATCCTGCGAAAAATGTCTGATAAGGTAATTGTTGAGACCGTCGGAGATACTTCTTTAATTCCGGGTGACTTTATCACCAAAGTGAAATTTGAAGAAATTAATGCCGAAGTATTGTCACAAGGCGGAGAGCCCGCAACAGCAAGGCAAATACTTCTGGGAATTACCAAGTCGTCACTATTTTCTGATTCGTGGCTTTCCGCCGCATCCTTCCAGGAAACAACTAAAGTTCTGACAGAAGCAGTTCTTCAAGGACAGGAGGACAGACTTATGGGGCTTAAAGAAAATGTAATTATAGGAAGACTAATTCCTGTAGGTAATAGTAATGACGAGGAGTTAATTTCTACTGAAGGAGAAAATGTTTTTAAGACCGAATCTCCCCCGACAGTTGACTCCGATAAAATCGGAGTTGAACAGAACCCCGTAAATGAAGTATAATATCACGACAAATAAAATATCAAATATAGAATATAAAATATTTTATCTTTAATTTTTAATATTTAATATAATAATCATGCCAACTTTATCACAGCTTGCCAGACATGGCAGGAAAAGAAAAATAAAAAAGACTAAGTCTACGGCCTTGAAAAGACTTTTTAATGCTAAAGACCAGAAGTATTCTCAGGTCGCTGCTCCTCAAAAAAGAGGGGTAGTAACTCTTGTAAAAACCATGACTCCAAGAAAACCAAATTCAGCGCTTCGTAAAGTGGCGCGTGTAAAACTTTCAAACAAAATGGAAGTTACAGCTTATATTCAGGGAGTCGGACATTCACTTTCCGAGCACGGGATAGTAGTTGTCAAGGGCGGAAGAGTCAAGGATTTACCCGGAGTCAAATACCATATTATAAGAGGGAAATTTGACCTTGCAGGAGTTGAAGGACGAAAAACATCAAGAAGCAAGTATGGTACGAAGAAAGGTTTGGGTGGAGGAGGATCAACAAAGCCGGCAGTGGCAGCACCAGCACCCGAAGCACAGCCCGCGGAATAATTTTCTAGTATCTATTATCTAATAACTAAACCATGAGACATAAAAAGACAAAAAAAAGAGAGCTAGAACCGGATAAAATTTACAACAGTAAATTAGTTGCGAAGTTTATCAATAACCTGATGCGCGATGGTAAGAAAACAATTGCGCAGAAAGTTTTCTATGATGCCCTTGAACTTATCAAAGAAAAAGGGAAAGATCCTCTTGAGACCTTTGAAAAAGCAGTCGCTATTATTGAGCCAAGGCTTGAAGTTAAGGCACGAAGAGTTGGGGGAGCAAATTATCAGGTGCCTATTGAAGTAAGAGGCGAGAGAAAAATGTCTCTTTCTATCCGTTGGATTATTCAGGCTGCGGCTTCGCGACCAAGTAAGGAATATCACACTTTTTCAGAAAAACTTTCAGCAGAGCTTATGGATGCGATTGAAAATAAGGGAGAGGCGATTAAGAAAAAAGACGTAATGCACCGCATGGCAGAGGCGAACAAAGCCTTCGCTCACTTCCGCTGGTAAGCCCCATCTGATTTTGTGTAATAATAGAACCGTGAAGAGTTTTCTTCGAGCTTATCACATTATTTTTGCTTTAGTTCTTGCTTATACACTTGGCTTTCTCTTTATCCACACGCCGGTCATAGAATTCTTTAGTTACATCTCCAATCTTGTCGAGATTTTATTAGTCGGGATTTTTCTTTATCTTGGATTGGTGAATTCGGAGAAACAAAAAGACTTAACCTCATTGCGGGGAGCGGTCGTGGTTTACATAATCGCAATAAGCTTGGCTTTTATAATACTTCTCGAGAATCAAGTTTCTGTGCGGTTTTCTTGGGTAAGTTTCGTCCAACATAGACTTACGCCCATTGTAGTTCTTCTTGAATGGATATTAAATCCTCCGACTCGCAAGCTTAAGATAATTGATACTTTTAAATGGCTTATTTTCCCCACGCTATATTTTATTTGGGCAATGATAAGAGGAGGATTTATTGACGGTTGGTATCCTTATAGATTTTTTGATCCTAGAATTGTAGGATTCGATGGAGTCCTCAAATATTTTGTCGGCCTTCTCATCGGAGGCTGGATTATTTCTCTGATTACAATCTTCATCGGCAACAAACTCAGGAAGAAGTAAAAACTGCGAAGCCGCGAAGATGGCCGTCGAATTGTTTTCCCATCGATTTTTCCAAAGTTTTTATATCTGCCTCCCAAGAAGCTTTGCTTCCGATTCCAGGATCGCAAAAAGTTACTTTTGGTCCATTAATAGAAGAAATTAAACAAAAGTGTCCGTTATCTCTGTCTTTATAAAAAGGTTTTAACCAATAATTAGCCATAATATCATTGTTTTTTTTAAGATTCTCTTCGATAAAAGATTTGACGTCTTTTATTTGATTTATATAGAATACTTCGCTTTTTAGATTGAGTTTGTGTTTTTTGAAAAAAGCCTTTATTTTTTGTTCTTTAAATTCTCTAAGCCAAAGTCCTGTAATTTTTTCATTTTTTATTGTCCTAAGTTTTACGGTAAATGAATCTTTAACTTTCGGAGTGATTCTTGCTCCGAGCTCTTCGGCAATTATTTCCTGATCAATCCATTGATTAGTTCTTCGCAAAATAACCATCTGGAGACAAGTCGGTCCACAAAGAAAACGTTTCTGAACGAGATGTTTATATTCTGGTTTAAGCTTAAAGAGCATATTCCTGCCTTGGTTTGTTTGGGAAGTTTACTAGATCAAATAAGACAAAAGCTCTTGGTTTAATTTTGTAAAATCTATGCGGAGATTCTTTGGAGCTTATAAATTTATCAATGATCTTCTTAGGAAAAATTCTTCCTTCATAAAACGATCTTGCTTTTTTAATATCTTGTCCATCAGTAAGAAGTTTTGCATCTCCTTCCAATTGTAAACCTCTGGGATCATCTTTCGGAGTCTGAGGCATGACTATTACTGCTGATACTTTGGGATTTTTAATTACTTCTTTTGAGTGACGTCTTGTGGTTGAAGAAAACCAATAGATATTTAAGTTTTCGTCTGAGGCAAACCAAACGCTGCAAGTCCAAGGCTGATTATCTACAGAAGTTGAAAGTTGCATCAACTTTGCTTCTTTTAAATATTTTTCAATTAATTTTCTCAAATCCATAGCCAGATTTTATAATGTTTCTGTAAACCAATCAATCATGATTTTTGTGTAGGTTTCATTTACTCCTGGATTGCGGAGCGAATGATCAGCGCCTTTTAGCCATTCGAGCTTCTTGTTCTTTGATCCGGCATGATCAAAATATCCTTGAATAATTTTTGGAGGACAAGTGTCATCCAGTTCGCATCCTACTACCAGAAGATCGCCTTTGTATTTTTCAATTGCTCTTATATATTTATTATCAAGCGCTCTGTCAGAAAATCTATATTTTCTCCTGGATTCAGTAGTTTTATCGCTCCAATCAAAAGGTTTTTCAAACCAGTTGTCTTCATAAACAGCAGGGGCTTGTAAGACCATTGATTTTACTTTTCTTTCGGATGCAATAAGAGGTGCATTTCCTCCGCCAAAACTGTGAGCACATATTCCAACTCTGTCTTTATCAACAAAATCTTGGTTGTAAAGAAAATCAAAAGCCAGAAGAGAATCATCCAGAAAGTCTTTTAAAGAAAGAGTCCCGAGTTTTCCATCACTTCCTCCGACGCCTCTCAGATCGAAAACTAAAGATCCGATTCCTTTTTCTGAAAGTTTCAGAGCTCTTTCCAAATGGCGAGGTTTACTTTGGCTTATCATCCCATGATAGAAAACTACTGCAGGAACTTTTTTATTGTAATCAGGTTTAATAATCGTTCCTGAAAGATTATATTTACCACTTTTTATTTTTACCGACTCCATTTTCATTAATTGCATTATATCATTCTCTAGCCATAGATTCGAAAATGTGATATACTCAACTTTGATAAATTCGTTCCGTTAAGGGCGGGATCGGATTTATTTTTTTAATTATGGCAGATACAAAAAATCAGGAAGTTACACTAGATAAGATAAGAAATATCGGTATTATTGCTCATATTGATGCAGGTAAAACCACTACTACCGAGCGTATTTTGTTTTATACCGGAAAAACCTACAAAATCGGAGATATTGATGAGGGAAATACTCAGATGGATTGGATGGAGCAGGAAAAAGAGCGGGGAATTACTATCGTCTCCGCCGCAACTACCGCGTATTGGAAGGGTTATAGAATAAATATTATTGATACTCCCGGCCACGTAGATTTTACCGCAGAAGTAGAGCGTTCGCTTCGTGTTCTTGATGGAGGAATTACTGTTCTTGATGCAGAAGAAGGAGTTCAGTCACAATCTGAAACCGTCTGGAGACAGGCAGATAAATATAAAGTTCCGCGTATTTGTTTTGTAAATAAAATGGATAAGCTTGGTGCAGATTTCCTCGCAACAATAAAAAGTATTGAAGAAAGGCTTGGAGCCAATCCAGCGATTATGGTTTTGCCAATCGGAGCCGAGAATACATTTAAAGGAACTGTAGATCTACTAACTAGAAAATCTTTCATTTGGGGTTCGGATGACCTAGGTGCGAAATTTGAAGAGTCGGATGAAATCCCGGCTGACATGAAGGAGCAAGTTGAGGAGTACAGAAATAAACTTATTGAGAAAATCTCAGAAACTGATGACAAGCTTCTGGAGCAATATCTTGGCGGAGAAGAGCCTACGGTTGATGAATTGAGAGCAGCGCTTAGGCGCGCAGTCATTGCATATAAATTAGTTCCGATTTACGCAGGAAGTTCCCTAAGGAACAAAGGGGTTCAACCCCTACTTGATGCTGTTATTGATTATCTTCCATCTCCTGTAGATCTTGATGAAGTTAAGGGTATCAATCCAAAAACAGAAGAAGAAGTTGCAAGAAAATTGGTGCCTGAGGAAGCAATGTCAGGTCTTGCATTTAAAATTCAGATTGATCCTCATGTAGGAAAACTTACTTATTTTAGGGTTTATTCCGGAAAAATTACATCCGGTTCCTACATTTACAACAGTACGAAAAATGTACAGGAAAGAGTCGGGCGAATTCTACTTATGCATGCGAATTCCCGTGTGGAGCTTAAAGAAGCCAAGGCTGGAGAAATAGTTGCTTTGGTCGGTCTTAAAGATACTGTGACAGGAGATACGCTTTCAGATGATAAAAATCCTATTATTCTTGAGAAGATTTCATTTCCGGATCCTGTTATTTCTCTTGCAATTGAGCCCAAAACCAAAATCGATCAGGAAAAATTGGGATTGGCTTTGAAAAGATTGTCCGAAGAAGATCCGACATTTGTTATCAAGACCAATCATGAAACAGGACAGACAATAATTTCAGGAGTCGGAGAGCTTCAGCTTGAGGTTATGGTCGATAGAATGAAAAGAGAGTTTGGCGTTTTGGCAAATGTGGGAGCACCTCAGGTTGCATACAAAGAAACTATCGCTCAGGAAGCCCAAGCTGAAGGAAAATATATCAAACAATCGGGAGGACGCGGACAATACGGGCATTGTTTCCTTCGGGTTACGCCAAAACCTCGCGGAGAAGGATATGAATTTGTTGACGCAATAAAAGGAGGAGCAATTCCTGCTGAGTTCGTAAAAGCAGTTGAGAAAGGTATAGTTGAGACCATGGAAAACGGAGTTCTTCTTGGATATCCGATGGTTGATATGACTGTTACCTGCTATGATGGCAGTTATCATGATGTTGATTCTTCAGAAATCGCCTTTAAAATTGCAGCTTCTCAGGCTCTCCAGGCAGCTACTAAGAAAGCAAACCTTACGCTTCTTGAGCCTATTATGAAAGTTGAAGTTACGACCCCGTCTGATTTTATGGGAGATGTTATAGGTGATCTTTCTGCAAAGCGCGCACAAATTTTAGGAACTGAGGAAAAAGGAAAAACGACTGTCATCCTGGCGATGGCTCCGCTTGCCGAACTTTCGGGATATATCACAACGCTTCGCTCAATGTCACAGGGCCGGGCTTCTGCCTATGTGGAGCCTTCTCACTATGAAGAAGTTCCGAAAAATATTGTTGAAGCAATGCTTGCCAAATCAACATTTACCGGAAGAGTTTCAGCTCAAGGATAAACTTGAAATTATCTTCAAAAGTTTTATAATAACGTCTTAAAGAAGTTTATGACAGAAAAAAGACCAGTTTTCGATCCTACTGTACAAGGTAATATTCCGCAATTTCCTTCCGAAGAATGGTTCAAGGAAACTCTTGGTGAAGATTATCGCCAGCTTGTTAGCCAACAGCTGTATTCGGTTGGACTTTTAGATGAAGGAGAAGATTTAAAACTGGATCCCGTAAAAAATGATAACCAGGTAGACGATAGACATTTTCTATATGAAGGAGTAATTAAAGGAAATTTTGTATCAGTCTGTTTGCTTAAAGACGATGGATATGCCGCAACTTCTGTCAATCCAAATAGTGAAACAGATATTTATCTGCTTAAAGGCTCATTAGATTTAACATTGTATTATTGGGAATCTGGGGAAAAAGATGAATTTATAGAATTGACTGAAGACAACAATCATTTTAGAATTGAACCAGATGTCCATTTTATGGTTCATTCAGGTATAATTGATTCAAAAGACCTAGCTTTTTATATAGAAGTAACGCCTATTTCTGATGATCAAACTTCCTTCTAACAATAGTTTGATTTTTTTTGCAAGGTCCGACCTTGTAATTTTGGAAAAATCCAGATCCTTCACGATGTTCAGGATGACTTTTTTAAAATTCCCTCTTGACGCAGGTTCAAAAATATTGTATTATCTTTTCTAGCCTTAATTTGTTTAAGGTCTATTTTTTTCTTGTAAAAATTTTATAAAATATGGCAGACGCAAAGAAATTTGAACGAAACAAACCGCACGTAAACGTCGGTACCATTGGTCACGTTGATCATGGTAAGACTACTCTAACTGCAGCTATTACTACCGTTCTTGCAAAGAAAGGTTTGGCAACTGCCAAGAAATACGAAGATATTGACAATGCTCCTGAGGAAAAAGCAAGAGGGGTCACGATCAATATTTCTCACCAGGAATACGAAACAGAAAAAAGACATTATGCCCACATCGATGCTCCGGGTCACGCAGATTACATAAAAAACATGATTACAGGTGCCGCTCAGATGGATGGTGCAATTCTTGTAGTTTCTGCTCCTGACGGACCTATGCCACAGACACGGGAGCACATTCTCCTTGCCTATCAGGTAGGAGTTCCTGCGATTGTAGTTTTTCTTAACAAATGCGATATGGTTTCCGACGAAGAACTTCTTGATCTGGTTGAGATGGAAGTCCGGGAACTTCTTACCAAGTACAAATATCCGGGAGACAAAGTCACGATAGTAAGAGGATCAGCTCTTAAGGCACTCGAAGGAGACGCAGAAGCAGAAAAGCAAATTTTGGCTCTTATGGATGCAGTAGATAAAGATATTCCAACACCAGAGAGACCGCTTGATAAGCCATTCCTTATGCCTGTTGAGGACGTATTTTCAATTAAAGGAAGAGGAACAGTTGTAACAGGAAGAATTGAGCGAGGCAAGGTTAAGATAAATGAGACAGTAGAAATCGTCGGAATTAAAGCAACCAAATCAACTGTTGTTACAGGAGTAGAAATGTTCCGAAAACAACTTGATGATGGACAGGCAGGAGATAACGTAGGTTTGCTTCTCCGGGGAATTGAAAAGGACGATGTAGAAAGAGGACAGGTCGTTGCAAAACCGGGAAGTATTACTCCTCACAAAGAATTTGAAGCAGAAGTTTACATTCTTACCAAGGAAGAGGGCGGACGGCACACACCGTTTTTCACAGGATACAGACCACAATTCTATATCCGAACTACAGATGTTACCGCAGAAGTAGCACTTCCTAAGGGAGTAGAGATGGTCATGCCCGGAGACTCAACCAAGATGACAGTAAAACTTATTGTGCCCGTAGCTCTTGAAGAGGGAGTAAGGTTTGCTGTACGAGAAGGTGGAAAAACCGTAGGCGCAGGCGTGATTACGAAAATATTGGCGTAATCAAAGTCCCTCCAAAATCGCCCCTTGAGGCGTATTCGAATAGAATTGAAAAGCTGAAAGGTAAGATTGGTGGGAAGTTGTTACCAAGATTTTAGCTTAATTTCCCCAATTGTCATTCTGAGCAAAGCGAAGAATCTCCCTTAATTTCCATTTTCTCTTGTACTTTTTGCCGAAAAAGTACCAAAAACTCTTGCCACGCTTAGTCTCATGCTTTCAAAGTTTTGCTCGCTTGTCACGGGTCCCAGTCTAAAGACATCCCGTAACGACTCTCTCAACTTCTCATGCATTCGACGTACAGAGTGGCAAATGAAAACTTATTGACAAATTATCTTTTGCGCGTATAATATCCCCATTATGACTGAAATAGTTGAATCTAGATTGTCGGATGCAGAGACGAAGACTTTTATAGAAATACTTGGCGAAAAGGGTGCCGTAGCCACGGTTTCAGGTGGGCAGATTGAAGGGCAAGGTCTTATAACTACGATTAAGCTAGGAGAACCTGTTTCTTTCCTAATAGTATTAAAACAAAGATGGATAGGCTTTGACCATGATGATACAACCGAAAGGTCTGTTGAAAGAACTGTTTATACAATGAACGATGAGCATGCCGAATTGATTGTGGAGGCAAAAGCTAGAGCATTGGGCAAAGAAAGCAATCAGAAACCTCACAATGAGCCACGTCTTGGAGAAAAAAGCAGGGAGAAATGGAAAAATGCACCTGATGATGCTGGGATAATTTTTGATAAAGCTTCTGACCCAAGAATGATGGGCAAATCACCGGAACAGATTATTAATGAGAGAATGAATGAGGCATTTGATTCACAGCAGGGCGATTCTCTTATTGACGAATCGGCCTCAATTCTTCAAGCAGATATATCAGGAGATTAAGCTTCTTTCTTCTTGAATTATTTGCTTTGAGCCTGTATTCCTCTTTATACTTTTATACCGACAAAAGTACCAAAAACTCCTGACAAGCCTCACCGGATTGTCAAAAATAGAGAAATATAAATAATTCTTGCTAAATTCTCCCTTCTATTGTAAAATAGCATATTAGTTTTAAGTTAGCTTTTAATTTTGCACTTTAAGTTATTAGTTATTTATCATGCCAAAAGGTAGAATACGAGTACGTTTAAAAAGTTATGATGCCCGAGTAATTGACCTCTGTTGCCAGCAGATCTTAGATACTGCAATTAGAACTGGTGCAAAGGTCGTAGGTCCTATTCCTCTTCCCACCAAAAGAAGCGTTTATGCAGTCAACAAATCCCCATTTATAGATAAAGATGCACGAGACCATTTCGAAATAAAAGTTCACAAAAGACTTATTGATATAATGTCTCCGACAGAAAAAACAATTGATTCTTTAACTCACCTAGAGCTTCCCGCAGGTGTAAATATTGAGATAAAGATGTAATAGTTTGATATACTTGACTTTGTTTGATATAATTCCCATATAGTGGTTACAATTACAGAGGCTCGGCCTCCCTTATCGCCCTCAGAGGTTGGGTTTTCTATTTCCCCTATCTCGAAAGAAGAATCTCCATTGTATGAAATCTACAGTTTTGCAAAAGATGCTATCGTTGATAACGAAGAAGCATTGCGGGAAAGTATTACTGTTGAAAAGCCCTTTGAAGAGTCCCTCTTTTCGTATGAAATAATTATTGACGGGGAACATATTTTAGTTGACTTCAAGCCTAACGGAGAAGAAATTGATGCAGAAACTTCATTTTATTATGGCGCAAGCCCAAATGGAACAACAGGAAGATTATTTAGTAATGCAAAAGAATTAATGACAGAAGTGGCAAATGCACGCGGCAAATCGGTAAATTACAGATTTGTAACAAATGATCCAGAGCTCAAATTATGGGCAATTGCTCCTGATGGAGGAAACGCTGTATTTGAATGGGATGAGACGGCGCTTTTTAGAGGACGGCTAGAGGCTTCAAGAAAAATTATTCCAATTCCTACAAACGGCCACAAAAAGTAAAATTTTCATTGGTGTGAATATTGAGATTAAGATGCAGGCGCCCTATAGTTTGCAATTTATCCTCAAAACTGATAGAATTTCCTCGTTTATGACAAGTCCAACCGAATCAGAATGGAAAAGGTCAAGGATCGGCAGCGGTCTTGAACGCTCACACACTGAGCTGTCAGGAGCGGAAATTTCGGAATATTTAGATCCCGCGATTGGAAGAGTTCTTTTTGTGGAATCTTATCCTGGAATTCAAAGAACGAGATACGAATATGCAGAACCTGGCACAAATTCATCTAATTTTTCGAACATTGATACTCCAGAGACTTTGGTTTTAGCAAATGACGGAAGTTTTACTTTACTTGCACGATTGTTCCCCTCCGAAAATATCCTGCATATCGGGCTTAAAGAAAACTCTGAGCCAGAATTTGACTGGGAAGTGATAGGATATAGAAGACTTGCGTCTTTCCGTTACTCACCAACTGATGGGACAAAAGCCCTAGTAAGTCTTAGAAATATTGCATCTAGAAGTGTGGATGAAGATATCTCCCAGAGAGATTGGAGAGCTGCTCTACCAATACTCTTAAACTACATAAAAACCAGTGATGACCCAAATCATCTTCGAATGAATAAAGAACTTCGTGAAGAAGAACTGGAGTTGGTGATAGAAAAGAAATTTCCAAATGTAAATCATCCGAAAGTAGCACAAGCTTATCAGCAAGCAGAAAACTTACTTAAGAAAATATTAAAGGAAGTACCTCAGACAGAAGCTCATGAAACAAGAGCGCTACTTGCTTCTATAGGTTTTGAACCTGATCTAATAAAACATTTGCTGGAGTTCTATATTAAGGACGGAAAATCAATTGAAGAAGCAATAGAAGAGGCCACGGAAGATAGATTGTTAGACTTATTTATTTATCTTGCTACTCGTAATTTCACCCCTTTCTCTGAAGGGCAGGACTTTATTGAAATAAACCCCGAAACGGAAGATGGATTTGGATGGAGAATAACTCAGAAAAGAGTGATGGAAGAAGAAAATCCAAGCGATCTATGGAGTAAAGGAAAATATGGAGAAGAAATAGATGTATTTGGCAATAAGTACAAAATTTTCAAAACAGCTGATACCATAGTGGTTCTTTTTGAAGGAAGAGAGGTAGAATGGACAGTAACTTTTCCTACTTCTGTTCCGTTCGAAGAGATAAAAAGAATTATGACAGAAAAAGACGCAGATTTTAGAGAAATTAGGGGTCTTTTGTCTAAGTTTATTTTTAAGAGCAGAAACTCCTGACATATTGCTTTTATTCGTGCCTCAGTATATAATTACTCTTAATTCTAATGATAAGTCGATTGGAGGCAGTTTTGACCACGTAGAAGAGACTAAAGATTCGCGAGAGCGGATTTAAGCGGCTCCTCGGTGGGTCGCTTTTTTGTTGTCCGTTCGGCTTCGCTCAGGATTTGCAATTTTATGACTCTAAATACAATTCTCGGACAAAAAAAAGAACAAAGCCAAAAATTCCTGGAAGACGGAACCAGAATTCCTGTGACCAGAATTTTAGTTAAAGGAAACGTAGTAACTAACGTCCGAATTGCAGATAAGCATAAGTATTCTGCAATTCAACTCGGATTTGGTGTTAAGAAAAACGCTACCAAATCGGTAATCGGCAACACAAAAGGGGCTCTAGAACAAGCCCCTAATTTTTTGAAAGAAGTAAGAATTGATGCGGATACGGATTTGTCAATTGGAACAATGATTAATGCTTCAGAAGTCTTGGCAGAAGGAGACATAATTGACATTACTGGAGTTTCAAAAGGAAAAGGATATGCAGGAGTCGTAAAAAGACATGGATTTCATGGAGGTCCCAAAACCCACGGTCAGTCGGATCGTCACAGAGCGCCGGGATCTATCGGTCAGGGAACTACGCCCGGAAGAGTTTATAAAGGTAAAAGAATGGCAGGAAGAATGGGGAATGAAAACGTAACTATAAGAAATCTTGTGGTAGTGGGAGTTACGGAAGATGAAGTTTTGATAAAAGGTCTAGTTCCGGGTTCTGTAAATACTATGGTAATAGTCAAAAAAGTCGGAGCAAATAAAAAATTTGTTCCGCTTTTTAAAGATAAAACAGACGAAGTGGAAGTCGCTGGAGACCTACCCGTTTCAGATGACGCCAAAACAGAAGAGATTTTAGAGAATGGTCAACCACAGGTTTCAAGTGACGTTCAGCCTGCTGGTACTGAAAATCCAACTAATGAACAGGCTTCACTAAGCGGAAACCAATCGACAGAGATAGATGATAATACAAAAGAAGATTCAGAATTGGTTTCCGATTCACTTGAAACTGGGTCGACCGATTCTCAAAACCAAACTTCAGGAGAAAATAAAAAAGAAGAAGCAAAGGAAGAAAAGAAGGAGGAAGTAGAAAATGCCGGCTAAAAAGATTGTTTCCAAAAAACCATTAAAAGTTGCAATAAAGAAACCAGCTGTACCAAAAAAGTCAGTAGTGAAAAAAGTAGCGGTGAAAAAAGCTGCGTCTGCAAAAGCAGTAGTTTCGAAGCCTGTTGTTAAAGAAATTAAGAGAACAACTGGAGGATTAAACGCAGATGTTTATGGCATGACGGGAAAAATAGTATCAAAACTCTCACTTCCCAAAGAGATTTTTGGAGCCAAGGTAAATGACAAGCTTATGGCGCAAGCCGTACGCGTATATCTTGCCAATCAGAGATCTGGTACTGCATCGACCAAAACAAGAGGAGAAGTTCACGGAACTACAAAAAAAGCCTGGAGACAAAAAGGAACTGGGCGCGCAAGGCACGGTTCGAAAAAAGCTCCAATCTTTGTTCACGGAGGAATAGCGCATGGCCCAAGACCGCATGATTTTTCCCTCAAGATGCCGCAAAAAATGAGAAAAGCAGCTCTTTTTTCCGCACTTACTTTTAAAAACCAGAATGGAGAAATAAAAATAATTTCAGGGCTTGAGAAAATAGAGCCCAAGACGAAATTCATGGCAGATGTTGTCAGAAAACTAGATACGGTTTCCAAAAAAAGAAATATCCTTTTAGTCACACCTGATAAGGAAAAAAGCGGACTTGAGAATCTTTACAGAGCATCAAGAAATATCGAAGGCCTTAGAATTATAAAAGCTGATTTGGTAAATACTTATGAAATTCTTAACACAAAGGCAATTTTCCTTATGAAAGATGCGGTAGATGCTATAGAAAAACATTTTGTAAAAGGAGGCGCTAATTAATGCTGGATATTAACCTGACACCAATTATTTCTGAAAAGTCGATGAGCGAGGCAAACAAAGGAAAGTTTACTTTCAGAGTGGATAAAAAAGCAGATAAAGAGGGAATAAGAAAGTTAGTTGCTGAAAAATTTAAAGTCGATGTGGTTTCTATTGCGACATCTATTGTGAAAGGAAAATCGAGAAGATTTGGAACAAAAAGAACCGAGACAGCTTTGTCTTCTTGGAAGAAAGCAACTGTAAAATTAAAAGAAGGGCAAAAAATTTCTATGTTTGATACGGCAGGTACAGATGAAACGCCGGCATTGCCATCTGGTAAATAACCCCGATTGAATCGGGATAAATTATGAAAAGACTTAAAACTATAAAGAAAAAAAATTCAGGAAGAGATGTCTCAGGAAAAGTAGTTGTAAGGCATCAGGGCGGACAGCACAAGAGATTTATCCGTACAATTGATTTCAAGAGAGATAAAATGGGAGTAGAAGGAAAAGTGGTTTCTTTGGAATATGATCCAAATAGGACCGCTGATATAGCTCTAATTCAATATCAGGATGGAGACAAGAGATATATTCTGGCTCCTGAAGGTTTGAAATTAAATAATGTAGTAATTGCAGGACCGGGGGCAGGTTTGCAAGTCGGAAATGCATTGCCGCTTTCAGAGATTCCAATAGGAACTTTTGTGCATAACGTAGAACTTACCCGAGGAAAAGGCGGACAAATGGCAAGAGCCGCAGGCACAAGTATAGCAGTAGCGGCGCATGAAGCAGGGTATACGCATTTGAAATTGCCGTCGAAGGAAATTAGAAGGGTAAAAGACACAGGTTATGCTACAATAGGTAGCCTTGGGAACGCGGATTGGAAGAATGAAATTATAGGTTCAGCCGGACGCGCAAGACACATGGGAATTAGACCTACAGTCCGGGGAGTAGCGCAGAATCCAAGAAGCCATCCTCATGGAGGAGGAGAAGGACGCTCAGGTATCGGAATGCCGGGCCCGAAGACTGTTTATGGAAGACCGGCAGTAGGAAAGACCAGAAATAAGAAAAAACACTCGAATAAATACATTGTTCAGCGAAGGAAAAAGTAAAAACTCAAAATGCAAAAGTCAAAATTAAAGTTTAAAATTCAAAAATTAATCCATTCGACAAGCTCAGGACAGAAAAGGAGAGAGAAATAATGGGAATAAGACAAGAAACAATCGAAAAATCAACAGATCCTAGCCTTCCTGGGATTTGGGGGATCAACGCTGATGATGGAAAATCATATATGTACTTTGTTAATGCAGCTCGTCTTTCAAAAGCAGGAATAAATATTGAAGAGATCTGCGAGTATATCCGAAAACTTGGCATGGATGTTCTTCTTGACGTTGGCTTTGGGCAATCCGGCGGACCTATGGAGCAATCAAAAGGAATATGGGTCAATGGTGAAAGAGAGACAGATGGGGTAAATTTAACTGTGGCAATTCTTAAACTTAGAGAAATGGGAGTAGAATTTTAATATTATGAGTAGATCTAGTAAGAAGGGGCCGTTTATTGACCCTAAATTAATGAAAAAAGTTATGGCGCAGAAAGCGTCCGGCGATAAGTCGGCGATTAAAACATGGAAAAGAGCATGTCAGATACCGCCTGAGTTTGTAGGACATACTTTTCAAGTTCACAACGGCAAGAACTTTATCAACGTTCTTATAGCAGAAGGAATGGTAGGGCACAGACTTGGTGAATTTTCACCAACGCGAACTTTCCGAAGTCACGGAAGAGTTGTAGCAAGAGAGATTAGTAAGACTTAAAGATTGAATATATGGAATTTATAGCAATAGCAAAATCGGTAAGAATAGCGCCAAGAAAAATAAGACTTGTTGCAGATGCGATAAGAAAGCAAAAGTCTCTTGGTAAATCTTTGGATGCTTTGACACTTATGAATAAAAGAGCTTCAAATCCGGTAGCAAAGACTTTGGAAAGCGCAATCGCAAACGCTGTAAATAGAGGAGCGAAGAAAGAAGAGTTGTTTCTAAAGAGTATAGAAATAATGGAAGGCACTGCTATAAAAAGATACAGACCGTCAACTAGAGGAAGAGTGCATCCATACAAAAAAAGAAGCTCACATATTAAGATTATCCTTGCGGATAATCTAACTCAAAACTCAAAAGGCAAAACTCAAAACTTAATAACGAAAGGAGCATCTCATGGGACAAAAAGTTAATCCAAATCTTATAAGAATAGGGCCGGTTTTTAACTGGTCGAGCAGATGGTTTGATGATAAGAGATACAAAGAGACAATGCTTGAGGATTACAACTTAAGAAAAGCTCTTATGAAAAGACTTGAGCCTGCTGGAGTTTCCAGTATTGATATAGAGCGTTCTATAAATAGTATAAAACTTACTGTTTTTGTACTTCGCCCGGGTATGGTAATAGGACGTCAGGGTACAGGAATGGACGAGCTTAGGAAATACCTTACGGGTATTTTACCAAAAATAAATGGTAAAAATGCGGCAAAGCTTGATATAAGAGTGGAGCCTATTAAAGAACCCAATCTTGATGCGTATCTGGTCGCAAAAAATATTTCTGATCAGCTCCTAAGAAGGTTGCCTGCAAAAAGAGTCATGAATCAGACGGGGACAAAGGTAATGGGCTCGGGCGCTAAGGGAGTAAGAATTGTTCTTGCAGGACGTATCGGAGGAGCAGAAATCGGAAGAAGGGAAAAGCTTCAGCAGGGAAAAGTTCCCCTTTCTACGATTAGAGAAAATATTGTATATGCAAGCGTTCCGGCATTAACAAAAAAGGGCTACATTGGAGTTAAAGTTTGGATTAATAGAGGAGACAAGTAGTATGAAAATTAACCTAATTGATCTAATTACTCTAATTGACCTAAAAAAATTAGAAATTAGAAATTAAGATTTAGAAATTTTAAAGATATGTTAGTTCCAAAAAGAGCAAAATATAGAAAACAACAAAGAGGAACAATGAAAGGCAATGCTTACAGAGGCAATAAAATCGCATTTGGGGAATATGGATTATTATCTCTTGGAACGCACTGGATTACATCCCGTCAAATTGAAGCAGCCCGAAGAGCAATAACTCATCATATTCAAAGAGGAGGAAGAGTTTGGATAAGAATTTTTCCTGATAAACCAATTTCCAAGAAACCTGCTGAGGTAAGAATGGGTGGAGGAAAAGGAGACGTTGCGGAATTTGTCGCTCCTGTAAAACCGGGAAGAATGCTTTTTGAAATGGGCGGAGTCGGAAAAGAAATTGCTCATGAAGCACTAAGACTCGCATCGCATAAATTGCCGGTCAAAACACTTATTGTTGACAAAAACTGATAATGAAAATAAAAGAAAAGAAAGAATTATTCACAAAAACAATTGATGAGTTGAAAAGCTTACTGAAAGAAAGCAGAAATGAACTTTTCGATCTTAAACTTGCCCTTTCGCAAAAAAAACTTAAAAATACAAAAGAAGTTTTCTGGAAGAGGAAGAAAATAGCAATGATTCTAACAGCGATAAGAGAAAAAGATTTGGCTCTGGTAATCGCCGAGAAGCCGGCAGAAGGCGAGGGAAAGTAATATGAAAAAAACATTTGAAGGAAAAGTAGTATCTTTAAAAATGCAAAATACTGCGGTTGTCGAGATTACAAGAAGAAAGATTCACCCGCTTTACAAGAGACTTCTTAAAAGAAGCAAGAAATATAAAGTAGATACTGCAGGTTTGACCTTAAATCTTGGAGACAGGGTAAAGATCGTAGAAACGAGACCAATTTCAAAGAATAAATATTTTAAAATAATGGAGGTAATCAAATAATGGTGCAACCAAGATCAATGCTAAGATCGGCAGATAATTCGGGAGCAAAAAAACTTATGGTTATTCATGTTTTTGGAGGCTCTAAAAGAAAGTTCGGATATACCGGGGATATCTTGAAATGTGTCATAAAAGAAGCAGCCCCGAATGGTCAGGTGAAGGCATCCGAGATGGTTATGGTAGTTTTGGTCAGAGCAAGAAAAGAACAAAGGCGAAAAGACGGTTCATATATAAGATTTTCCGAAAACGCAGCCGTAGTAATAGATAATATGAAAGACAAAAATCCGAGAGCAACAAGAATTTTCGGCCCGATCGCACGGGAAGTAAAAGACAGAGGCTTTAATAAAATTGCCAGTATGGCACCCGAGGTATTATAGTATGAAACTTAGAAAAGGTGATGAAGTAAAAGTTGTAAGAGGAAAAGATAAGGGAAAGACCGGAAAAATTGAAAAGGTAATGCCAAAAGAAAATATGATACTTGTACCAAATGTAAATCTTTACAAGAGACATTTGAAGGCGAGATCTCAAAGAGAGCCGGCAGAGATAAAGACTTTGACAAAGCCCTTATCTGTGTCAAATGTAAGGCTAATTTGTCCGAAATGTAAACTGCCTACAAGGGTAGGATTTAAAATTACGGGGGACAAGAAAGAAAGAATTTGCAAAAAATGCAAAGGTGTAATCTAACATGGCAGATTTAAGAAAAAAAATTAAAGAAGAAATTTCACCAAAATTACAAAAGAAGTTAGGTATTAAAAATGTTATGGCAACGCCAAACCTATCAAAGATTGTAATAAATTCGGGTGTCAAAAATGCCATATCTGATAAGAAAAATATAGAAATAGTGGCTAGTGCTTTGACTGCAATAACCGGGCAAAAGCCTAAGGTGACTGCGGCAAAGAAAGCTATTGCAACATTTAAGCTCAGAGAAGGAGACAAAATTGGTCTTGTGGTTACACTTAGAGGAAAAAGAATGTATGATTTTTTTGATAAATTAGTTGCAATAGTTCTGCCAAGGCTCAGAGATTTTCATGGAGTAAAAAAGAACAGTTTTGATGATGCAGGAAATTATACTTTGGGACTGACAGAGTTTAATATATTTCCGGAAATTGATGTCGGCAGAATGGACGCAGCACTTTTGGGACAGGGATTTGAAATAAGCATTGTGACCACTGCCGGAGACAAAAAAACAGGACATGCATTTCTCTCAGAACTCGGAGTACCCTTTGAGAAATAAAAAATAAAATATGAAATATAAAAAATATGTAACAAAAATACAAAATTTGAAAAAGTATTTAATATTCAATTTTTAATATTTGATTTTGAACGGAGTGAACTTATGGCAAAAACATCAGACATAGTAAAATTTCATAGAAAACAAAAATTTACAACTAGACATACCAATAGGTGCAGTATTTGCGGAAGATCGAGAGCTTATATGAGAAAGTTCGGACTTTGCAGAATTTGTTTCCGAGAAAGAGCAAGTAAAGGAGAATTGCCGGGAGTTTTAAAGGCAACTTGGTAAAGTTTTAAATAATAATATGATAGACCATACTGTTTCAGATTTCGTAACCAGAATAAAAAATGCGGCAAGAGCAAGAAGGAAAGAAATGCTTGCGCCTTACAACCGTATTTCAAGAGAAATTGCAAAAGTGCTTGTAAAAGAAGGGTTTCTGGAGGATGTTGGTGATCAAATTATGGATGGCAGGAAAGTGCTGACAATAAAAATTAAGTACAATAACAGAATACCAGTAATAACAGATACGAAAATTATTTCAAAACCGTCATCAAGAAGATATTCTGGTTCAAAGAATTTAATCCAAAATCAAAAGAAAGGAATGTATATAACTGTACTGTCAACAAATAAGGGAATAATGACGGGACACGAGGCACAAAAGAAAAACTTAGGGGGAGAGATACTTTTTAAGATCTGGTAGCGACCCTTCGGCTAACGCTCAGGGTTGTTATTTAACATAACAATATGTCAAAAATAGGAAATAAACCAATTCAGTTAAAAGAAGGCGTTACGGTTGCTATTGCAAGCGGTGAGGTAAAAGCTGACGGAGTTAAAGGAAGCTTGGCTTTTAAAATTCCTGATGGCATTGAGGTGAAAATTGAAGAAGGGCAGATAAAATTGTCTCAGAGAGAAAAAGCTCTGAACAAAAGTGCAATGCTAGGACTCACCAGGTCAATTATCTCAAACATGATAACCGGAGTTTCTGAGGGTTTTGAAAAAAAGCTTGAGCTTTCGGGAGTCGGTTATAGGGCTCAGGTAAGCGGTGAAGACTTGACCATTAATATCGGATTTTCCCATCCTGTTAAGATATCACCCGAAGAAGGCATAAAGTTTGCTTTGGTTGATAATATTATCGTAATATCAGGAATTGATAAGGCACTTGTTGGAAATACAGCTGCCAAGATAAGGGCAATTCGCCCGCCCGAGCCGTACAAAGGAAAAGGGATAAAATATCAAGGAGAATATATCAGAAGAAAAGCAGGCAAGGCTGCAAAGGCTGTGGGAGCAGCTAAATAATATTAAAGATTAAAAATAAAATATTAAAAATATGAAAGATAAAAGATTACAAAGAAGAAAAAGAATAAGGGCAAAAATTAAAGGCACGAATGAGAGGCCAAGACTTTCTGTTTTTCGATCAAATAAATATATCTATGCCCAGATTATAGATGATGAAAAAGGAAAGACTTTGGTCGGAGTTTCTGAAAAACAAATTAAAGAAGATGCCTCTTCAAAAAAAACTGAGAGCTCAAAGAAGATTGATAAGTCAAAAACTTTAGGGCTTATGCTGGCAAAATTGGCGGTTTCTAAGAAAATTAAAAGTGTAGTTTTTGACAGAAGCGGATATGCATATCACGGAAGAGTTAAGGCGATCGCCGAAGGCGCAAGAGAAGGAGGCTTGAAATTCTAATGGCATACGAACCAAGAAGCTCAGACGGCTTCGAAGAAAAAATTATTCAGATAAATAGGGTTTCTAAGAAAACAAAAGGAGGAAATAAAATAGGATTTTCTGCTTTAATGGTAGTGGGAGATAAAAAAGGAAAAGTAGGAGTAGGACTTGGAAAAGCCCCGGACGTAGCGCTTGCTATTAAGAAGGGTATTTCTGTTGCCAAGAAACATTTAATAGAGGTTCCTATTATAAAAGGTACAATTCCTTTTAGAATTGATTTTAAGTCAGGAGCTGCAAAAATAATTTTAAAGCCTGCGCCTAGAGGTTCCGGAGTAATTGCGGGAGGAGCAGTAAGAAACGTAGTAACTGCGGCGGGAATTGAAAACATTTCCTCCAAGGTTTTGGGTACCAAGAATCAAGCAAGCAATGTTTATGCTGCACTTGAAGCTCTTACAAGACTTTCCAGAAGATACAAGTTATTGCAGGAGAGAGGAAAGATTGCTTAATATGTCACTCAATAAACTTACTAAGATTTCAAAAAATAAGAAAAGAAGGCTTGGCCAGGGACACGGCTCAGGACGCGGAAAGACAGCCGGAAGAGGTACTAAGGGACAAAAAGCCCGAAGAAATATCCCGCTTTTCTTCGAAGGAGGAGCACTCCCTCTTATAAAAAGATTGCCGTTCAGACGGGGAAAAGGGAAAAACAAGGTATTTAAACCCAGCCCTGTTATACTAAATGTTAAGGTACTCAATCTTCTTAAAAAAGATACAATAGTAGATATTGACTCGCTTATAAAAAATAGGATTGTGGACGAGAATGATGCGAAAGCTTATGGAGTTAAGATCTTAGGAGACGGTGAGCTAAAAGTTTCCCTGACGGTAAATCTTCCTGTATCCAAAAGTGCGGCAGTAAAGATACAAAAGGCCGGCGGTAAAGTCTCATAGAATGAAAAATATATTTGCTATTTTTAGAAATAGTTTTAGGACTCCGGAAGTAAGAAAGAAAATTCTTTTTACAGCAGCTATTTTTATAATCTTCAGGATATTTGCTCATATTCCGGTGCCCGGTGTTGACGTAGCGCAGTTAAAAGAACTTTTTGCGAGCAATCAATTTTTAGGTTTATTGGACATTTTTTCAGGAGGAACTCTTGCCAATTTCTCCGTAATGGCGCTTGGTTTAAATCCTTACATTAATTCTTCGATTATTTTCCAGCTTCTCACGATTGTATTCCCGAAGCTTGAAAAGTTATCTAAAGAAGGAGAAGAGGGAAGGCAAAAAATAAATCAGTATACGAGATATCTGACTGTTCCTCTTGCAGTAGTCCAGGCCATAGGAATGTATGCACTTCTTAAGAGCCAAGGTATAATTATGACTCTTGATCCTCTTAAGCTTGCCATTTTCATACTTACAATGGTGGCAGGAACTGTACTTCTTATGTGGCTCGGAGAACTTATTACAGAAAAAGGTGTGGGAAACGGAATTTCTCTTCTTATTTTTGCCGGAATCGTAGGAAGATTGCCTTCGGTTTTTGGACAGACAATTTCTACTCTTAATGCTCAGAATATTACTAACATTATTACGTTCGTCGTAATGGGAGTTGTAGTAATTGCTTCAATAGTCCTTATAAATGAGGCAACCAGACAAATTACAGTCTATTATGCAAAGAGAGTTAGAGGGAATAAAATTTATGGCGGGCAATCTACCCACCTACCATTACGACTAAATCAAGCAGGAGTTATCCCAATTATTTTTGCAGTTTCTCTAATTCTCATGCCCTCACTTGTTGCGAATTACCTTACATCCTCAACAAACACAATGCTTAGGAATATTTCTTTTTCTATCGCCGCGATTTTTAATCCTGATGGATTTTTCTATAATTTCTTTTACTTTTTCTTAGTAGTTGGATTTACTTATTTCTATACCGCAGTAGTTTTTAACCCTAAAAAAATTGCAGAAGAAATTCAAAAATACGGCGGATTTATTCCGGGAATTAGGCCCGGAACGCCTACTGCCGGTTATTTAAATTATATTCTGACACGCATAACCTTAGCAGGCGCAATATTCTTGGGCCTTGTTGCAATTCTTCCTACTCTTGCGAAATTTGCAACGAACGTTCAAAACCTTGCGTTGGGAGGGACTGGAATTCTTATAGTTGTCTCGGTAATTCTTGAGACAATCAAGGCAATTGAAGCTCAAATTGTCATGAAGAATTACGAATCATTTTCAAAATAGCATGAAAATAGTCTTGATAGGAATCCAAGGTGCAGGAAAATCAACACAGGGAAATTTACTATCTGATAAATTAGGATTACCCTATCTTTCCACAGGTCATATCTTCAGACAAATTGCTAAGGAAAAAACAGAATTGGGAAGAAAAGTTAAGCTTATAATGACTGCAGGATTACTTCAGCCGGACGACCTTACCGTACAGGTTGTAGGAAATTATTTGGGCAGACCCGAGTATAAAAAGGGGTATATTATTGATGGTTTTCCAAGGACAGTGGAGCAGGTTGAAAAATTTGAAAATGGAGTTGATAAAGTTGTACATATAAATATTCCTGAAGAGGAAGCCTTGGTTAGACTTGCCGGTCAAAACGACGGAACAAGACCTGATGATTCGGTTGAAGCAATAAGACAAAGAATAGACTCATTTTATAAATTTACCAAACCTGTTCTCGATTACTATAGAGAAAAAGGGCTACTTATAGAAATTAATGGTGAAAAATCAATTGATGAGATTCACAGAGATATCTTAAAGAGTCTTGAAAACTAAAAGTTTAATATTGATACCAAATTGGGAAGCAGGAATTTGCTTCCTTTTTTAAATTAAAATAATATACATGAACATAATATTTATTGGACCACCTTTTGCAGGCAAAGGGACTCAAGCGGAATCACTTGGCAAGAAATTAGAAATACCTGTCTATTCAATGGGAGCTCTAATCCGCGAAGCGTATGAGAAAAGAGACCCCCGAGCCATTGAAGGACACGAAAACTATAGCTTAAAAGGCAAGCATGTTCCGATTGAACTGAAATTTCCGTTTCTTGAGGAGAAATTAAATAACTCGCCAAAAGGATTCATCCTGGATAATTTTCCTGCAACAGCTGAAGACTTGGAGACTTTCAACAGATATCTTCAGACACACAATCTAAGCATAGATAGGGTGATTCATTTATGGACTTCAAGAGAAGAGATGGGAAAAAGAAGAAAAGTAAGAGGCCGCGAGGACGATAATCCTGAAATTATTGAAGCAAGAAGAATAAACCAAGATAAAGACAGAATTCCAGTGCTGAAATATTATAAAAGTAAAAAAATATTGGAAGAAGTGAATGGAGAAAAAAGCATTGAGGAAGTACAGGTGGATATTTTGAAAAAATTAGAAATATAATAAATATGATTAATATTAAAACCAAAGAAGAGATTAAGATAATGCAGGAGGGCGGAAGAATTCTTGCTAAGGTATTAAAAGAACTTCTAGGGAATATAAAACCGGGAGTATCTGAGCTTGAAATTGACAAGCTCGCTGAGAAATTGATATTGCAAAACGGTGCAGAGCCGGGGTTTAAGAAAGTTGCGGGATACAATTTTTCTATTTGTGTTTCGACAAATGACGTGGTAGTTCATGGAATTCCTACAGATTATAAATTTAAAGAAAGAGACGTTATTGGGATTGATTGCGGAGTTTTTTACAAAGGATTTCATACCGATATGGCGGAAACGATTCTCGTTTCAAATTCCAAATCACAAATCACAAATCCCAAGGTTGATAAATTTTTAGAAACAGGAAAACGGGCGCTAAATGCAGGGATTAAAAAAGCAAAAGCAGGAAACAGAGTTGGAGATATTTCAAAAACTATTCAGGGGATCGTGGAGGGGGCCGGCTATTCAGTGGTTAAATCTCTCGTAGGACACGGAGTAGGCAGGGAATTACATGAAGAGCCTGAAGTTCCGGGATATTTAGCGGTAAAAGTTGAGAAGACACCAAAGCTTACCGAGGGGATGACGATAGCAATTGAGGTAATTTACAATATGGGAAAAGATGAAGTGATTTATAAAGATGATGATGGATGGACCATTTCATCAGGGGATGGAAGCCTTTCAGGGCTATTTGAAAGAAGTATTGCGATAACCGAAAATGGACCATTGGTTTTGACTAAATAGCCTTGCGCTCGCGCGTGAACTTTGATATAATTAAGCTTGAAAATTTCTAATTCCTGATTCATCAAAAGAACCATTTAGAATTAGGTTAATTAGGAATTTTATTTTTATGGCTGTTCATCAGGGAGCATTTGAGATAGATGGAAGCGTTAAAGAGGCTTTGCCAAATACTCTTTTCCGGGTAGAGCTTCCGGACGGAAATATTGTCTTATGTCATCTTTCAGGCAGAATGAGAATGAACTATATAAAAATTCTGCCCGGAGACAGAGTTAAGATTGAAATGACGCCATACGATAAGACAAAAGGCAGAATAACATACAGGTATAAATAAAATATTAAATATAGAAAATAAAATATTAAAGAAAATATTTACTATTTAATTTTTAATTTTATATATTATTATGAAGGTACAAGCAAGTGTCAAACCAAGATGCATGAAATGTAAGATTATAAAGCGCAAGGGCGTGGTGCGAGTCGTTTGCGAAAATCCAAGGCACAAGCAGAGACAGGGATAATATGAGAGTTTCAGGAATAAATCTACCGGAAGAAAAAAGAATTGATATAGCACTGAGCTATCTGTATGGAATTGGCAGAAGTAATGTCGTACAAATTTTGGAAAAAGCAAACATTGAAGCTTCAAGAAGACTAAAATCTTTATCGGAAGAAGAACAAAGAAGAATTCAGAAAGTCTTAGAGACTTATAAAATAGAAGGAGATTTACGTGCGGAAGTAGCATCGAATATAAAGAGGCTTAAAGAAGTTGGGGCTTACAGAGGTACGAGGCACTCAAAGAGCCTCCCAGCTAGAGGACAGCGAACAAGAAGCAATGCTAGAACCAAAAGAGGTAAGAGGGTTACCATTGGAGCAATTAAGAAGGAAGTAGCGGCTAAAATGGGCATAGTCTAATAATATGGTAACTAAGAAAACAGAAAAAACAGCAACCAAATCAAAAAAGAAAGCAGGAGTAGCCGTAGGAGAACACGGAAAAGTTTTTATTACTGCAACTTTTAACAACACCTTGGTAACTATTACCAATGGAAGCGGTGACGCTGTATCATGGGGCTCATCGGGGGCTGCAGGTTTTAAGGGAGCCCGAAAATCCACTCCCTATGCGGCAACTGTGGCGGTAGAAAATGCAGTAAGAAAAGCAATTGAAAAGGGAGTAAAGACCGTAGATGTTTTTGTAAAAGGTCCGGGTTCAGGAAGAGACTCGGCGCTTCGTGCAATAAGAAGCGGAGGACTTTCAATTTCTCTAATTTCCGATGTGACACCTATTCCACACAATGGGCCAAGACCTAAGAAGAAGAGGAGAGTATAATGAATAATATCAATACTACAAATTTCAAATACTACAAATATTTAAATATTGGATTATTGGTATTTATTGGTGGCATTGGTAGTATTTAATTATGGCAAGATATACAGGACCAAAGCATAGATTAGCAAGACGGGAAGGAATGAATGTCCTTGACAAAAATTCCGCAAGTCTTAAAAGAAGACTTAATATTCCGCCAGGACAGCATGGAAGAAAAAGACACTCAAGGCTTTCTGAGTTTGGACTTCAGCTTCGTGAAAAACAGAAAGTAAAAGCCACATATGGACTTTTGGAAAAACAGTTTAAAGGTTTGATCGATACAGCATCAAAACAAAAAGGGGACACAGGGGAAATTCTTATGTCGCTCCTTGAAAGAAGACTTGATAATGTAACGTACAGACTTGGATTTGCAAAGACAAGAACTATGGGAAGACAGCTTGTTTCCCACGGACACATACTGGTAAATGGAAAAAAGATGAACATTCCTTCTTACTGCGTAAAAATAGATGATACAATTTCTCTTTCATCTAAGATAAAAATATCTGCAAATGTAGCCAAAGTTTTGGAAGACGGAAAAGATGCAGAGATTTTGTCTTTTCTTAAAAAGAAAAAAGAAGAAGGAGTCTTGGTAAGAATTCCAAAAAAGGATGATTTGAATGTGCCCTTCAATTTGCAATTAATCATTGAATATTATTCACGTTAGTGTTAAAATACTAAGTTATGCTTGACCCTATATTAAAAGTTAAAGAAGAAAAGAGCGAAAAGGGCTTTGGAAAATTCGTAATTGAGCCTCTGGAGCCTGGTTTTGGTCATACTTTGGGAAATGCTTTAAGAAGAGTATTGCTGTCTTCCATACCGGGTGCGGCTGTCACTTCAGTCAGAATAACAGGTGTTAAACACAAGTTCTCAACTGTACCTGGACTTAAGGAAAACGTTGTTGATTTTCTCCTCAATATAAAAGGGTTAAATCTTACTCTTGATAGCTCAAAAGAATTAAGCACTATAAAGCTTTCAGTTAAAGGTCCTAAGAAAATTACAGCCGGAGATCTTGATCTTTCAGAAGATGTTGAGTTGGTAAATAAAGATCATTACTTAGGAAACCTAAGTGATAAAAAAGCAAAACTTGATATGGAGCTAACAGTTGAGAAAGGGCTCGGATACTCCCTTGCAGAAGAGAGGAAATTGTCAACCATAGGAGCCATTCCGACAGACGCTATTTTCACACCTGTAAGAAGAGTTAATTACGAAGTCTCTGCAACGCGTGTGGGAAGACAGACGAATTTGGACAAACTTACTCTTGAAATTTGGACCAACGGTGCTATCTCGCCAAGAGATGCCATTAACGAAGCAGGAAGAATTTTGTCATCTTACTTTACTCAGATTTATAATCCAAAAGCAGCAGTTGTTTCCGAAGCAGCCATTCCTACATCTTCTCTTCCGGACAATATTCTAAAGCTTACGGTGGATGAGCTCGATCTTCCTACAAGAATATATAACAGCTTAAGAAATGGCGGAATAGAAACTTTCGAAGATTTACTTGCGACTCCAAGACGTGACTTAGTATCGATGAGAAACATGGGAAACAAATCAATATCTATAATTGAAGAAAAACTTAAAACCAGAGGAATAGATCTGCCGCAATAAGGCTGGTTTATCTGTTTTCAGTTATCAGTTGTCAGATTTTCGTAGGTCAGTTTTCAGTTTTTCGGACAGACAGACTATCCGACAGACCTGTATCCGAGAACAGAAAACCGAAAACTGATGACTGATTTTTATTATGACCCGTTCGGCAGGCTCAGGGTCATACTGAGTATAATCGAAGTATGAGGAAAAATGTTTTTGGACGAAGATTTAAAAGAGACTCAAACGAAAGGAAATCGCTTTTTAAAAGTCTTATGACTTCTTTGGTTTTGGATGAGAAAATTCAGACTACAGAAGCCAAGGCCAAATCAATAAAAGGACAGATTGATAAGCTTGTTACTAAAGCCAAGAAAAGAGAAGAAGAGGCGGGCAGATTTTTATCAGCTCATCTTATGCCGCAGGCCGTAGAAAAGATGATTAACAGAATTGCGCCTCAATTTAAGAATAGGTCTGGAGGCTATACAAGGATAGTAAGATTGGGCAATAGAGTCTCAGACAGTGCTTCAATGGTAGTTATGGAATGGGTGGAAACAATTCAGAGAGCTGAAATTAAGATTCAAAAACCGGCTAAGAAAATTAAGAAATCAGCCAAAGTTTCAAAAACCAAGAAGACACCGGCGAAGAAAGTTTCGCCACCCAAACCAAAAACAAAGAAAGTAGCAAAAGCAAAAAAATAGTATGGATAAATCAACTCAAGCGACAAAAATTTCACAGGTAAAACGGGAATGGCATTTGATAAATGTCAAAGATAAAGTGTTAGGCAGAGAGGCCACTGCAATTGCACAGCTCTTGATGGGCAAAAATAAGCCTTATTTTGTGAGAAATCTTGATTGCGGAGATAATGTAGTTATCATAAATGCTCAGGATGTAAAAGTTACAGGAAAAAAAGAAACAGACAAGAAGTATTACAGACATTCCGGATATCCGGGCGGATTTAAAGTAAAAACTTTTAAAGAATTGAAAACGTCAAACCCAGCACAGATTATAAGACACGCGGTAAGAGGGATGCTTCCTCAGAATAGACTTAGGGACAGAATGCTTAAGAGACTTTTTGTCTTCAAAGACGAAAGTCATCCGTACGCTGATAAACTGAAAGGATAAAATTATGTCAGAGGAAATAAAGGAAAAAATATCTTCAAAGAAAAATACTTACATATACACTATCGGCAGAAGAAAGCAGGCTTCGGCTCGAGTAAGGCTATATCAGGAAATAAAAAGTACTTACGATTTCAAAAAGGGAGATATTATTGTAAACAGTAAAAAGATCGAGGAATATTTTCCGAGTGAACTTGAAAAACTTCATTATTTAGATCCGCTTAAAGTGCTTGGATTATCTGATAAACTTGCTTTTACTATCAGAGTCTCGGGCGGAGGAATGAATTCACAGCTTGATGCGGTAATTTTGGGAATGTCGCGTGCGCTCGCAAAGATTGACTCTGAAAAACACAAGGGTCTTTTACGAAAAAAAGGATTTCTTACCACTGATGCTCGAGTAAGAGAAAGACGAAAAGTGGGAACCGGCGGAAAAGCGAGACGCAAGAAGCAATCACCTAAACGATAAAGCTCGCGTCGAAGTCCCTCTGAATCGCTCCATGAGTCGTATTCGAATAGAATTGAAAAGACGAATGGTAAGATTTGTGGGACGAGAAGAAAAAAACAATCTCCAAAGCGATAACGGTTAAAGCAACTTATTCGCAATTGCCTTTTTCACCCAAGGCGCAAGAGCTTGATAAATTCTCCCCTTTTTATTTATCACTTCCTCTTTTTTTACCAAAGAAAATCCATAAGCGAAATCAAAATTTGGCGTTGGTAAAACTTTTACTTCCGTAGCTAAAATATCGCACAATTCGTGTTCGGTAAATTCGCTTTTCGGGTCTTTTGTCTTGTAATAGATAGCTCCTTTTAATTTAGGTTCATACGAAAGATCGTTCTTTTCCAAGCTCCATTCCCTCTGGAGAGTTTCATAAGTTGCTTCAAGCGTAGATTGCAGTTTACCATTTTTAAATAGCTGGTGAGATGAAGAGGTAATATCAAATACTCCGTCAAATGCGAGATGTTTTCTGTGCTGAATAAGAAAGTTATCTTTATAAAGAAGAGCTACAGTTAGGGCTTTATGTAAAATTCCTTTTCGGTGCGCTTCCCATTTGTCAATTTTTCCTATCACTTTCCCGTCACGGTTTACTTTTGCAATTATTTGTTTTTGCTTGTAATAGCTATTCATTAATTATTTCCCAAACCTTCTCTCCCTTTTTAAGAAGTCGTTTATTATATTGTCTAAATCTTCCACAGTCATGTCAGGAAGATATTTATCTAAGAAAAAATATTCGGAGTATGCGGACTGCCATATCATAAATCCTGACGTCCTCCTGTCGCCTCCGGTTCTTATTATTAGGTCGGGATATGGATAAGGCTGACCCTTTGTGTCTAAAACATCATTAAAATTAACTTCATCGACTTCGCTTTGCTCTTTAATTTTTTTAATTGCTCTTATTGTCTCATCTCTCCCTCCATAATCAAGCGCAATATTCAAATGTTTGGTTTTATAATCTTTTGTTTTCTCTTCGCATTCTATTATTTTTGCCAAAAGGCTTTTTGGAATTCTGTCTTTCCGTCCGAGATGAGTGATTTTAATTTCTTTTTTGATGGCGTCTTTTAGATAGTCGATAATAATCTTTTCAAATAACTTCATGAGATATTTGAGTTCTTCCTCAGATCTTCCTAAGTTTTCGGTGGATAATGCCCAAAAAGTTACTGTGTTTATGTCTGTTTCCCAAATTCTGTTTAATACTTTCCTTACCACTTCAAAACCGCGCCTATGGCCCTCAAAAGTCGGAAGACCTCTTTGTTTTGCCCAGCGTCTATTGCCGTCAGGAATTATTGCTATATGGTTTAGAGATTTTTGTTTCATATAAATAGGGAATCAGTCGTGTTATATAAAAAAATTCGAACCTCTTTCTTGTTAACATTGTAGTCGTCGCTTTCGCTCCTCCTACTATTTTATTTGCTCGGCCTTCGGCCTCGCTCTTTTGTCTTTTTTGCGCGCGCGTTGTCCCGCTTCGGCGGGACAGGAACGACGAGTAAGAACGAAACCGTAAGGATTTGATTATACCAAATTCCGCATCAACCCACCCACCCGTTTAATGTGGCGGCACCCCCGCTTTTGGGCGCTAGGGCTTCCTAGGGGAAGCCTCGCCAATATATTTCATTTTCTAGAAACGCTTTACAGTCTCTTCCTAGTCCCGATTGCGATCGGGACTTATCTTCTAAACAGATTTCGTATCGTTGCGCCGTTGCGGGGGTACTCCGCTTTTCGCCCCCGCCTTCTTTATTTTACCCCTTCCTGTTCATGCAGCTTTCGGTCGCTTCGGCGACCTTGTGGTAGCTCGGTTGGCTCACCCGCCAGTTTCTTAAGACGAAAGTTTTTTCGGCGGGTTCGCGTTGGTCGGGCACGCTCTTCGGTTGACAGAGAAATCGTGTAGACTATTTGTCGCGTGCCCTCCTTTTAGCAAAGACTCCATGATGGGGGCGGGGTCGGCGGAGCCGCCACCAAAACCAATCGGCCATTTTACACCATTTTGGCCGATTTTGTGCTATATTAAATTCACAGTAGTATGACCGATACCAAAATTGCCATATTCAAGGGTAAAGAAATTAGAAAAACTATCCATCAAAATGAGTGGTGGTTTTCGATTGTGGATATTGTCGAGATTCTTACAGACACAGATAGGCCAAGAAAGTATTGGAATGACTTAAAAACAAAACTTATCAAAGAGGGCTATGCTGAAGTGTCCGAAAAAATCGGACAGTTGAAGCTACCTGCTCCTGATGGAAAATTACGGGAAACAGATTGTACTAATACCGAGACTGTGTTTAGGATTATCCAAACGATTCCATCTCCTAAAGCTGAACCATTTAAACGATGGTTAGCCAAAGTTGGCTATGAAAGAATACAAGAGATAGAAGATCCTGAACTGGCAACCAAAAGAACACGGGCTTTATATAAAGCAAAAGGATATTCTGATGACTGGATTGAAAAACGGATGAGAGGGATTGCTATCCGTGAAGAATTAACTGATGAATGGCAAAAGAGAGGAGCAAAACTGCAGAAAGATTATGAAATTCTCACAGCCGAGATTTCCAAAGCAACTTTTGGTGTAACACCAAGCCAGTACAAAAAGTTAAAAGGGTTAAAACGGCAAAACCTCCGTGACCACATGGACGATTTTGAACTTATTTTTACTATGCTGGGAGAAAGGTCTACTACTGAAATTCACCGAAATGAAAACTCAAAAGGCATACTTAAATTAAAAAGCGATGCAAAAGCCGGAGGTGATATTGCCGGAGGAGCAAGAAAAAAACTTGAGAAACGTCTTGGTCGCTCAATTGTTTCTAAAGGAAATTACCTGTCTAAAAAGCGAAATACCAGACAAATTGCAACTATTAAATAGTATTACTAATTTAGATTATTGAACACTTTGAGTAATAGTAGGTAATGTAGTTTTTATCAAAACAAAGTCTCCGGTAGAACTCTTAGTATTTTAACCTTTTTGTTCTGAAAGACATTTTTTAAACAGGATGCCGATTTTTCAATTGGGAGATTATCATGAGTCGACAAATATATATAGCTGATCCTATTCTTAAACAAAATTGTACAGACTTCTGTAACATTGCTACTCATAAATATAGTGTTTGCTAATAGTAATTTTTCGGAGGTATCAATTCCGTGACTTTCAAGTATTCCTTTGCCTGATAAAAACATTGGACGGTCTGCCATGAAGCTTATATAAGGAGAATCTTTATCCATTTCAAATCCTCTGTTATCAACTAATACTAAAGATGATTTTGCTGTCTTTTCTTTTATATAATTTAAACCTTGTAACTCACTGTTTTCTATTAAAAACCCTTCTTTTTTTACCAGATACATTATATTATTACTAACCTCATGTGCTACGCGAGGAAGAGTCAGTAACAACACTAATATGACAATAACAATCTTGAATTTACTGCTAACTTTACCTATCCAGTAAAAACAAGCAAGAGAAGTGTAGATAGAACCAATAATAAAAATTGAAACTAAAAAATTAAATGTATTCGCTCCGCCTGAACTTTGTTGAAAGAAAAATCCCGCAATTGCACTTACTATAAAGCCTCCTGCCATAAAGATATTTAACCCACTTGGTAGAAGAGATAATGACTTTTTAGTTTGGAATATACCTATTAGTTTTGACCCGAATATGGAGACTACAAACAGAGAGAAAAAGATTAATTCGTACTGTAAGACCCTTAACCAACTGTGATGCTGTACGTATATAACTCTAGCAAGCTCAAGGCGTTCTAATCCTAAAACTGGCTGAACAATAAAATTTTCAAAGAGCCACAAGCCAGTAAAATATAGTCCTCCAGCATTGTTATTGACCGGCAAATAAATAACAAGACTTAGAATTAGAGTTATTATCAATGGCGGAATCATGCGAAAATTCCTGCTAATTAAAAAATATCCACCTAATAACGCTAATCCGCTTAACGCAAATATACCAGTATATACTTTAAAACCAATTAAACTACCAAGTACAAGAGCCATTAATAAACCAGTGTACCAATCTTTTTTTCTAAGCCATAAAATCAGTAAACTAATGCCGACAAAAAATACTATAATTGAAAAAGCACGAGGGGGATTGACCAAAAATCTTGCTCCATCTTCTAAAGAACTCATATTGAAACTGAATCCTTTTCCAAGGGCGAAAAGTAAAAGAAAAATTAAATCTCCTCCAAAATATAAAAAGAACACGAGCCAAAGAATAAAATTCCTACCTAATTTAACAATTTGACCAAATGCTACGGCTGATAATCCTAAAAATAAAGAAATTAGTAAAGTTGAATACTGATATTGAGTTTGAATCAATGGAAGTTTAAATACTCTAATCAGCTCTCCTATTACTAGGTTTCCCCAATAGTGATAATTTTGTACAAGAACCCCAAATATTCCTGGTTCATAAGGAGGAAAGTGTTTTATTAGTTGATTAGTTAAAGCTATATGGTAAAGACTATCGCTTGTATTACCACAGCAGAAATAAAGCCCATTAGAATAAAAAATGCCTGTAAACCAAATCGTTGAAAGCTGTGATAAGGTACCAATTGCAATGATAGAAATTAGCAATAAACTACCCTTACTAAACCTTACTTTAGATAAATTGAAAAAATTGCTCCCCAAATGAAATTTTATCCATAAGATAAAAACTATTAGAAGATATAAATAAGATAACCATCTAATTCCAAGATAGCCAAATATGAAACCTTGCCACCCCCATAAAATCATGCCTATAACTGTTCCTAAAACTAATCTTTGAAAAATAGAAAGATTTATTTTCCGTAACGTAAGATCTCCTGGAATAAAAAAGGCAAGAAAAATAGCAATAAAGAAAAGGAGAAAAAATAACCAAAATAATATATTTAAAAGCGATATCATAGATGCTCTTTTACGCTACCTATAGTCCCAATATAGCACAATAAATGTTGTAAAAGCTACAAGGAGAAGCTGGTCTGATAGTCCCTTTTGGCTTACTCTTGGGTAGCATATGGAGTCTTTATCAGCTACTCACAAAAGGTTCGGGCAAAGAATTAAGGAATTACGAAAGGATAGAGAAATGACACAAGAAGATTTGGCTTTTAAGGTTGAAGTAGACAGGAGTTATATGGGATTTGTGGAACGAGGAGAGAAAAATCCTACTCTGGCGAAACTTATAAAAATAGCTCGATCTTTGAACGTATCTCTTTCTGAACTTTTCCGTTCCATATAAATGAACTCACTAAGATATACGCAGTTACTTCAAGTTTATTCCTCTATATTATTGCCATTCGTATTTACTACATTAACTATTTGATAACTGTCATATTTTGATATAAAAAATTCCAGTTGAAATTTACCACCTTACCTTGTATATTTTCAGTGGACTCAGTTTTACCACAATCGCTTTTTTAATGGGCTATTCGGACAGTGCAAGCGATTGTTACTGAGTCCACCGGATAGCCCATTTGAATTTTTGAAAGTTCTTTAAAATTTTTGCGTTTTTTCACGCCGACAGTTTTTTAGAGCGAGGCCGAAGGCCGAGCAAATAAAATAGTAGGAGGAGCGAAAGCGACGACTACAATGTTAACAAGAAAGAGGTTCGAATTTTTTTATATAACACGACACTTAGGGAGTCTCTGCAAAACTCCAAGGGCTGGGCTTGGGCTTGTCTCTCGGAAAAGACCGTTGCAAAGCCATTTTTGAAAGAAACGGAAAGCCGCCGGTAAAAAGAAGAAAAACGCAAAAATTAGGGGAATGAATAACTATGAAATATATAGCATACTGTAGAAAATCCAGAGAAGAAAAAGACAAACAGATATTATCTATTTCCGCTCAAATAGCGGAACTGAAAGAATATGCTAAAAGAGAGCATTTGGAAATCTCTGAATTTGTTGAAGAAGAAAAAACAGCTAAGACTCCGGGTCGAGGAAAATTTGCAGAAGTTTTAAGAAAAATAGAAAACGGACAAGCAAGGGGGATTATTGCGTGGCACCCGGATCGTCTGGCAAGAAATTCAATTGACGGAGGGAAAATAATTTACCTTTTAGACACAGGAAAATTACTTGATTTAAAATTTCCTACTTCTTGGTTTGAAAATACACCGCAGGGAAAATTCATGTTGAATATTGCTTTTGGCCAGAGTAAATATTACGTTGATAATTTATCGGAGAATGTTAAAAGAGGATTGAGACAAAAAATAAGAAATGGTGTCTGGCCATGTAAAGCTACTTATGGCTACATCAATAATTTTCAAACCAGAGGAGTTGATGTGGACGAGAAAAAAGCCAAAGCAATAATAAAAGCCTACGAAATGTTTTCAGACGGTAGCAAAACCTTTATTGATATTTCCAATTTTCTTTACAAATCTGATTTAAAAAGAAAAAACGGAAAACCTTTGGCAATAGGACAAATCAGAAAATTGTTATCCGATAAATTTTATGTCGGAATTATGAGTTATAACGGTGAATATCATGAAGGAAAACATAAAACTTTTATTTCAAAAGAATTGTTTCAAAAAGTTCAAACGGAAATGCAAAAAAGAGATAAACATTATAAGAAATCAAACGGTTTTCCGTTTTTGGGAATTTTTAAGTGCAAAGAATGCGGAGCTGCAATAACTGCGGAAAAACATGCTAAGTTTTTTAAGGGAACAAATAGAACTGCTACGTATTATTATTACCGCTGCACTAAAAAATTAGGTCCTTGCTCGCAAAAAGCGATTACGGCTTTTGAAATGGAAAATCAAATTAAGGAAATGCTTAAAAAAGTATCGCTTCCAAAACTTTGGGTTAAGAATTGGCTAAGCATGTTAGAAAGAGATGAGATTTTAGATCAGGAGTTACAAAATCAAACAACCGAAAAATTGGAAAAAGAGTTGGAAGCGATAAATAAAAAACAAAATTTTCTCTTGGACAGTTTCTTAGACCAAGTTATAGATAGCGATGGTTATAAGAAAAAGAAGAATGAACTTTTTGAAACAAAAATAAAATTAGAGGAGGATTTGGGAAAAATAAAGGATAACGGTTTGAGTCGGCTCGAACCTTTCCGGGAATTCATAAACGTCGCATCGCAATGCGGAAAAATCGCGCGGGCAAAAAATACAAACGAAGAATTAGCATTCTTCGTAAAAACTGTCGGCTCGAACTTCTATTTAGATAATCGGCGGCTGGCTGTTTCTTTCAAACAGGGCTTTGACGTAGTCCAAACGGAGAGCCAAAGGCTCGGCGGATTTTCGAACGTTAGCCCTAATTCTTGGTCAGTCGGGATGCCGTGAATCGGACACGGACTACCGCACCCCCAGCGCGGCGTACTGCCACTATACTACATCCCGCAAAACTAGATACTAGAGATTAGAAATTAGATACTAGTTTGAACTATTGCATTATAACAAATAAATGTTAGAATTATAACCAAATGGCAAAGACATCTCATGCTCCAAAAAATACTCCAAACGGCCCTACAGAATCCTCAAAAAAACTTGACGCGATAAGACTTGCGATGGATCAAATTGAAAAGCAATACGGACGGGGTTCTATCATGCGTTTTGGAGATTCGGGTCAGAAATTTGATATTTCAGTAATCTCTACAGGATGTCTTCCTCTAGATTTGGCACTTGGAGTTGGAGGGTTGCCAAGGGGTAGAATTGTAGAAATTTTTGGTCCTGAAGCATCAGGTAAGACAACCGTCTGTCTTTCAATAATTGCTCAAGCTCAAAAGACAGGAGGAGTCGCGGCGTTTATCGATGCAGAGCATGCAATGGATCCTCTATGGGCACAGAAACTTGGAGTAAAGCTTGATGAGCTTTTGATTTCTCAACCCGATACCGGAGAACAGGCTTTGGAAATTGCAGAAAGTTTAATAAGGTCCGGCGGAATAGATGTCTTAGTTATTGATTCTGTTGCAGCACTGGTTCCTCGTGCAGAAATTGAAGGAGAGATGGGAGATGCTATGATGGGACTTCATGCCCGTCTTATGTCACAAGCTCTTCGAAAACTTACCGGTGTAATTTCCAAATCAAAGACTATTGTAATATTTACCAATCAATTGCGGCAAAAAATTGGCGTAATGTTCGGAAATCCTGAGACAACCACCGGAGGACTTGCTCTTAAATTTTATGCATCGGTAAGACTTGACAGCAGAAAAATAGAAACTTTAAAAGACGGTGATAAAGTTATCGGTACGAGACATAGAGTGAAAGTTGTCAAGAATAAAGTGGCGGCACCATTCCGAATTGCTGAATTTGATGTATTGGCAGAGACTGGAATTTCAAAAGAGGGCGGAATTGTTGATGTGGGAACGGAGATGGGAATAATTGATAAATCGGGAGCGTTTTATAAATACGGAGAATTAATGCTTGGTCAGGGAAAAGAAGCGACCAAAATGTTTCTTGCCGAAAAGCCCGATGTCGCAAAAAAGATTGTCGATGAGATTGTGAAGCAAAGTAAAACAGTCGGCGGCACCCCCGTTGCAGTTGGAGTTGAAGAAAAAGAATCCTCTTAATGGATGAGTTTGAGAAGTTTTATAATAAAGCTCTGAAGTTCCTTTCTTATCGTCCTCGCTCAGTTGATGAAGTCAGAAAAAATCTCCTTGAGTCTCGTGGAAGATTTGGCTCCGCCAAAAGAAACACAACCCCTGAGATTGCCGAGAAAATAATTTCAAAACTCAAAGAATATAAATTCTTAGATGATAAGGAGTTTGTGAAATGGTGGGTTGAGCAAAGGACTAATTATAAACCACGTTCCCTAAGATTAATTAAGATGGAATTGGGACAAAAAGGAATTGGTAAAGATCTGATTGAAGAAGTTGTGGAAAACTTAGAAACTAGAGTTGATGATTTACAGTCCGCGAAAAAATTGATTGAACGAAGATTAAATAAATATAAAAATCTTCCGCGTGATGAAAAATTCCAAAAAGTCGCGAGATATCTCTCATCAAAAGGATTCAATTACGATATTATTAAGGAAATTTTCAAAGAAATTGAAAACTAGATTGTTGAATTATATTCTAACTTGATTGATAATTGAGATATGGAGCCCACATCTCCGTCCGCAAATCAACTTTCTGGTACGGTAATTTCTCAAACTGACAGTATTACAAATCCCAAAGATTCTGTAAAAGATATACTTGCTTCGTTTTTGTCTATAACCATTTTCTACTGGATAGTTTATTTGTTTTTTAATTGGGCTTTTAGGATTGGCGATGGATCTGGAATATCAATTCTGCCCCAACAAGGCTCAAATTCTCAACAATTTCTGCTTGCCCCGATTGGGGCTTTGTTGTCGCTCGGGCTAGTTTCGCTGGCTAGAAAATTAATGCATTCTGGAAAAAAATCTCTAGCAATTATAAGTTTATTAAGTCCAGTCATGCTTGCCATTTTCGCATTCGTATGGGCTATTATTTTCCCCTGCGAAGGAGAACTTTGTGGATTGGGAGCTGGAATACTTATTATGGTTGTTTTAGTGCTGGCTGCAGGAGTATATATCTGTCTCTTAATTACAACTGTAAGCATTTTCTTCATTCGAAAATATAAATATGGGTTGGTCACACTAATTATTTTGTTTTTTTTACTTCTCCTCACGCCCATAATCTACTCCTTTCTCGTTGAAGCCAGTTTTAAGAGTAAAATTTCAGAAAAAATTTCCCAAGTAAGTAGAGTTAGTCTACAAAAAGTAGAAATTAGTAAAGAAGAATATGATGGCATAAGTAAGCTTGAGCCTTGCTGTAGAGTTTTGGAAACAAAACAAACCGGGGTAGTTGTCTTGACTAAGCTTAGTCAAGATGAACTATTGCTTCAAGGACCAGTAGCAAGTTCTAAAGACCCGTATGGCCAAACGATATATAAAGCCAGCCTTTTGGTAGAGAATGATAATAAAATAATAGATATAGGTAAAGGAGCTAATTTTTCAGCATTTTCAATTCTGCCTAGAGCCGGATCAGGTTCAAGACCGATTTTTCTTTCAATTCCAAAACGCATGGTTGCTTTCTTTCAGGAGTACGTAGATGCTGGAGATTTTATTATTTCCAAACTGGATGGCACAGGAATCTACATTGATAGCAATTTTTGCTCTTGGGATTGCACGGTTGCGTGGAGCAGAGATGGTTTTATTTATCTATCCGATCCGCATCAAAATGGACCAGAATATAACTACAAGTATTATAAAGTAACTCCTCCTTAGCTCCGCCTTTTATATAAGTTCTAATTAGTAGTCATGATTAAAATGTGGTATAATTTGGGAGAGACAATAGGATATGTCTATCCGCCTTCGCACAAAAGGCTTCGGCGAGATAAAGAGGTTTAAGAAAAATATGAAAATAAACCCCTCAGACAAAATATTTAAGATTTAATCCGCCTAAGGGCGAGATTTCCTCTATTGTCTTCAAATAATTTATGGCGTCACAAAATTCAGATTTGATAAAACTTGAAAAAAAGCTTCTTGAAAGAGAAGAAAATATCGAAAAGGAAAAAGATTTACTCAGTAAGTTAAAAGACGAGTATAAAGAAAAACTTTCCAAGGTATCTTCTTTGACAACCGAAGAAGCAAAAAAAGAATTAATAAAAGAAATTGAGGTACAAGAGAGAAATGTTGCAGCACGTATTATAAAAGAGGCAGAGGAAGAAGCCAAAAGAACCGCAGACAAAAAATCCCGGGAGATTTTGATCGACTCTATGCGCCATGGAGCAGTAAATTATATTCCCGAATTTACTCTCTCTACTGTAAAAATTACAGACGAAGACATAAAGGGAAGAATTATCGGTAAAGAGGGAAGAAATATAAGAGCGTTTGAGCAGGCAACAGGTGTAGATGTAGATCTTGATGAAGAAGGAGTCATAAGACTTTCATCATTTGATCAGGTAAGACGCGAAATCGCAAGACGCTCACTTGAAATGCTTATAAGGGATACTAGAATTCAGCCCTTCCGCATTGAAGAAATTGTAGAGCAGACAAAAAAAGAGGTTGAGAAAATAATGTTTGAAGAAGGAGAAAAACTTGCGCAAGAAGTGGGAGTTTTCAATCTTTCAAAAGAACTTATTTCAATGCTCGGGCGATTTAAATTCAGAACTTCATACGGACAAAATCTTGTAGTCCATACGCTTGAAGAGACAAAAATCGGAATTCATATTGCGCAAGAAGTCGGAGCAGATGTAAATATAGTCCGTCTTGGATGTTTGTTCCATGATATTGGGAAAGTTGTGGAGGGTGAAGGAAGCCATGTAACCCTTGGAGTAGATTTTCTCAAGCGCCACAATATACCCGAGGCGATTATCAATTGCGTTTGGGAGCATCATGAAGACAAGCCGTTCTCGTCTCTTGAGTCGGTCATTGTTTACATTGCCGATGCAATTTCAGGGGCAAGGCCGGGAGCCCGTTACGAGGACGTAGAAGGGTATGCTAAGAGGCTTACGGAGATGGAAGAGATTGCGAAGAAATATGAAGGGGTTGCCGACGCTTATGCTTTTGAGGCAGGACGTGAACTTCGTGTAATTATAGATCCCGGAAAAATGGATGATGCTCAGACAACTCTAATTGCCCACAAAATAAGAGAAGAGGTTGTAAAGTCTCTTGCAGTTCCGGGTGAAGTCAAAGTAACCGCAATTCGCGAATTTCGCTCAGTCTCCACACAATCCGAGAATTAGATTCCATGATTCGCTCAGGACTAAAATTTTCTCCTACATAGCTCGCACTATTTTGGTTTTACACATCTCATTGTGCTCGGAATATGCAGTCGAAAGATTTTGCCCTTTCGCTCATCTAAGATTTGTACTTTTTCAATTTTGATATATTGACAAGTGTTCGATTTCATTGTATTTTTAATCTAAATCAGCAATTGGTTTGCCCGCCAGTTTGGATTCATTCAAAATTTATTATAGATTGGTGGTGATTTAATTTGACCAAAAAAGACCTCACAGAAATAGTCGCAAAAAAAGCAAATCTTACAAATAAAGCAGCTAAGGATTCGGTTCAGGCGTTCATAATATCAATCCGGGATTCACTTAAGCGCGGTGAGAAAGTTGTAATTACAGGATTTGGTACCTTTAGTGTCCGAAATAGAATTGAAAGAGTAGGACGAAACCCAAAGACAGGTGAAAAAATTACGATTGCATCAAGGAAAGCGCCCGGTTTTACTCCGGGGAAAACTTTAAAAAGAGCGGTAAGATAGTAATATTAAAGATTAAAGATAGAAAATTAAATATAACGTCGATAATCGGACGCCTCTTTTTGGTATAATCAATCTATAATTTCTAAGTTCTAATTTCTAATTTCTACACAAATCCCAATTTAAAAATTTAAATTTGATTAGAGCAATTAGGTAAATTAGGTCAATTAGAAATTAATTATGACAATTTCCGTAGCTCATCTTTCTAAGCATTTTCAAATTCACAAAAAAGAGCCCGGACTTGCAGGTTCTGTAAAATCTTTATTCTCGAGAAAATACGAAACCAAAAAAGCGGTTGATGATATTTCTTTTGAAATTAATGAAGGCGAACTGGTAGGTTTCATAGGACCAAATGGTGCCGGGAAAACTACTACGCTTAAGTGTCTCTCAGGACTTCTTTATCCTACAAGCGGAAAAATTTCAGTATTAGACTACAACCCCTACAGTAGAAAGCCCGAATTTCTTAAGCAGATCTCACTTGTCATGGGACAGAAAAACCAGCTATGGTGGGACCTGCCTGCACTTGACACTTTTATTTTAAATAAAGAAATTTATGGAGTCCCTGATAATAAATACAATGTGGTTTTGGAAGAATTGACAAAATTACTCGATGCCCAAGATATTCTTAAAGTTCCTGTGAAAAAACTATCACTTGGACAGCGCATGAAGATGGAGCTTATGGCATCTATTATTCATTCTCCAAAAGTTTTGTTTCTTGATGAACCCACAATTGGACTTGATACTCTGATGCAGAGAAATCTAAGAGAGTTTATAAAAGAATATAATATACGATTTAAAGCAACAATTATCCTGACCAGTCATTATATGCAGGATGTCGAACAGCTTTGCAAAAGAGTGATAATAATAAATCATGGAAAAATTATTTTCGACGGACAACTTTCAACGCTGATTGAAAAATATGATCCTTCTAAGAAAATAAAAGTATTATTTCGGGAATACGTTGATCCAAAAAAGCTCGATAAATTAGGGCAAATAGATAGTTTTACTTATCCTGAGTTGATATTAAATGTTCCGAATAAAAAGGCAAATTCTACCGCATCAGCAATTCTTAAGAATTTTCAGGTCGAAGATATTACGATTTCAGACCCGCAAATAGAAGATGTAATCGCAAAAGTTTATTTGGAAAATAAGAAATGACCCATTCGACAGGCTCAGGGTCATAGTCCTTCAACTCAGCTCAGGATTCTGAGTGAAATCGAAGAATGAGCAAAGGCGAATCTATGAAAAAATATTATATTATTGCAAGAAACACATGGGATGAGGTGTTTACCTACAGGGCAAGTTTTGTAATGTGGAGGGTAAGGAATATTATCCAGCTTCTTAGTATTTACTTTCTCTGGTCTGTAGTTTTGCCTCCCGGAAAGACACTTCTCGGATACAGTCAGTCCTTAATGCTTACTTATATTTTGGGTACTTCGCTTCTAGACTCCATAGTTCTTTCTTCAAGAACTTATATAGTGGGAGAAGAAATTAATAACGGTAATTTAATGAATTTCCTGCTGCGCCCCATAAATTATTTTGCCTATTGGTTTGCAAAAGATGCAGGAGATAAGCTGATGAATATCTGCTTTTCAGCAGTAGAGTTGACTTTAATTTTCCTAGTACTTCGTCCGCCGTTTTTCCTTCAGACAAATATTTTTTATATTTTCTTTTTTATCTGTTCGGTAATATTGTCTCTTTTTAATTATTTTTTCTTAAATTTTCTTCTCGGGCTTATAGGATTTTGGAGCCCTGAGGTTTGGGCACCGAGATTCATTTTCATAACAGTCTTAGGATTCTTTGCAGGGTCGCTATTTCCTCTCGATATCCTGCCCAACGCGGTTTATAATATTATGAAATTTCTTCCATTTTTTTATCTTTTATATTTCCCGCTTAAAGTTTATCTCGGACAGTTAAGTTTTCTTGAGATAACATCAGGACTTCTCATATCATCTTTCTGGGCTTTTGGTATTTATTTTTTGGTAAATATTATCTGGAAGAAAGGTCTTAAGAGCTACACTGCTTATGGAAGATAAGCTAAGTTTTTTAAAATATTTCAAGTTATGGTGGATGATGACCTTTATGGTTTCCCAAAACGCTTTTGTCTCAAGATTCGGAGCAATACTTTTTGTTTTTGGTAAATTGATAAGATTCTCTTTTTTTCTTTTCTTTCTTCTGATTATTGCTTCCCGAACCAATGCAATTGTAGGCTATACTATCTGGCAGATAATTCTTTTTTATCTTACGTTTAATATCATTGATAGTCTTGCGCAGTTTTTTCTCCGTGAAGTTTACAGATTTAGAAACTATGTTGTTTCAGGAGATTTTGATTATTTTCTCACCAAGCCAATGCCTGCACTTTTCAGGCTTCTCTTTGGCGGAAGTGATATCTTAGATATCCCGATTCTTCTTTTGTCTTCAGTTTTTATTTATGTTGCTTTATCCCACATAGGCCCGCTTACTATTCTAAATATCTTAATATATCTTGGGCTTCTGATTAATGGGTTTGTGATAATGCTTTCATTTCATATTCTGGTTCTCGCAATTGGAGTCATTACTACTGAAGTTGACAATACGCTTTGGCTTTTCCGCGACATCACGCAGATGGGAAGATTTCCCATAGATATCTACCAAAATCCGCTGCGCTCATTTATAACTTTCGTAATTCCTGTAGGAGTAATGGTGACATTTCCTGCAAAAGCCGCAATGGGACTTCTGTCTTTCAATTCGGTTCTAATATCAGTAGGTATAGGCGCAGCATTTTTATATTTGAGTATTATGTTCTGGCGATTCTCTCTTAAAAAATACTCAAGCGCCTCAAGCTAGATTTGACTAAAAACCTCATTTTTGCTAAAATACGCTTGCTCTGGGGAGAAGGACCGCTACTGTCGTCACTTAAACATGATGATAGAGGAAAGTCCAGACAGCAGTAAGGAGGGGACGGAGTGTAAG
>JBBTVO010000013.1:0-24706 GCA_038063195.1 Patescibacteria group bacterium
CAGCTGCTATTTATATTGTCAAATCAAGAAGAAACGAGTTTTGCACCAGACTCATCTTAAATAGCTTGACACGCATGGCTTTTTCAGGGTAACATATACTAATGGAAGGATTTGAGAAGATAGATCTTAGCTCCTCAAAGGCTGCCAAAAATACCAAAATAAACGATAGGGTAAGCGACACCAAATCTCCAAACCCCGCATACTCGCGAAAATCCAAAAATAAATTTGGGTTTTTAAGGGGTAGAAACGCTCTTATTGTTTTTGGAGTTATTTTAGTTTTGATTGTTCTTTCTGCTTTTGCTGTAGTTCTTCCTGCGCAAAAAGTTATTAAATCTGCAAAAGCCACTCAGACTCAAGCCAAGCTCATGGCAGATGCATTAAAAACCCAAAATATAGAACTTGCATCTTCGGAAATCGTCAAAACCAAACAAAGCCTCGCTGTTACACAGGAAGATTTAAGCTCGATGGGGTATCTTAAGTTTGTTCCTCTTGCTAATTTTTACTATGGAGATGCCGAGCATTTGGTAAAAGCAGGAGCAGCCGGGCTTGATGCTGCCGAAGTATTTATAAATTCAGTAAAACCATACGCCGATGTCTTGGGGCTTAAGGGTCAGGGGAGCTTTGTCGGAGGCACGGCAGAGCAGAGGATAGAGACAGCGGTCAAGACTATGGATAAGGTTACACCCTACATAGATAATATAGCAGAGCATTTGAAGGTTGTAGAAGAAGAATTGGATGGGGTCAATCCCAATCGCTATCCCAGAATTTTCGGTCTTACCAAGGTTCATGATCAGCTTATTTCAATTAAAACCGCAGTAGATGAAGGCGTGACTTTTATCGATGAAGCAAAGCCTCTTATAAAAGTACTGCCCAAGCTTCTGGGACAGCCTGAGGAGAAGAAATATCTAGTTTTATTCCAGAATGACAAAGAACTTCGTCCGACAGGAGGATTTATTACGGCGTATGCGATATTTAGGATTGATAAAGGTATTATTCACGTAGACAAGTCCGAGAATATATATAATCTAGATAATACAATTCCCAATAAGCCTAAAGCACCGGAGCCTATCAGAAAATATTTTCCCAAAGTTCCTCTTTATAATCTAAGAGATTCCAATCTTTCTCCTGACTTTATAGAATCTATGAAGGAGTTTAACTCTTTGTATGATAAGGCCCGTGGAAAGGTAGAAGTCGATGGAATTATAGCGCTTGATACTCATGTTCTCGTCTCAACGATTAAAATACTTGATGACAGCGTCTCAGCAGCAGGAAAAACCTTTAATACGAAGATTGATCCTCGCTGTGACTGTCCTCAGGTAATTTATGAACTTGAGCAGAGTATAAGCACACCTCTCAGCCTTGATCTTAGAGTAACAGACCTGGCAGCTGTTCAGGCCGGGAGAAAAGCGATAATCGGAGATCTTCTCTATGCAATTATGGAAAAAGCCATGAAGTCATCGCCAAAAGTATACTGGGGCCCGCTTTTCCAAGATCTGGCAAAAGAAATTGAGGAAAAACATGTAATGTTTAACATCTATGATGAAGGAGCGCAGCAGGGGATTCACGCGATTAACGCAGATGGGATGATACTTCCTTTTGAAGGGGATTACCTCCATATAAATGAGGCGAATTTTTCAGGTTCCAAGGCTAACTTGTATGTCTCAAAACAAGTTACTCAGGATTACAAAAAGCAGGGAGATAATATCGTAAAAACAGTTACTATAAACTTTAAAAACAGCCATAGGGCTTCCGATTGCAATCTTGAAAGAGGAGGTCTTTGTCTTAACTCTGTCTATAAATCTTGGTTTAGAATTTATACACCAAAGGGAAGCAAGATGATCTCAAGCAGAGGTTCCGAGGTCAAGATGACTTCGTATAATGAGCTTGGAAAGACTGTCTTTGACGGGTTTCTCTCCGTAAGACCTTTGGGGCAGACAACTTTTACAATTACATATAGTATTCCTGCCAATTTAGCGCAGAAGGAAATTCTTCCGCTTCTTATTCAGAAGCAGCCGGGTCTTTCCACTGAAGAATATGATATAAAGGTAAACGGAAAAACCACACAAAAGATAAACTTAAACAGCGATAAGGAAACCAAAGTTAGTCTTTGAGATGAGAAGCTTTAAAACAGAGGGGATTGTAATAAGACGAAGGAATATTGGGGAGGCAGACAGACTTCTTACGATTTTTACCAAAGAAAGCGGGAAAATCAGGATTAAAGCCCCCGGGGTGCGAAGAATTACAAGCAGACGCTCTCCGCATATAGAACTTCTTAATTTATCAGCCTTGACACTCTACAGCAGTTCCAGATCTAATATCCCTCTTCTTACCGAAGCACAAACCATTCGTGATTTCGATTTCATAAAAAAAGACCTTAAGAGGATTGGTTTTGCATTTTATATTTGCGAGCTCGTAGATAAGCTTTGTCCTGATAATCAGGAGAATAGGAGAATTTTTTATCTTTTGCGCGAGACGCTTGAAAAGTTAGAATTCATATCTGAGAAAGAAGCATTAGTCAATGAATTTGAAGAAAAGGCCTTATCATACCTAGGCTTCATGCCTCACGAATACCAACTTTCAGATAGACAGGCTTTTATAGAAAAAATTCTTGAGAAGAAGATGAGGACTTCGGAGCTACTACCTCTTTTTGCTGATTAAGGGGACTTTAACTGCAAGAGCAAACGTAGCAAAATTAACCAAAAGAATTACGAAAGCAACTATTGCATAGACTATAGATGTTCTAAGAAAAACAGAGCTATATTGACCTCCAATTAGAAATGGAAGCAGGAAGAAGATAATTCCGCAAGTAAGTATGATAAGGCCCAGGAAAGACGAAAGACGCAAGGCTCCTCTCCAGAATCTTGAATGAAGACTCGAGAGTCCAAGGAGATTAAGAGAGCCCACTATCGTAGTTATTAAGAGCAATATATGGTACAGCCGAAGGTTTTGTGTCCATGGAGCCCCAATTGCCTCTCCTATGCCTCTAATGTTGCTGGGAACGCGCAGAATTGCCAAGGCAGGAGGTGCGAAGAGTACGTCTGCGGTAAATGCGCTGAGAAGGAAAGCGAAGAAAAGAAAAACGTAAATTCCCTGAAGGATAAAAGCGTATTTCTTGGTGCGTTGGGACATAAGGAAGTGATTATACTACATATATAGGCCTAAAGCTAATAACCATGCCTATGTAATCCAGCTTACAAAAGCTCTCCCCAAATGTCAAGTTCAATATAAATAAGTATTGACATATAACTTATAGTATGCTAATATTCCCTGATTATGTCACTGTGGTTAGAAAGATTATCAAAGCACCACGAAGGTAAAGGAAATCAGCCTAGGGCTGATTTATTTGCTGCTTTGGCAGCAGAAGAGCGAGCAAGCAAAACTCCTGAGACTTTTTCAGATGTCCTAGTTCTTCCTGAAGGAGTGAGACAACTTCCGGATCTTACGATCGGCGGAGTAAATGAAAAAGAGCTTGAGAAAAGACTTAATAAAGAAGGACATCGTGCAGGAGACTGGGCAATGGATCTTTTAAGAAGCAAGGATTTTACCACTCTTTCAAAACCCAAGACAATACCACTAATAGATGCGCCACTTTCCGCCATGGGATTTACTACTATGCCTACAATTGATCAAATATTTCAGAGAGCAGATGAGTTGAAGTGGGACAAAGTTCCTGCTGAGACTGGACCACATCTTCGTCTTGCCTACACAGACCAACCATTAAATGAATGGTTGCATATGGGAATGAAATCAATTGCCGACCGTGACGGCGCTCCGCGTGTGTTCCGTGTGGAACGCCATGGTGACGGTTCATGGTTGCGTGCTCTTTGGGTTAAGCCTACGCGTCAGTGGAGTCTGGAGGACCGATTTGTTTTCTCTCCACGCAAGTAATTGAGACTTAAGTACTTTGTCTCTTGAATTTCCTACACTTTTTCCCTTTGGTTCTTTGATTCTTTTCCGCCCGAAATTTTTTGGTATACTCTCTTAAGATTGGTTGTATTGAACGGCTAGCCTTCGGTCTTCTCAGGCCAAGCGGCTTTTCAAGACCTTTTCGGCATAAATACATTGAGAGTGTGTGCGACTACGCCTGCCTGCCGGCAGGCAGGGTTTCACGCAGAGGGTGTATCTATAGTCTCAAAAAAAGATTTACTTGGTGAAGTGTACTGGTTGATTTTATATCACAAATAAAATACAGCTCATTTTCTTTTGTTTATACGAACTAAAAGAGCAGTGGAATAGATGGTACGTTTCACGTTACCGACCGTAACGGCAATCCGAATGTGTTCAATGTGGAACGCAATGATGACGGTTCATGGTTGAATGCTAATTGGGTTAAGCCTACGAATCAGTGGAATCTGGAGAACCGATTTGTTTTCTCTCCACGAAAGAAGGTCTTTTCCGCACTTTTAAAAGGTGCGGTTTTTCTTTTCTGGGGAGTCCAAGCTTTTTTTCCAACCCCAGAACATTTTGCCGATTTCATCAAGTCTTTTAGCAATATCCTCATATTGCTTATGTGAAATAAGTTTTCCTTCCCACATTATGGAAATAAGAAACTTAAGAACATCTAATTTGGAAATGCAAATGGATAAATTATGTGCCTTTTCTTCTTTTTGGTTAAAATATGTTGTGTATGAAAGCTCTAGTAAGTCAAGAAATATGTTCTCAACTCTAGATCCTATCGTATAACGAGAGCTTTTTGGAATATGAGGAAGAATATTAAGCCATATCAAGTATCCCTCTTTGACTCGATTCAAGATCGAGGCGCTTTCGAGAGAGAGAGAGAGGAAGAACGCCCCATATTAAATACAATGATATCATTTCTTTAGAAAATCTGCTTATCTCCTTCCAAGAATTTTTAAGAGGCAAAAGAAAACGAAAAGATGTCTCTAAGTTTTCAATTAGGTTCATGGACAATATTCTTAAGCTTTATAGAGAATTATCGAACAAAAAATACCGCCACGGGACCATATTACGCTTTTAAGATTAATGATCCTAAGCCGCGCGATATTCATAAAGCATCTGTTGCCGATAGAATTGTCCATCATGCAATTTATCGAGTTCTATACCCATATTTTGACAAGAAATTCGTCTATGACTCATATTCATGCCGAGTTGATAAAGGAACGCACGGGGCAATAAACCGCTTCAGAGAGCTATCAAGAAAGGTATCTAAAAATAACACTAAGGCGGTCTGGGTTTTAAAGTGCGACATTAGAAAGTTCTTCGCAAGAATCAATCATAAAGTCCTAAAAAGTATTCTAGGAAGACATATCAAAGATGAAAACATTATGTGGCTTTTAAATAATGTGATCGATAGCTTCCATACAGGAAATGATATGGGCATTGGTCTTCCCTTGGGAAATGTCACAAGCCAGGTTTTTATAAATATTTATATGAATGAACTCGACCAATTTATTAAAAGAGACTTAAAAGTTAAATATTTTATTCGCTACGCCGATGATTTTGTAATTCTAGATTCAAATAAAGACAAATTATACCAATATACTAGTATATTGGTGGTTTTCTTAAAGAATAATCTTAAACTTGAACTTCATCCCGACAAGGTTTTTATAAAAACACTTGATTCTGGTGTAGATTTTCTCGGATGGATAAATTTTCATCATCACAGAGTCTTGCGGACTTCCACTAAGAGGCGTATGTTTAGAAGATTAAAATACAATAATTCAAAAGAGTCTCTCGCCTCATATATGGGACTTCTAAAAAATGGCAACACATACAAATTGGTACAGAAAATATTATAGAATTGAGTTCGGATTTCTGGTATCATACGCATATGGCTGAGAATGTAATGGAGAAGACCTGCCTGCCGGCAGGCAGGTTGCGGCGATCCGAGTTTTAGATATTAATTATGGATAAGCAAGATAAGAATTCAAATTTAATGGAGAAAATAGTATCTTTGTGTAAAAGGCGGGGTTTTGTTTTTCAGAACTCTGAAATTTATGGAGGGCTCAATGGAGTGTGGGATCTGGGACCTCTGGGTGTGCTTCTTGCGAACAATATCAAGAATGAATGGTGGAAGTCGATGGTTTTATCCCGCGATGATATCGTTGGCTTAGATAGTTCTATTCTTGCCCATCCAAAGGTTTGGGAGGCATCCGGTCACATAAAATCCTTCACAGACCCACTCGTAGAGTGTAAGATCTGCCATGAAAGATTCCGTGCAGATCACACGAAAGATATTGAAGCGCACGCCAAGACTCACCCTTCGACAGGCTCAGGGCAAGTTAATTGGACAGATGTAAAGCAGTTTAATCTCATGTTTAAGACCTTCGTGGGACCACTTGATAATGAAGAGAACAAAACATATTTAAGGCCAGAGACAGCACAGGGAATTTTTATCAATTTTGAAAATGTTCTATCCACCATGCGGGTTAAGATACCATTTGGAATCGCTCAGATTGGTAAAGGTTTCCGGAACGAAATAACTACGGGCAATTTCTTATTCCGAGTCCGCGAGTTCGAAATGATGGAGCTTGAATATTTCGTAGAGCCTGGGACGGATAAGGAAAAGTTTGAATACTGGAAAAAAGAAAGGCTTAATTGGTATTTAAATCTCGGAATTAAAAAAGAAAATATTAAGACTGTCGATCTTCCAAAGGAAGACATTGCGCATTATTCCAGAGGAACTTCAGAAGTTTGGTACAATTGGCCGTTTATGGGCTTTGGAGAACTAGAAGGAATTGCAAACAGAGGTGATTACGATCTTACCCAGCAAAGCAAGCATTCAAGAAAAGACCTTTCATATTTTGATGAAGAGAAAGGAAAAAGGTTTACTCCGTACGTTATAGAACCATCAGTGGGAGTCGGTCGCGCAATTGTTGCATTTCTTGTGGATAGTTATGCTGAAGAAGAGAAGAGAGTGGTTTTGAAACTTCATCCGAAGCTTGCTCCTATTAAAGCCGCAGTCTTTCCGCTTCTATCTAATAAACCGGAGTTGACAAAACTCGCAAAAACAATTTATGATAATCTTAAGAAGGAAATTGGAAGTGTTGCTTTTGATGATAGAGGCAACATAGGAAAGAGATATTTTTACCAGGACGAAATTGGTACTCCCTACTGTATAACAGTCGATTTTCAAAGCCTTGAAGATAAGACCGTAACAGTACGCGACCGCGACACAATGAAACAGGAAAGGGTAAAAATAGATAAATTATCATCCTTTATACGGCAGGAATAACGGATGCATGAAAAATTAATTCCCACTATAGAATTTGACAAGCCTCAAGATCATTGTGCTGTTTCAGGAATTATAAGTTTTAATGGTCGTGACGTCTCTAGGGATACCATTCGTTCCATTTATAAACAACAAAACCGAGGGCAAGGAGGAAGTGGAATTGCGACTTACGACTCTTTCGGTGGAGATTTTAGATTGCATAAGGGCATAGGTTTAGTATCTGATGTTTTTCATCAGGATTCTGTTCAAACATATTCCCTGAGTGGTTTTCTGTCGATTGGCCATGATAGATATGCAACTACGGGCAGTAAAGACAAGCCGGAGGCAGAAAAGGTGCTATGCTTACAGCCTTATGTAGTTAAGCAAAATAGAAGAAGTATTGCTCTGGCTCACAATGGAAACATTCCCGAACATTATCTAGGTCCCTTAAAGGATCAGCTTCTTCCCGGAACTAAACTTCAGTCGGATACAGACAGTGAAATTCTTGCTTGGAGAATCTTGCAAGCGGAGGGAGAAAATTGGAAACAAAAAATAGTAAACGGACTAGCTGGAGTAAAAGGAGCCTATTCACTTGCTATAGCGACAGATGAAGGTGATCTATTTGGAATAAAAGATCCATTAGGAATTAGACCTTTGGTTTTCGCAAAGACTTTTGATGGAGCAGCAGTAGTTTCCGAAACTCATGGATTTGAAGATATGAAAGGCGTTCATGATAGGCGTGAGCTAAGAAATGGAGAAATGGTTCATATCACTCCAGACGGAAAAATAGAATTTATGCAAGTTTTTCCCAATACAAAAACCGCGCGCTGTATTGTTGAGCCTATTTACATAAGACATCCTAATTCTAGAGAAGGTGAATTTGAAGTTTCAGAAATAAGATATCGAATGGGACAAAGACTTGCCCGTGAGTTTCCAGTTCCCGAAGGTTTTGTCGTTGTAGGAATCCCTGATTCGGGATTGGAAATAGCAAATGGCTACTCAAATGAATTACGAAGGAGCAATTATAGTTCAATTATAATTAAAGATAGATATAGAGATGGAATAAGAAGTTTCATAGAGGATAAAAATGAAGATAGACTTGCAGTACTTAAGGGGAAGTTTTCTGTATCAGAAAGGGCAAGAGGTCTTAGGGTGATTTTAATAGACGACTCTCTTATAAGAGGAAATACAACGCCTGTTGTTATAGAAAAGTTGTTTCAAGCCGGAGTAGGGGAAGTTTGCCTTGGTCTTGGATCCCCTATGTTTATTGAGACTTGTGATTTGGGCGTAAATATTGCATCTCGCTCTGAATTGAAGGCTTTGGAAGAATGGGGGTCAGAATATAAGGTTAAAACTGCTGAGCAAATCGCAAAGGAAATAGGAGCAAGTAAGGTTTATTTCTTAAGCCTAGAGGGGCTTATAGATTCGATAGATGGCGAGCCTCAGGGCTATTGTACGAATTGCTTAACAAGGAAGCATCCAATAAGAGATCTGGTTCAATCTGAGGAGTATATATACAGAGCTCTATCGGAAATTCTAGCTGCATAGTTGACACAGCGGTAAATATCTGTAATAAATAAAAGAATGAATAAAATTTTAAAAGATAAGAAAATATTAGTAGGGATTGCAGTTGTGGTTTTGGCCGTTATAATTGCCGGGGGTTTTTTTGTTTTATCAGCGAACAAAAATAATAAGCCTGCAAGTTCAGGAATTGAAGAAGAACAAGTCTTAGCCCTCTCTCCTGAAGAAATAGGCCTATCTTTGACGCTGGGCGAAGATGGTCAGAGAGTCATTATGGAAATTAGCAAAGTTGAAGATATAAAGTCGCTTGAATACCAGCTTTCATACAATTCAAAGGACGATATTCCTCGAGGAGTCATAGGCACAGTGGATATAAAAGGAAGCTCGATAAAAAAAGAAATAGTTTTGGGAACTTGCTCAGATGTCTGTCATTATGACGAGGAAATTTCGAATATAAAAATAATTATAAAAGTGATAAAAACAGACGGCAAGGCCTATCAGGTAGAAAAAACGCTGGAAGAATAACCTCTTAAATTTTCCTCAAACAAATTTCCTACATATTGTGTTTTGGATTATAAAATCACACTATTTCGTCAATTCTGCCTATTGACACGCTTCTGAAAATATCTCAAAATGAACTAAAGTGGGAAGAAATGGTACAAAGTGGGATAAGAAAGAGGATTACTACTTATGCTTATTGGTCAATTTGAATCAAACGTCGATAAAAAGGGTAGAACCGGAATGCCGAAGAAATTCAGGGCAATTCTTGGTGATAAAATTATCGTCACTTTAGGCTATGAAAACTCGCTCATTATCGTATCGGAAGAAAATTGGAAACAACTACTCGAAGGAACAGAGGGAAAACCTTTTATCCAATCAGAAGCTAGAGAAACTCAACGATTTCTCCTCGGAGGAGCAAGTTCTTTGGAACTCGATAGTAAAGGAAGGTTTATCATACCTTCTTACTTACGAGAGTTTGCAAAAATTGAAAACGAGATTGTATTCTTAGGGCTGTCACGATACGTGGAGGTTTGGGACAAAAAACGCTGGGAAGAGTATAGAGGCAATTTAGAGAAGAACATAGACAGAATATCACAGAGATTAGTTGATAAAGAAGACCTGCCTGCCGGCCCGCTTCGCAACGAGGCGAGCAAGGCAGGGAAAAAGGGCGATGAATAACTTTCATAAGCCTGTACTTTTAAAAGAAGTCATAGAATATCTGAATGTCCGAAAAGACTCAAAATATATCGATGCGACATTAGGCGGAGGCGGGCATACAGAAGAGATATTAAAACTGGGAGGAAAGGTCCTTGGAATTGACGTAGATAAAGACGCACTAGATTTTGTAAGAGACAGAATTACACAAATTGATAATTCAGAGAATCTGACACTATTCTGCGGAAATTTCAAGGACATAGACACAATTGCACATTTAAATAATTTTGATAAAGTTTCGGGGATAATTCTTGATCTTGGGGTATCAAGTCATCAGATAGATACGCTCGAACGGGGATTTAGTTATCAAAAAAACGGTCCGCTTGATATGAGGATGGATAAAAATTTATCTATAAAAGCTGCGGATCTCTTACAAATACTTACGAAAGGAGAACTTAATGAACTATTTAATAAATTGGGTGAGGAATATTCTTCTCGGCGGATTTCTGAGCGTATTGTTAGCGCCCGTAGAATAAAAAAGCTTGAGACAACAGATGATCTCCTAAGGGCAATATTGGGTAATGACCATGAAGTATCAGCCTTTGAACGAGCAAGAATTCTAAGCAAAATTTTTCAGGCTTTGCGGATTGCGGTAAATGATGAGCTTAATAATCTAAGGGAAGTTTTGCCCAAAGCAATAGACCTTTTGGATAAAAGCGCAAATCTTTTAATAATAAGCTTTCATTCACTTGAAGACAGAATTGTAAAAAAAACGTTTGAGGAATACGAAAAAAAAGGAATAGGAGAAATTTTAACAAAAAAACCAATTATTCCAAGTTTGGAAGAAATTAAAAACAATAGTAGGAGTAGAAGTTCTAAATTGAGAATTTTTAAGAAAATATGACCCGTTCGGCGCCGCACTGAGCCTAGCCGAATGTGCGGCAAGCTCAGGGTCATGCTGAGTAAAATCGAAGTATGAAAAAACCAATTTCTGTCTTAATAATAATAGTTTTATGTATAGTTGGTCTTTCTATTATGCGTGTTGTGGTGTCAAATGGAATTTCTACTTCGGGAATCGCACTTGATCAGATTCAAACAGACATAGCGTACTATAAAATCCAGAATATAAATGTAAAACAAAAACTTCTTTCAATAAGCTCTTTCAATTATGTAGCCTCAAAAGCCTCTAGTTTGGGATTTGCAGAAAGTAAGTCTATTATTTCGCTTAATAAATCTATTCCTTTGGCAAAAAAGCCATGACCCTTCGGCATAAGCTCAGGGTCATACTGAGTTTACCGAATGTATGATATGGAGATACAGGGCAGTTCTTATTATCCTGATTCTTGCCTTCCTAGCCGTCTTATCCAGACTTTTTTACTGGCAGGTAGTTAAGGCAGAAGATCTCTCGCGTCTTGGACAATCCCAGTACGAAAGGTCTATAAATATACTGCCTCAGCGCGGAGAAATAAAAACATCAGACAATTTCCAAATCGTAACCAATAGAATTTCTTATTTAGTATTTGCAAATCCAAAGCAAATAAAGAATAAGAATGAAACTTCCATAATTTTATCCTCAGAACTTGGTATTGATAAGGCCTCAGTAAGTTCTCAGCTCTCTATGGACAAGTATTGGATATCATTAAAAACCGGTATTGATACGCAAGAGAAAAAGAAGATAGAAGATTTAAGGATTCAGGGAGTAGATTTTGAAGAGACGTTCACGAGGTTTTATCCTGAGGCCTCTATGGCTGCACATCTTCTTGGATTTGTAGGGAAAGATGATTTGGGGAAAGATAAAGGGTACTTTGGACTCGAAGGCTATTATGATAGGCTCTTGCGCGGAAAAGAAGGAGCTGTTATTGAAGTCTTTGATGCGCTGGGGCGTCCGGTACTTGCGCAAGCAAGCAGTAATCCTGAAAATCTAAAAGGGAATTCTTTGGTTTTAAATATTGACAGAGCTGTTCAATTCATCACAGACGAGAAGCTAAAAAAAGGAATAAAAAAATACGGCGCGGCGGGAGGAATAGTGGCTGTAATGGAGCCTAAAACCGGAAATATCATAGCTCTTTCTTCCTTTCCCTCTTTTTCTCCATCTGAGTATGGAAAGTTTGACTCAAGTTTATATAAAAACCCTTCGATATCAAATTTATATGAACCAGGATCGACTCTTAAGCCTCTCATAATGTCAGCGGCTCTTGATGCTGGAATTGTAAAACCTCAAACGAAGTGCAGCATCTGCGATAAGCCGGTCTCAGTAGGCGGGTATGAAATTCGTACATGGAATGATGAATATTTTAAAGACATAAATATGGTTGATGTGATAAGGCGTTCTGATAATACCGGAATGGTTTTCGTAGGACAGAAGCTTGGAGCCGACAGAATGACAGACTATCTGACTAAATTTGGCATCGGGACGGGAACAGGAATAGACCTTCAGGGAGAGGTCTATCAGGCGCTGCCGCCAAAGGATAAATGGTATGAGGCAGATCTTGCGACGCGAGCTTTTGGACAGGGAATTTCAGTAACTCCAATAGAACTCCTTGATTCTTTCTCATCTATTGCAAACGGAGGCATAAGAATGGAGCCTCACGTAGTAAGAGAAATACAGACTCCGGAGGGAAAAACTATAAAAATTGCTCCGAAAGCTCTGGGAAGAACTATTTCGGAAAACACTTCAAAAGTAATGACTGAGATGCTTGTAAATGCTGTGAATAAGGGAGAAGCTTCTTATGCGCGAGTCAAGGGATATAGAATTGCGGGGAAAACCGGAACAGCATCAATTCCTATTGCTGGCCATTACGATCCCAATAAGACAGTAGCTTCTTTTATCGGGTATGCACCGGCAGACAATCCGAAATTCGCAATGCTTGTAATTTTCAATAAACCTACAACTTCGATATATGGTGCTGAGACCGCTGCTCCTGTTTTTTTCGATATCGCAAGACAGCTTCTTTTGTATTACGGGATCTCACCAACCGAATAATAGATTACAAGACAGAAAAAAGGTATAATATCAAGCTATGTTTCAAGAAATTAAAAATATCTATCATTTAGCCATGGCCATAGGGGCAAATCTTTGGTATGGTTTTCCTTCAAGAAACCTTACTGTCATAGGAGTTACGGGAACAGACGGCAAGACTACCACTGCTTCTCTTATCTATAATATCTTGAAGAGCTCAGACACAAAAGTCTCAATGATATCCTCAGTGGGTGCTGTAATAAACGGTAAGGATTACTCTCTGCCTTTTCATGTAACCACTCCATCTCCTTTTGCTCTTCAGAAATTTATCAAAATGGCAGTAGAGCGAGGAGGTACAAACGGGAAAAAATTCCTTGTGCTTGAAGTGACTTCCCATTCGCTTGATCAGTTTAGGATATATGGAATAAATTTTGAAGTCGGTGTTATAACAAATGTAAGCCATGAACACTTGGATTATCACAAAAACTACAGAAAGTACGCAAAAACAAAGCTCAAGCTTTTCCAGAAATCCAAAGACGCGGTAGTAAATAAAGATGACCGGTCTTATAAAATCTTAATGCCCGAGTTAAGGAAATTAATGGGCAGGCGCCCAGCAAGGGTTGTTACTTACGGACTTACTAAAACGGCAGACGTTAATCCTGAGAATTTTGAGTTTAAGAGTAATATGCTGGGAGAGTTTAACACATATAATACACTCGCAGCTATAACTTCGGCAAGGCTTCTGGGAATAAAGTCTGCACAGATAAGAAAAGCTATATTAGATTTCAAATCACCTTTGGGAAGGCAGGATATGGTTTATGATGAGGATTTTGCGGTAATGATTGATTTTGCCCATACGCCAAATTCTATAAAGGAAATTCTTAAAGTGTTAAGAGAAAAAGTCTCGGGTAGGATAATACATGTATTTGGCTCAGCCGGGCAAAGAGACAGAACGAAAAGGCCAGAGATGGGAAAGTATTCTTCTGAATATTGCGATATTATGATTGTAACGGCAGAAGATCCCAGAAGCGAAGATGTTGATAAAATTTCAAGAGATATTCTGACTGGAGTCAAAGACTCAGAATTAAAGATGGAAAAGGGCAGTATCTTAAAAATTCCGGACAGACAGAAAGCTATAATTACTGCAATTGATATTGCGGGGGAGAATGATCTTGTTCTTATAACCGGAAAGGCTCATGAGAAGTCTATGAATTATGGCAAAGGTGAAGTTCCCTGGGATGAATATGAAGCTGTAAAAAAAGCGCTCGATCGAAGATATGAAAAAAATTAAAAATATACATTTCGTAGGAATAAAAGGCGTCGGCATGACTCCTCTTGCTATCGTCGCAAAAGAAGCGGGTTTTGAAGTAACCGGCTCTGATATAAATGAAGAATTTATTACTGATAAGGCTTTGCAAAAAGTAAATATAGCGCCGTTGGTAGGTTTTTCCAGGAGCAATATTGATGAGTCAGATTTGGTCATAACAACGGGAGCGCATGGAGGTTTTGACAATCCCGAGGTTTTGGAAGCAAAAGAGAGAAATATCCCTGTTTGGACGCAAGGGCAGGCCGTGGGAGAGTTTATGAAAGGAGATGTATTCGGTAAAAATTTTATGGGAATTTCAATTGCAGGCTCACATGGAAAGACTACAACAGCAGCTATGATCGCCACAATATTAAAAGATGGAAATCTGGATCCCTCGTATATCATAGGAACTTCTGAGATTGCATCGCTCGGACTCCCCGGGCATTTAGGAAAAGGAAAATATTTCATTGCTGAGGCGGATGAATATGCCACAGAGCCTCAATACGACAAAACTCCGAAATTCCTATGGCAGCATCCGGAAATTCTTGTAATTACAAATATCGAACTTGATCATCCCGACCTTTTCGAAAATGTCGAAATACTGAGAAGAGATTTTTTATCTTTCGCAAATGCAAATCCTAAGAAACTTCTAATTATTTGCGGAGACGACGGCGAAAATAAAAAACTAATTAATGATTTTTCGGGTAATAAAATAACTTATGGCTTTTCTCCAACCAATGACTATAGTATTGAAAAGTTTAAAGAGGATAATAGAGAGTCTTTTTTTTGGGTAAATTCACGGGGAACATCATTGGGAGAGTTTGTGTTAAATCTTCCCGGAGAATTTAACGCATTAAATGCTTTGGCGTCAGTTATAGCCGGAATTGAGACAGGGCTTTCGATTGAAAAAGTTAAAGCCGGAATTAAAAATTATAAAGGTGCAAAGAGAAGATTTGAATACATAGGACGACTCGCATCCGGCGCGCTACTTTTTGATGATTATGCTCATCATCCTACAGAAATTAGAAAAACATTGAAGGCTTTTCACGAGAATTACAATAATAAAAAAATTGTATGTATTTTCCAGCCTCATACTTATTCAAGGACAAAAGCACTATTCGACGACTTTCTAAAGGCTTTTTCTAATGCGGATGCTGTAGTAGTTTCTGATATTTATCCATCTCTTCGGGAGGAAAAAGATGAATCTGTTTCATCAAAGATCTTAGTAAATAAAATGAGCGCGTATCATAACAATGTAGAGTATCTTCCCTCAGTCAGAGATGTGGTAGAATATATCTCTGAAAACCAATTTGATGACAACTATGTCATCATAACTATGGGAGCTGGAGATATATATAAGATTAACGAAAAGTTGATAACGAAAATCTAATGGTTAAATTTTTAGTTATTAGTTCTAAGTTTTTAGTTTATTTGTATGGATAAATTTATAGTAACAGGAGGGAGAAAATTGAAAGGGAAAATTACCGTGTCCGGTTCTAAAAACGTAGCTCTTAAGGTGCTAGTAGCCTCTTGTTTGACAGATGAGGAAGTAGTAATCGAGAATATTCCTTTGATTTCGGATTTTATGGTAATGGCAGATATTATCAGAGAGTTGGGGGGGAGCGTAGATATTAAAGATCATACCGCAAGAGTGATAGTGGAAAATTTAAAGAAATCTAAAATTTCTCTTGATAAGGCAGCAGCGATACGTACGTCTTCAATGTTCCTAGCACCTCTTTTGGTGCGACTTAGGAAGGCGCTAATACCAAATCCCGGAGGGTGCCGAATTGGAGCGAGGCCTATAGACAGAATCATAAGAGGGATTGAAGAAATGGGAGTTGAAGTTTCTTATAAAAGCAGAGACGGATTCTTCTATCTAAATGTTTCCGAGAAGCTTAAGCCGATCAAGTATAAATTTGAAAAAAATACTCACACGGGCACTGAGACATTAATTCTTCTCTCAGTATTGATAAAAGGAAAAACAGTTCTGGAAAATGCTGCTCAAGAACCCGAAGTTGATGATTTAATAGAATTTTTAAACCTCATGGGAGCAGATGTAAAAAGAATAAAACCCAGGACAATTGCAATAAATGGAGTTGAAAAACTTCATGGAGCAAAGTTTACAATTCCATCTGACAGGAATGAGATCGTTACTTTTGCGATCGCATCTGTAATGACTAAGGGAGATATTTTTATCGAAAATATTAATGTCCGCGGACTTGAAGAATTTATTGATGTTTTTAAGAAAACAGGCGGAGGTCTTGAAATAAGTAAAAATAAAATTAGGTTTTTTTATAAAGGAGAACTTAAACCTACAGACATAACTACAGGTTTTTATCCGGGTTTTATGACGGATTGGCAGGGTCCATGGGCGGTCATGATGACACAGGCAAACGGAATATCGACAATCCATGAAAGAGTATATGAAAATAGATTTTTCTATGTCGGAGAGCTTGAAAAAATGGGAGCAGATATTGAACTTTTTAATCCAAAAATCAACAACCCAAATTCTTTTTATAATTTTAATTACGAAGATAATAAACCGGAGTATAAGCATGCAGCAAGAATCTTAGGACCTATGGAGCTTCACAATGGGGTAATAGAAATTTCAGATTTGCGGGCAGGTGCTACTTTAGTGCTGGCCGCTTTATCTGCAGCAGGAGAGAGTATAATCTTTGGAATAGAGCACCTTGATAGAGGCTATGAAGGATTTGAAAAAAGATTAAAAACTCTGGGTGCAAAAATCAGGAGAGAGAAGGAATAATATGCAGGCAGTAATACTTGCAGCAGGTAAATCAAGCAGATTCTCACCATATAACGAAAGTTTTTCTCATAAGTCTTTGGTATCAGTTATGGGAAAGCCTATTTTGATACATACAATAGAGTCCGTTGTGAGGTCAGGAATTAAAGAAATCATACTGGTTGTTTCAGAAGATTCTGAAATTAAAAAAATCTTAGGAGATGGAAATGATTATGGAGCAAGAATAGATTATGTAGTTCAGGAAGATCCTACGGGGGCTGGTAACGGACTTTTGCTTACAGAGAAACTGATAAGGGGTGATTTTTTCCTCCTGAATGCGTCGCGGGTAGATTTTGACGAATACAAAGACAGAATGCTTGTCAAAAAAAATGGAAAAGTAAAGGTTGTTTTGGTAGGTAAGAATCAGGATGAAGTTGGCAAATATGGAGTTTTGAAAGTTGAAGAAGACAGGGTTTTGGATCTAATTGAGAAGCCTTCAAGACAAGATGCGGTATCTAATATAAGATTGATAGGTACATATTTGTTCTCAAAAGATTTTTTTAAGACACTGAGGGATACTCCAGACGAACATTACAAGCTTGAAAACGCAATATCAATTTCAGCTAAAAATGGTGATGTAAAGATTGTCTTGACAAGCGCCGAAGCGCCCTCGCTTAAATATTCATGGGACATACTTGAGGTTAAGAATTTTCTTCTTTCAAAAATAAAAGGTAAGAGTATTAAAAAAAATTCTAAGATTGCAAAAAGCGCCGAGATTATAGGAGATGTAATAATTGAAGATAATGTCACGGTTATGGAAGGCGCAAAAATAAAGGGCCCATGCTTTATCGGAAAGAATTCTACTATTGGGAATAACGCAATAATAAGAGGCGGTACTGATATTGAGGGGGGCTGTACAGTAGGTGCTTATATGGAAGTTAAAAATACCTTAATAATGAAAAATAGCAAAGCCCACTCAGGATTTATAGGAGATTCCGTAGTGGGAGAAGACGTAAGAATAGGAGCGCAATTCGCAACGGCTAATGTTAGACTTGACAGAAAATCAGTAAAAACAAAAATAAAAGATGAAAAAATTGACACACATTTAAGGAGCTTAGGCACGATTATTGGTAATAATGTAAAAGTTGGGATAAAATGCTCAACTATGCCAGGTGTTATAATCGGAGAAAATTCCGTGATAGGCCCCTCTACAGTAATTCAAAAAAATGTAGCATCAAACACCAAATACTACTCCAAATTTCAGGAAATAATCACAGAAAAGTAAATGAAGAAAGTTATCCTCTTTGATATCGACTATACTCTGTTTAACTCTCTTAAATTCAGAAAAAGAATACTCAGTGAAATTAAAAAACATCTTAAGGATGATAAATATAAAAACGTAGAAAAAGTTTTGGATAGAATTTATTTTAAATCAAGAAAGAAAATAGGATATTTCGATCCCGGTTCTTTCATCTCAGATGTTAACAAAAAATTTGATTCAAACATTCCCATAGCCTTTCTTGATATTTATGTTAAAAAAGAAGAGCTACATGAGCATTTATACGAAGAGGTTGAAGAGATTCTGAAAAAAATATATCAGGATAAAAACTTAACTATTGGAATTTTTTCAGGAGGTGATAAAAATTTCCAGAGAGAAAAAATCAAAAAAATTCTAAACTTCTTCCATGAAAATCATATTCATATTTTTCCTTATAAAATCAAGGAACTTAAGCCTGTTCTAGAAAAATATAAAGATTATAGAGTTTTTCTAATTGATGATGTCTTGCCGATTCTTTATGAAGCAAAACAAATAGACAAAAATGTTTATACAATTTGGATAAAAAGAGGAAGATTTGCTTTTTTTGAGAAAGAAGTTAAAAACTTTACTCCTGATGCAGAAATTAAAAATTTGAATAAAATCGTATCTATAGTAAAAAATAATTAATATGTGTGGAATATTCGGTTATGTTGGTCATAAGACTAATGCTTCGCAAATTGTGCTAGATGGATTAAAACTTTTAGAATATAGAGGTTATGACAGTTGGGGAATTGCGTACAAAATCAAAAATCAAAAATCAAAAATCAAAAATAGATTTGAAGTCGAAAAACATGTCGGTAAAATTGGTGATGCAAAATTAAAATCCCAGGAAGACTCAAGTCTTGCAGTAGGACATACCCGTTGGGCGACACATGGAGGAGTTACAAAAAAAAATGCACATCCGCATCTTGACTGCACAGGAACAATTTCTGTTGTTCACAATGGAATTGTTGAAAATTTCGAAGAACTTAAAAAGGATTTAATAAAAAAAGGTCATAAGTTTATCTCGGAAACCGACACGGAAACAATACCTCATCTTATTGAAGAATTTTTTAAAAAAAAGGGATTTACGTCAGCGGTTAGAGACGCATTCAATAAATTAAAAGGACTAAACGCGATAGTAGTTGCCAATGCAAATTCCCTAGAAATAATTGCTGCTAAGAATGGATCGCCTCTTGTTATAGGAATAACAAAGAATGGTTTTCTTATTTCGTCAGACGTGTCAGGACTTTCAAGCCATACAAATAAAATTATTTTCTTAGAGGATGATCAAATGGCAGTATTAAATAAGAAAATAATTATCATGTCCTTAGCAACGGGTGATAATATCAAGGCAAAAATTGAAAAGATTGACTTTAAAATTTCCCATGCATCAAGAAGCGGATTTGATCATTTTATGATAAAAGAAATATCAGAGCAGCCAGATATTATCAGAAATATTGCAAGGAATTATGATAAACAAATAGAAAGTTTTTCAAAAATGGTTGAAAATGCGCGCGGGACTTTTTTTATAGGCGCAGGTACAGCGTATTATGCCGCATTGGCGGGTGTGTATCTTTTTTCAAGGGCAGTTCACAAACATGTAAATACTTCTGTTGCATCAGAGTTTAATTATCTAGAGCATTTTCTTACGAAAGATAGTCTAGTAATCGCTCTGTCTCAAAGCGGAGAAACCATTGATGTAATAGAACCTTTAAATAGAGCAAGAGAAAGAGGAAGTAAGATAGGTGCAATTACTAATTCGCAAGGGTCATCTATATACCGAATGAGTGACTTTAATATTTTGCTTAATGCGGGAGTCGAAACTGCAGTTGCATCTACCAAAGCTTATACAGCCAAGCTATCGGTATTATTGCTTTTAGTTTTTTCCATGACAAGCAAGCTTTCTGAAGGGAAACAAATCCTTGAAAAAACTGCAGATGAGGCAGGCAGACTTTTGGACAAAAAAAATGTAGATATGATAAAAAAATTAGCGGTAAAGCTAAAAGGGTCAAAAGGAATTTATGCAATAGGAAGAGGAGTTTCGTTCTCATCTGCTCTAGAAACAGCGCTTAAAATAAAAGAAGTAAGCTATATTTCATCTGAAGGATTGGCAGGCGGAGAATTAAAACACGGGCCAATTGCTTTGATAGAAAATGGTACTCCTTGCGTTGTGTTTGCTCCAAATGATGAAACTTATGATTCTATTATTTCAAACGCAATGGAGGTGAAATCCCGGGGGGGATTTACAATAGGAGTTTCTCATAAAAATTCCAATGCATTTGAATATTGGATTAAGGTTGAAGATCTGAAAGATGGAAGCTTTATTGCTCAAATTGTGCCAATTCAGCTTCTTGCATACTTCCTGGCATTGGAAAGAAAACTTGATCCTGATAAGCCGCGCAATCTTGCAAAATCCGTTACTGTTAAATAGGATTTTGTCCTGAGCGGTGAGTCGAAGGGCTAAAAGTGTTACGGTAAAGTAAGAAGTTAATTTCTGACAAATATTGCGGAAATTTCATCTCCATAGACAATCCTCCATTTCTTCTCTCTATTGAGCTCTAGCAACCTCTTGTATATGGGCTTTGATTTTAGAGCCAAAACGACATCATAGGAAGATTTATCAATAGTTTCCCAATCTTGAACATTAGTGTAGTATTCTGCAAAAGCACTATAGCCTTTTTCATCTCTCCACAAGTGCATTCTGCCATCTATGCTGGGCTTAATATTAGGATAGTGCCAAATCATCCAACCGCCCCAACTGTATGGAGTAGACAAATTTTCTGAGAGATTATTCTTTGAAATAAAATTTATTGCACCATAAGAACAAAGGTTGGCAGGCGCCTTGCAATATTCCTGCCAATTCATTGTAAAATATTTTTCAGTAGGAATTTTGGAGTTTAAAATAAAAACTAGAGATATTATAGTTAGTATGCTGGCGAAAATTACTTGGTTTGACTTTGAGCTAGGTTTAAAAAAATCTGAAATTGCTAAAAGGACAGGAAAAGAAATGTAGTACATCGACCATGCATATCTGCGTTCATAAAATGATAAAGCCAGGAATGGGAGTATCAAAATAACAATTGGAAGTCTATTTTTTAATTTCCCTGTTAAGAAAAGAATCACAATGCTTATTAAATATAAATTCATAAAAATTATTAGATTCCACCATTGAGATGAGAGATCGGAAAAAGATGACCACTCAGATACATATTTTAACCATGGATTTCCAAAATGATTTAGTGATTCTAGGTAAACTGCATACCCAAACGGATTAATTAGTGTTGCAATCAAAATGCCTACGACAATAGCTGCTTCTAGTCTAATTAATTTTGGTAAAGATTTTACATCCGGATTATTTTTAAATTCTATGATTTTTTTTATTCCTAAATATCCAATAAGAAGTACTAGTCCTAAAATAAATCCCCCATGAAAATTTGCCCATATTAAAAACAACGGGATTGTAAAAAGAAGATTTTTGGGATTCTTATTATAAAGAGAGATGATGTAAAAAAGAATTCCGGTTAAAAGGTATGAAATCAGCTGTGATCTGAAAGATGCAGCATTAACGTTTTTTACAAGAAATAATACTATCGGAAAGAGAAACGCCTTATCCCAAAATGAAAGATTAAAAGCTTTTGAAAAAAAATAAAATGTTAGCGTTACTATTGCTCCCCCTAGCAGGCTAACACCTAAAAACCCGAATGTATTAAACGAAATGTAAACTAAAAGATCAGATGCCCAAGAGTGATTGACCCATTTGTAATCAGACATCATCGTAGAGAATATATTGTCCCGTAATATACTCCCTGTTTTAAAAAAATGTTCCCCATATTTTAGATGCCATCCCAAATCGGGATCGGTGGGAAAGTGAATGGAGGCAATAAAAACTATTATGTATGGAATAATATTTTCGATTAATTTCCTCATTTTTATAGTCTGTGTCTGAGATTATACAATTGTATAAGGCAGTATTCAGCAAAATATTTGACTAAATAAATCTTAAGTGCTACAAATAAAATATGAGGAGGCTGTCCATTTTTTTATTTTTTGTTCTTGCAATTTTAGGATTGATATTTTTTAAGTCCTATGTTTTGGCAATAACCTTTCCAACTCCTCCGAAAGCTCCGGAGAGAATAATCATAAAATTTAGAGAATCGGCCTCATCTTTTTCCAGGGAGAGTTTACTGAAAACACATAAGATCTCTATAAAAGAAAAAATAAAATTACCCAATACTTTTGTATTTAGTGTTCCTGCTGAAAAAAAAGACAAGCTAATTAAAATTTTCTCCCAAAGCAAACTTATAGATTATATTGAACCGGATTTTAAAGTCCAAAAGGTTGAAATTCCTAATGACCCTTATTATTCTAATCAGTGGGGTCTTGCAAAAATTCAGGCTTCTTTGGCTTTTGATGTTACCCACGGTTCTTCAACTACAAAAATTGCAATCGTTGATACAGGAATAGATGATACCCATCCGGATCTTTCTGGGAGAATCGTAGGAAGAGCAAATTTTACAACAGATGCGGATTTTGACGGAGACGGACACGGAACTCATGTCGCCGGAATTGCATCAAGTATTACTAATAACAATATAGGTGTCGCGGGAACAGGATATGACAGCAGGCTTTTGTCGGTTAAGGTTTTAGATAACAACGGGTCCGGTTATTACTCCTGGGTTGCAAACGGAATTATTTGGGCATCCGATAATGGGGCAAAAGTCATAAATTTGAGCTTGGGAGGCACCTCTTCTTCGTTCACTTTACAAAACGCTGTAAATTATGCCTGGGATAAAGGCACTGTGGTTGTGGCGGCGGCAGGAAACAGAAATTCCACAAGCAGATTCTATCCTGCGTATTATTCAAATTCAATAGCAACTGCGGCAACAGATCAGAATGACAAAAAAGCAAGCTTTTCAACCTACGGATCTTGGGTAGATGTTGCTGCTCCGGGCGTATCCATAATTTCGACATACAAAGGAGACTACACATATTTTTCGGGAACCTCCATGGCAGCTCCTTATGTGTCGGGGCTTGCAGGGCTTATTTTTGGATTTCACCCGGATTGGAATAACTTTCAAGTGCGTGACAAACTTCAGTCTTCATCAGACCAAATCCCGGGAACAGGATTTTATTGGACGTATGGCAGAATAAACGCCTGTAAGGCTTTGGATGGATGCACGCAAATAACTTTGACACCCACACCAACCCTAACACCATCGCCAACACCAACTTTAACCCCCACCCCGACTCCCTCTATAACTCCAAGTCCGACTCCTATTCCAACGCCATCATCAAGACCTTGGTGGTGCAAGTATATTCCATCCCATTCTCTTTGCCAATAAGACTACCTCATTTGACAGGCCATATATAATATTATGGGCAGGATTTAAAGTTAAAATACATATTGAAAAAAACAGCTTAAGCAATATTACCGCAATTAAAGTTTCTGTTGAATAACTTCGATTTGCCTTTAAAGACAGGGGTATTGACAAGCAAATTTCAGTTTGATATAGTGCGCGTACTATACTCTCTGCCCCCAAAAGGGGCGTTTTTATTAGGCAAAACGAAAATGGATACGATTGGGAATAAACAAACAATTTTAATACCAAAAACTAATATACCAACGCTTAAGATAGATTTTAATTTATTTTTGCAAATTTTAAATAATTTAGTGCAAAATGTAAAAAACACAATAAATAGTTTAATTAACAGAAGTTCTCTTACTAATCCTTCATATCCAAACAGAAATTTTAGAAACAGGAATACTTCCCGTTTTCTTTTCCTTATTATTGCTGTTGTTCTTTTGACTCTTTCTTTCTATCTTGGAAAATCGCTAAACCAAAATTCAACAAGCTATAAAGATGACAGGCCTCCTCAAGCGGCAACAAAGGCAAGACAGATTTTAAATAAAGAATTTGAATTCCCTTTAAAAGACGATAAAGGTAAGGATATAAGTAAAGTAAAGTACAAAATTGAATCCGCAGAGCTTCAGGATTCAATAATTGTAAAAGGACAGAGAGCAACAGCAGTCAAGGGGAGAACTTTTCTTATTTTAAACCTTAAAGTTTCAAACAACTTCACTCAAGGAATCGAAATTAACAGCAGAGACTATGTAAGGCTTCAAATCGATAGCTCAAAAGAATTGATTGCAGCGGATGTCCACAATGACCCTGTTGCGGTTCAGGCAATATCCACCAAATTTACAAGACTTGGGTTTCCAATAAACGATTCAGACAAAAACTTAATGCTAACAATAGGAGAAATAAAAGGAAAAAAAGAATCTATTAAAATTATTTTTTAATTTATAGTATGGCGAAAAAAACTCCGCAATTACTAAGCGAAATAAATGAAGCCTTAGATGATATTCGATGGGGAAGTATTGAAGTATTTGTTCAGAATGATGAGGTAACTCAAATCACAGTAAAGAATATTAAGAAGACTGGACTTCCCAGAATGGAGAACGAGACCACTGTAGGCACCAAGAGCAAAACAAGGGTCTTGACAAACAAAAAACAAAAATATATAAATGGATATAACAGGATAGATTAATAACA
>JBBTVO010000014.1:0-18666 GCA_038063195.1 Patescibacteria group bacterium
AAACATGATGATAGAGGAAAGTCCAGACAGCAGTAAGGAGGGGACGGAGTGTAAGCTCCGACTTTGATAGTGTTTAAGCTTTTTACTCACATGCGAAGCTTAAAACAAGTCTTGAATTGACAAGACTTGAGAGCAACAGAGACGAGTGAGTGTGAAACGGGCAATCCTACCTGCTGCAATCTCAGAATGATGCGCATGTCCTCCAAAGCCTTGTGCGGAGGGGGATTATTACTTTCCTTACAGGAGCATCAAGTAGAGAGCATAGATAGATTGCGGACAAGAACAGAATCTGGCTTACTCTCTCCTCAGAGCATCTTTAATTCCTCGTGAAAAGTAAAAAAATTAGCTTCTATATTAAGCCTCGAAAAGATATTTATGGAGAGACGGGATACGAGAATATCTTAAAGGCTTTCTCTCGATTGAATCCATCAACTAAAGAAGGAGAGCTGGGAGCTGGAGCTTCTGGCTTAATGCCCGAACTTGATATGTTCGTAAAATCCGTTGCTCCTCTTATTGTTGCAGGTTTTTTGGGAGCAATTGGAGGGGATATTTATGACCTAATAAAAAAAGGGATTATGAAAATTGTTGACGTAAAACCCATCAGGAAGTCCGTGGTTTTACCTGAAAACTTTAAGGGAGAAATATACAGTCATCTGGTGTTTTGGATTTATTTTAAAGACTATAGATTGTTAATAGAATTGGATTTAAAAAGTAAGGATGAAGTTAAAAGAGCGTTAGATTCTCTACCTGCTGCTGTAAATAAGGTAATAAAAAACGGTAAAGATTTTTCGCGCCTTATTTGGAATGGAAGCAATTGGAATGCTTATTGATTTAGATATTCTCGCTTGCTTTGAACGGTAATTTTAGGAAGTGTTGCAGAGCATTTTGTATTCGCAACTCTTACAAATAATATTCCCCGAACATTTAAAATCACTTTTTTCTATTTCTTCAATTTTTTCAATAAGACTGTCTTCGAGTTTATCTAAATCCCCTTTTGTAAAAGTCATGGATTTTTTGGTATTTCCTTCAAGGAAATGAAGAGTTAGAGTTATGTCTTTTGGATCACGGTTGAGAATTTCATCTTTTATACGGGTAGCAGCAAGTGCGTACATTGCAAGCTGAAGTTCATGTGCTTTTTCTGCCTTTGGATTTTGTTCACCGGTTTTATAATCAATAATTTCAATACCATCATCTTTTTTATCAATTCTGTCAATTTTTCCGAAAACCTTGACACTGTTTCTAAGAACAAAATTAAATGGCTCCTCAAGTCTTAGTGGTTTTATTGGGGGATTACAGTCTGTTTTGTAATACTCATCAAGAATCTTAAGCGCCTGGGCGAAACGTTCTTCTTCATGCTTTTTTCCGTCATAACCTTGTGAAATCCATTCGTTCTTAAGTATCTCTTTAAGATTTTTTAAAGTAGGTTTTTCGCCGTCCTGGAGCTCTTTATAAAATCTATACAAAGTGTTATGCATAGAAATTCCAAAGCTTTGGACCGCAGCAGGCGGTGTAGGGATATTGAAAATGACACGGGCTTTGTAATGAAGTGGACAAATATCAAACATTTGAAGATTCGAGTATGTAATATAGCTTAATTTAAGCGCAGGTTTTTTCTCTTCCTCATCGTCTTTGCTTTCATAAACTGAAAGAACCTCTGTTAAAGACAATTGCTGAATTTGTTTTTTTGTTTTTTCATTTTCAATTAGTTCCGGAAGAGTTTCATAAATAAAAGGAGAGAGTTTTTTTATACGCTTGCCAGCGCCATAATAATCTGCAGCCGTAAAATACAGAAGCTCTTTTGCCCGAGTCATACCTACATAGAAAAGCCTTCTTTCTTCTTCAAGATGAAAATCGGTATCTTTGGGGAGGTTTTCTTTGATAATTCCTTCGGGTAGAGGAATCTTCTCATTTCTTTGCCGCGTCGGGAAACGGTCCGAAACAAGATTTACCAGAAAAACTACTTTGAATTCCAAACCTTTTGAAGAGTGGACAGTCAAAATATTTACTGCATTCTTGTCTCTCATGTCAATATCTGCCGCAGTAGGGCTATCTCCCATCTGGAGCATAAGCATAAACCATTCAACGAGAGTAAAAATATTTGCATCGGCGCGTTCGGTCTCAAAGTTCTTAATCCTATCAAAAAACTTTGCAATATTCTGAACTTTCTGCTCTTCCTTGACCGACGCAGTAGTTTTCAAAGTTTCAAAAAGCTTGGAGTCTACCAGAAAATAATAAAGAATTTGTCCTGCTGTGTCTTTCTTGACTCTTTCAAGGTGACGATCTGCCATAAGCTTAAAATTTCTCAATTTTTCAAGTGTTTCAGGTTTTAAAAATGATTGATCAATTTCAGAAAGCGCCTCAAAAAGATTAAGATTTCTTTTTTTGGCAAAGCTTAAGAGATAATTGAGTTCTATATACGGAATATCAAAAATCTCCATGGATAAAACACGAAAGAGTGCAACAGAATCGGAAACATCTGTCAGGAACACGAGATATGAAATTAAATCTTTTATCTCTTCCTGATGAAAAAGATAGCCGGGTCCTAAGAATTGATAAGGGATTCGATGACGGGCAAGTGATGTCGTTATGCTTTGAGCATGGTTATTAGCTCTTACCAAAATTGCGATGTCTTTATGTTCGTAAGTTTTTACCAATTCTTTTATAGTCTGGGCAATTTTATCCGCCTCATCTTCAGAGCGGTTTTCATGAATAACTTCAATTTCTTTTTTGACGACTCTTGAATGACTCTTAAGCTTCTTATCTATCCCCTCGACAACCTCAAGCCTGTTGGGATTATTATTTTGAATAAGCTGATAGGATGCATCAAGAATTGTTTGAGTGGACCTATAATTGTCATTAAGAGTTACGATTTCTGTTTTGGGAAAGCTTTTCTTAAACTGTAAAACGTTTGAGACAGCAGCGCCTCGGAACCTATAAATTGACTGGTCGTCATCCGCAACTACAGTGATATTTTTATCATCTCCTGCTAAGAGAATCGCCAATTCATTTTGTGCATAATTGGTGTCTTGAAATTCGTCTACTAATATAAATTTAAATTGCTTTTGATATCTTTTAAGAATATTTGCCCGTTTCCTAAAAAGTTTAAGAGTATTTGAAATAAGATCCGAAAAATCCATCATCGACTCTTTCGTTTTAAGTTCCTCATAACTTTTGTAAGAATTTGCAAGCTCGATGTATTGCCCCTTTTCATCTGGTGATTTTTGGTTTTGTGCCCATTTTATATATTCATCAGGTGTTATGTCTTCGTCTTTTAATCTTGAAAAATGGGTAAGAAGCGCATCTAGAAATTTAGTGGGATTTCCCATGGGTTTAAATATTTTAAGCCCTAAATCAAAAATATTTTTTCGCATCAGAAGCACAGATTCAGATTCTGAAATTAATTTATAATTCGGGTCAAGTCCAATGGTATGTGCTTCATCGCGCAGAACCCTATCGCAGAACGAATGGAAAGTATGAATCCAAAGATTGGTATAGCCATACGGAAGAAGTACGTCGACCCGTTCCTGCATCTCATAAGAAGCCTTATCTGTAAAAGTCAAAGCCAGAATGTTTGAAGGCTGGATGTTTTTGTCTATGATAAGATGCTTAATTCTCTCTGTAATAACAGTGGTTTTTCCGGTACCGGCACCCGCAATAATAAGAAGCGGCCCCTGACCATACCTTATTGCTTGTAATTGTTTATCATTTAAGTTCTTTTCGTCCATAATCTCAAAATATTTTAACACCAAATAATCTCAATTGATACAGAATAGCTGCTCTTTCCAAAAGAGCAGAAAAAGAAGAGTTTTTGAAGCCTACTGTACGATTACTGTTCCCGTCTGACTTGTCTTCAACTGATTCTGATAAGTGTATGTGCCTGTTTTATCAAACAAAAGCTGAACAGATGATCCGTTCGGAAATTGTCCCAAAGTAAGAGGAACATATTTGTTTGTAGGAACTATGTTCACATCTGCTCCCGATTTATTAATCCAAATTACTTTACTGCCGTTTTTAATTGTAATGCTTTGCGGGTTAAATCCAGAGCTTGAAATATTTACTGTTTCTATAGTTTCAGTAATAGGTTTTCCTACTTGTACTTGACCATTTTGATTCGATTGTGTCTGCTGAGTTGTCGGGGTTGAAGTTTGCGTCGTATTGCCGGATTTTTTATTCGTTAATTGTCCGCCAATAAGCAAAGCTCCTCCGATTACTATCAAAAGTGCGATTACTATAATTAATGTTTTATTATTCATCCGATATCTCACCTCCTTTTTCAGTAAGCCCTGCTACTTCCTTTACAGCTCCTTCTTCCAGGCTTCCTGCAGAAGTTATCTTATTACCTAATTGTAGAAGACCTGAGGATACATTTGCAAATTGAGAAGATGCATTATTGATATGTTTGCCTAAAACTCCTACATTTTCCTGGACTTTGCCGTAATCAACCTGAAGGGCCCGCAGAAGCCTCAGAACCTGTCTTGATTGTGCCTCTATTTTCTTTCCCTCAAAAGAAAGGAGAATTGTCTGAAGGTGAGCGTATAAAGTATTGGGTGAGACGGGATAAACTCTTAATTTCCTTGCATAGTCATTAATATCAGTAATATTTGACAGTTCATTGAAAACGTTTTCACTTGGTATATACATAAGAGCAAAATCCATCGTTCCTTCATCAGGAAGAATATATTTCTTCGCAATTGCATCGATATGTTTCTTAACATCCCGCATGAATTCTTTCTTGGCGTCTTCTTTTTCTTTTTCAGTTCCGGCTTTTACCATCCGCTGATAATTTTCCATGGGGAATTTTGAATCAATAGGAAGAATTCCTGCGTCTGTTTTTATCGCGGCATCAACTCTCTCTCCGGTCTTAAACTGATACTGAAGATGAAAGCTATTTTTGGGGAACATTTGGGAAATAAGGTCTTTTAACACCTGCTCGCCGATATTGCCCCGAAGCTTTGGACTTTTCAGAAAATCCTGGAGGTCCTGCATGCTCCTTCCAATCTCAGACATTTGTCCTACTTCTTTTCCAACATCTCTTATCACTGCTGCTGCCTTATCAAGCCGTTCATTAAGCTGTTTTGAATTTTCCTGAAGAGTCTTGACCATACTTGTTGAGTTTTTTGACATAGCATCATTGAGGGTTTTGTTTGTAGATTCAAGAGAAGATTGCATTGTCTTGAGCCATTCGACTAAAGTGTCATTTTCTTCGGGTTTTTTAAGTTCTGAAAGTTTCTTGTTGAGGAAATAGAAGATTGCAGCAACAGCGACGATAAGCGAGAAGATAATGATAGGCAGTTCATTTTGCATCAATCTATTTTACCACAGAATAAGAGGTTAAAATTAAGAAGATTGACCATTTTTCCTTCTCTGGCCCCAATCTTTTAAAGCCTTAATTGTGCGTTCTACGGCTATTGTGTATTCAGGACTGCTTTCGTCTATGCCGCGAGCCCAAGATAAATCATCTCCGCCGATCATTTGATTTCCGCCTGGTCTCATGGAACGAGAAGCATACCTTCTCATCGTATCATCGCCTAGTGGAAGTTGATGAAGGCGGGCTGGTTTTCTTTCTACTTTGGACATTTGGGATAATATTAAACAATATCTCAAATTTTGTCAACAGAGATTTAGTAGAAATATAATTCGGGATCTGCTTTTATGTTTTGCCAAGCAACAGGTTTGTAATTGTAGAATGCGGCTGTTGCGATCATGGCGGCATTGTCGGTGCACAAGCTTTTCGTTGGGACGAAAAGCTTGATTGACGATTTACCATTGACGATTGACGATTGAAATTTCTCTTTAAGTTTATTATTCGCGGCAACACCACCACCAAGAAGAATTGAGCGGACTTTATATTTTTCGGCAGCTTTTAAAGTTTTCTTTACCAAAACATCAATAATTGCTTCTTGGACAGCATAGGAAATATCAGATACGATTTGCTTATCTATTTTTTTAATAGATTTTATTTCTCGAAAAACAGCAGCTTTTAAACCGCTAAAACTGAAGTCAAAATCTTTGGAGTCTATCATCGGTTTTGGAAAAGTAAATTTCTTGGGATTTCCTTTTAGCGCTTCTTTTTCAATTGAAGGACCGCCGGGATATGGAAGGTCGAGTAATCTTCCGATCTTATCAAAAGCTTCACCCGCTGCATCATCACGTGTCCCGCCAAGCCATTTAAGTTTATTATGGTCTTTTAATAGAACCAGATCCGTGTGTCCGCCCGATACAACTAAAGCAACCTGAGGAAATTCTGGCTGCTTGCTTATAGCTTTCAGACTACCGACTACAGCTTTTTGTTTTTCCGTAGACTGTAGACCGTAGTCTGTTAGCCAATTAGCGTATATGTGTCCGATAAGATGGTTGACCGGAATTATGGGTTTATCCCAAAGATAAGAAAGAGTTCGTGCTGTCTCAACGCCGACAAGGAGCGAGCCTACCAATCCCGGCCCAACTGTAACAGCAATAGCATCTATAGAAGTTTTGGTATTTTTATCAAATTCTTTAAGGGATTTCTCAAGAACAGGAATCATATATTTTACCTGTTCACGCGCTGCGATTTCAGGAATTATCCCACCCGTTTTTGAATGAAGAGAAAGAGAAGACGCCAGAATGTTGGATATAATTTTTATTTCGTTTGTTTTAGGATTGACCTGAATAACAGCAGCACCTGTTTCATCACAAGAAGTCTCAATTCCTAAGATCGTCATTAGATATTTGAGAAGCTTACCGTGTCTCCCTCTTTGAAGTTGTATTTTTGAGAGAGACCTGCGTTTACTTCAAGTACGGTATCAGCAGGTTTGGTACTGTTATATACGGGAGGACTTAACTTATCTTTTGGTGTTGGCACGTTCCTATAAATTGTTACAATTTTGCCGTCATTAATATAAATAATATCAATTGGAAATTTCATCTCTTTCATCCAAAAAGGGTAATAATTTGCTTTTGAAAAAGAAAAAACCATTCCTCTTTCATTTTCAATTTTTTTATATTTTGACAGGCCAATTTGTTTGTCTTTTTCAGTTTTTGCTACATAAAGCTTAAATGAACGATTATTTATTTTCGCAACCGGAGATTTCTCAGAAGCCTGCCATGCCCAGATGCCCAGCCCGATTATAATCAAAACACCGATAATAATTGCTATTTTTTTCATTTATTCTTTTTAAGAATTATTTTCCCCAAAATTGTGGTAGATTTTTCTTTTATCCTTTCTACAACTTCTTTTATTTCTGCATTTATCAACTTCGCCTGCCTTTTTTTATGTATAATTGCCGGATCATTTTCTGTAGTTGCTAGGACGTTTGGTTTTATCTGGTTTATTAGTTTATCATAATCTTCGTCAGATTTCATGTAAGGAAGAAGGACAACATAATCAACGTATTTAAGACTTGCTAGGATTTCCGCCCTATCTTTCTGAGAGTTTATTGGCCGGTTTTTTCCTTTGAGTTTTCGGACTTTTTCATCGTTTTCAAGAAGTATAAAGAGAACTTCGCCTTGATCCTTCGCATTTTTTAAAAACCTGACATGTCCTACGTGAAGTATGTCGAAGCATCCCCCTGCAACAACAATTGATTTTCTTTGCTTTCTAAGTTTATTACTTATCTCAATAGCTTTATCTATTTTAATTATCATGCTCAAAATTTCTAAATCCTAATTTCTAATTTCTAAATAAATCCAAAATACCAATATCCCAAGCTTAGGTCAATTAGAACAATTAGATTAATTAGGTCAATTTATTAATTCTCCTTTGTTCCGTGGAGATAGACGGCTGCCCACGGCCGGTAATTCGAAGCGAACTTGTCCGATATGATTTCCTTTCCATCTTTTGTCACCTGTCTCGTAAAATAAACATTTGCGCCCGCTGCTGAAAAATCCACTTGTTTGACTTGGCCTTTAGGAAGTGTTGGGTCATCCTGGTGGACATCAGCAGGTGCAGACGAGCGGCTTAAAATAACAGGACTTGTCATTAATACTGCTCTTCCGTCTTTGGTTCCATATAGTTCAAAGGTAAGCCTTAGAACGCTTGGGTCAATATATGTCTGAATAAGAATATAATTTCCCGTATCGTTTTTAAATTTCAAATCAACAGTGGGAGAAAAAACCGTCGCATCGATTCCGGGCAGTGAATCCTGTTCATAGTAGCCGACTCTATAAGCGTGCGCTTGGCGCTCAACTATTGGAAGACCTGCATCAAGAAGCGCTCTGAAAAGTGTCGTTGAGACTTGACAGACACCGCCTCCGTCACCCAATACTGTTCTGCCATTTTGTATAATGTATGCCTGCTGATATCCTGTAAATGCAGAAACATCACCCAGGATTTTATTAAAAGAGAAAACTTCGTCGGGTTTAACAAGCACCCCATTAAGGCGGGACGCTGCGAGATTTACATTATAAATTCTGCCGGGTATTGAATGCTGGAAAAGTGAAGTGCCTGTTCCTATGAGCTCTTTTATCCCCATATTATTTGCTTTTTCTGTAGTAATATTGGGTTTTAATATTTTTACCGGGATAGTTATGGATACAAAATCAGGTTTTTGAGAAAAAATTACAGAGTTTGCCTTAGTTGAGATTTCTTTATTAAGTTTTTCCAGATCAACGTCCTGCCCGTCTTTTGAAGGCTTAAATACCGTCACTTTTCCGTTTTGGAAATTAAATAAAGAGTCAACAGGATCGATATGCATTTTCGAGGTGATAGGAAGAAGAATAGGCGCCAATTTTTCCTCAGAATATCCGTAGGATGGCGGGAGATTGAGGCCGTTCATATATGCCTGAACAATTATACTTACGTTTGAAAGTATGTGACCCGATCTTCCCAGACTGTAAGCTTGTGTCGCCAGTAAATTGTAATCATATCCAAGATCTATCTGTTGAGCCGATACGGTAGCAATTCCTTCATTTGCCTTAAATTCAAATTTGGCATCTTGTATGTTCTCATTCTTGTTTTTAAAATAATTAATTACATCATTCTTCTCCTTACCGCTGAAATCGGCTCCTCCCACAAGTACGCCGGGGTAAATACGATTCTCGTGCAGTTTCTGAAAAATTATAAGAGCAAAGCTTAAAACCAAAAATATTCCCAAAAGTGCACCAACCGAGAACCAGAAAATTACCTTTGCGGGTTTTGCCACCCTTTTATGTACAGAAGTATTGACCTTGGGAAATTTCATTTGCTGTGGGTGTCTAATTGGTATTATACTATATTCATGGACGAAAATACCGTTTTCCAAAGTCCGTCATCTTCCAGTCCGCAGCCTGTTGCGCCTGTTCCTCCTAATGAGCCTCCGCCTCAAGAGCCTATTCAGCCTACTAATATTCCGCCTGAGTTTGATCCTGCGTCCGGTGGAAGGTTCCCTTCATTTCATCCCGCGACAATAATAAAAATCGTATTAGGATTGGGAGTCGTGGCGCTCATCTCATTCCTCCTTTTTGCACTGGTCCTGCCTCTTTTTTCCAAAAAGACAGTGGGAAATGCAAAGATAAAATATTGGGGGCTTTGGGAGGACAAGAGTACTATACAGCCGATTATCGATGATTTCAATAAAAAATACCCAAATATAAAAGTCGAATATAAAATACAAGACATCAAGCAATATAGGGACAAGCTTACTACACAAATTAATAATAACGCAGGTCCTGACGTTTTTCTATTTCATAACACCTGGCTCCCTATGTTTACAAATATTCTTCTTCCTGTTTCGACTGAAACAATATCAAAGGAGGAATTTAAGAACTCATTTTATCCGGTAGCACAAAAAGATCTGATCAGAAATAACGCGATATATGGAATTCCTACTGAGATTGATACACTTTCACTTTATGTCAATTCCGATATTTTTCAGCAGGCAGGTGCGAAAGTCCCCAACAATTGGGAAGACTTTGTTAAAATAGCAAGGTCACTAACCGTAATAGATCAATCAGGAAAAATAAAAACATCAGGTGCAGCTCTTGGGGCATATGATAATGTTGCGCATGCATCGGATATCGTTTCCATGCTCTTTGCTCAAAATAAGGCGGACATTTATAATCTTTCCGCAACACCTGTAAAATCAAGCGATGCATTAGATTTCTACACCGATTTTGCATCCGGAGATCAGAGAGTGTGGGATAAGACTTTGGCTAATTCAAGGCAGGAATTTGCCGGTGAAAATACGGCGATGTTCTTTGGATACTCGTGGGATTATTTTGCAATAAAAGCAAGTAATCCAAACCTTAAAATAGAAATACATCCGGTGCCTAAAATTGATAATAATGGAACAACAATAGCTTCTTATTGGGCGGCAGGTGTCTCATCAAAAAGTAAATACAAAACAGAATCATTAGTATTTCTAAAGTTCCTTACATCAAAAGAAACACAGCAGAAATTATATTCTCTTGAGTCAAAAACCAGACTATTTGGGCAGCCTTATGCGAGAAAAGAATTAGCAAGTACACTAAAAGATTCAGTTGTATATCCGTTCGTATCTCAGGGCAATAATGCGACTTCTTCATTTTTTGCTTCAGATACTTATGACGGAGAAAAAACGGGCTTCAATACCCAAATGAACGGCTATTTGCTTATTGCTATAAATTCACTGCTTTCTCAAAATAATGTATCACCTGAGACCGCAGTTACTACACTTTCTCAGGGAGTAGCTCAAATTCTTAAGCAATATGGACAATAATGAAAAGGCAATTGTAAGAACTCTTCTTTATAGTGACGTCTTTGATTATCCTCTTTCAGAGGACGAGGTCTGGAAGTTTTTAATTTCAGATAAAAATATCAATAAAAGACTTTTTGAAAGTAAAGTTAAGAAAATTAATTCCATAGTGTTCAGAAAAGAAGGGCTCCTTTATATAGAAAAAAAAGAATTAGCTGTCTCAAAAAGAATAGAAAAATTTACTCATAGCCAAAAAAAAATTAATATTGCATATAAAACAATAAAAAAACTTTTTATAATTCCCTCGGTCCTTTTTGTGGGTATAAGCGGTAATCTTTCCATGATGAATGCAGAAAAAAAAGACGATATCGATCTTTTTGTTGTTTCTAAGAAGGACACAGTATGGATTACAAGATTGCTCCTTATAATTTATCTAAAAATTCTTGGAAAGCACAGGAAAAGAACAGATAGGAATGTCTCTGATAAAATTTGTCTGAATATGATCGTTGATGAAGAAAATTTATCTTTGCCAAAAAATTTAAGAAATTTGTATACTGCTCATGAAGTCGCGCAGCTTAGGCCTGTTATGCAGAGAGGAAATATTTACCAAAAATTTATAAATTCTAATGAATGGATAAAGAAATATATGCCAAATGTGATAAGAGAATCAGAAAGTCAGGGAATTGAAGAGTCAAGGAAATCTTTACCGAAAGTCTTATCTGAGCTGATTCTGAGATTTACTTTTTTGGAAAACTTAGCAAAGTTATTTCAAAGAATGTTAATTAAAAGAAATTTGACAAGAGAAATTATAGAAGATAAAATCATTGCTCTTCATCCGAAAGATTACAAAAGTATTATTCTTGCCCAATACAGAGAAAGAATTGCTAAGTATGGGCTTTAAGTTTGACACTTCAGTTTTAGGCGGAACATTTGACCACTTCCACAAGGGACACAAAAAACTAATTGATTGCGGATTATCTCTTTCGGAAAGACTGATCATAGGAATTACCTCGGACGAATACGTCAAAAAACTAAAAACTAATAACGAAGAACTAAGAACTTTTGAAAATTTTGAGATAAGGAAAAAGAGCGTTGAAGGTTTTTTAAATAATATTACTCCAGGCAGGTTTGAAATCCTAGAAATAGAAGATTTACTTGGTCCAACTCTTGACAAAAGTTTCCAAGCAGATGCAATTATAGTTTCACAGCAAACAAAAGACGGGGCGTTAAAAATTAATGAGGAGAGATTAAGAAAAGATCTTGGACAGCTTAAGATTGAAATTAGCCCAAATGTGTTGACAGAAGATGGAAAGCTTATTTCTTCCCTGCGGATAAGAAATGGAGAAATTGACAGAAATGGCAAGCTTTATATAGATCCTTCGTGGACAAGGTCCGACCTCGTAATTACAGATGAGATAAGATCATTACTTAAAAAACCGCTCGGGAAATTATTAGCCCAAATTGATGCAGAAAATTTTAAAAATTTTGAAGGATCGATAATTTCTGTAGGAGATGAAACCTCAAGAATCCTAAATGAGCTGAAAATTTCGGCAGATATTTCGGTAATAGATTTTAAAATCGCAAGAGAAAAAAGATTTTCGGATATTAAAGAATTAGGTTTTTTAGGAGACGAAGAAGTAGTTAAAGTTGGAAGCCCCGCCGGCATAATTTCTAAAGATTTGCTTAAAGTTGTCACTGGAATTTTTGGAAATACTACTAAGAAGAGGAGAATAATTTTGATAGACGGAGAAGACGATCTTTCAGTTTTGCCACTAATTCTTGCCTCGCCTCTGGGAAACTGTATTTTTTACGGACAGCCGGAAGAAGGAATTGTAAAGATTGATATCAATGAACAAATCAAGGCCAGAATCCATAAAATCGTATCTAAATTTAATACTAGAGGTTATTGACAAAGGGCCCTATTTCCTATAATATTTGCCATGAAACATCCCTCAGATTGCAAAAGCCGAGGGATTTTATTTTAAAATGGACGATAAGAAAATATACTTAACAAGAGAAGGCTTGGGGGAACTTAAAAAGGAATTTGAAGAACTTTCCAAAGTAAAAAGACCCGACGTTTTAACCCGTGTTTCACAGGCAAGAGATCTTGGAGACCTCTCAGAAAATGCAGAGTATTCTGCAGCAAGAGAAGAACTGTCTTTTATTGATGGAAGAATTGATGAACTTGAGGAGCTTCTAAGGCAAGCAACTGTAATAAGCAGTAACGGAAAGTCTACAGGTTCTATTAAACTGGGCTCTAAAGTAACAGTCAATATAAAAGGTAAGAAAGAAGACTTCACTGTGGTAGGAGAATGGGAAGCAGATCCAAAGGAAAAGAAAATTTCCCATGAATCACCTCTGGGCAAAGCTCTTATTGGTAGGAAAGTTGGAGAAAAGGTTGAAGTAGAAGCCCCTGCAGGAAAAGTCCTATACTCGATAGTCTCTATTAAGTAACTTCAGCCAGATTTAAAAAATAAAGACTGGATAATATTAAACGCTCTGTTTATATCTTTTTTCTCAAAAATAAGAGTCACGTCTTTGGTAGATGAGCTAATACTTATTATATTTATTCCTTCCCACGCAAGAGATTTAATAAAAAAATAGAGAATTCCAGGCGTTTTTACTGCTTCTTTAGATAGTCCTATTGTAATTGATGATAAATCTGTCAATTTAAATCCCTCTGTTTCCAAATCTTTCATTTCTCCGGATTCTAAACTTGAGCGGACAATAATCTGCGGAGGAGTTTTAAAAATATTTCCCTTGAAATATTTAGGTTTTATTTGTGAAGACATCCGCTGCAGAGCCATTATAATTGCAGAGTTGCTTACTTCTTTTAATAGCATTTCTTCTATTTCTGGTTTTATATAACGTGCTAAAGAAGAATTATTTATAATTCTTTTTGACATCGCTTCAGATAAATATCTAGAGCGCATCACTATCTTTTTTGTAGCTTCAGGTACTGTAACCATGTTAATATTTTAACAAATTTTATAGAAATTGTAAAATTTTATTAAAAATTGACTAACAAGAGAGCTAGCTGTAGAATTTGTGTTGGTTGCATAGTTTGCAATGTCAGAAATTATGTTCTACGATTATGCTAAGACTTGAAGATGAAAAAAGGATGATAGGAACAGAAGAAATGGGAAAAACAAATACCAGAGTTGAAGTAACTACAGCGAGTCAAATCCGTCCTGAAGACAGCGACGAAGCGATGAGGTTATTTAAAATAGGATATGCAGAGCGTTGGCAGGGGGAAGAGAATTATAAGAATAACATAATAAATAACGCTACTGAGTTGCTTCGCCTTTATGAAGATGATAGCTTGGCTGCCTCGATCACTCTTGATAATGGAAGGATAACATGTATTGCAGTACATCCTGATTTTCGAGGACAGGGTTTAGGAAAGAAACTTTTTGAAGAAGCCGCAAAAGTAAATCCCGATGTTTGGATCGGAGTGACTGTTAACGCAACAGGAATGATGGCCACCCTGACTACCGAGGGCTTGAATTATTTACCGATTGATAATAAGGATAAAATCGAAAATCTATATAGAATGACAAATCAAGGCCATAATTCCAGAGTGATGACTCAGAGCATGGAAATTCCATTTCTGTCAGAAAGGTTGAAAGAAAAGGGTATAGATAAAAACACTTTCACTGCATATACTAGGGAGGGTGGTACTCACGGACTTGACTATCGTCAAGTTCTGTTTCAAAACCAATCCCTGCCCAAACCTTCCTAAAAAAGCTGCTTTCAAGATAGCTTCCTCATTTAATTCTCCTGCTGTATAATAACTGTATGTTTTGGGGGGATTTATTATTAAAAGATAGAAAGGGACCAGAGTGGATTAATGATGCGTGGACCCCTTCAGGAATTATACACATGGGTGGACTTAAGGGTCCTGTGATTCATGATGTTTTGTATAAAATCCTCAAAGAAAAAGGAGTTGAAGCGAAATATACTTTTGGTTTTGATGACATGGATGCGATTGATGGTTTGCCTCAAGAGCTTCTGAAAAGCCACGAAAAGTTTATGGGAATTCCGATTGCATATGCTCCAAGTCCAGATGGAAAGGGAACTTTTGGAAATTATTACACCAATATGATGCTTGATTTGTTTAAAAAGCTTGATATAGAAGCTGAAATTTATCTTGCGTCCGATTATTACAAAAAAGGGATTTATAACAAAGCAATAGAATTTGTTTTGGATAACGCAGATAAAGTCAGAAAAGTTTATTCCGACATGTACAAAAAACCAATTTCAGATAGTTGGTTTCCGCTTCAGGTTGTTTGCCCAAATTGCGGAAAGGTTGGGACTACAGAAGTAACTGCGTGGGATAGGAAAGAAGTTTCATTTGTTTGCAAGAAAGATAAAGTAAAGTGGGCGCAGGGTTGTGAGTTTTCCGGTAAAATTTCTCCTTTTGACGGAAACGCAACTATGCCGTTTAAAGTTGAATGGGCTGCAAAATGGTGGACATTCGGCGTGACAATTGAAGGTGCCGGTAAAGATCATGCTTCGGCAGGCGGGACATATGATGTGGCAAGAAAAATTTGTAGCGACGTTTTTGGCAAAGAACCGCCTCTTGCACTTCCATATGAGTTCTTTCTTTATGATGGCAAGAAAATGTCCTCCTCAAAAGGAGTAGGTCTTACGGGTGAGGATTTGCTTGATGTTCTGCCGCCTCAACTTGTGAGGTTTCTTATGATCAAAACTCCGCCCAATCAAGCAGTTGAATTTAACCCTCGGGGTACTCTTATTATCCCTCAGCTCTGGGACGATTTTCAAAAGGCTTCTCAGTCAACCGAGGACTATCTTCAGAGATCTTACAAATTTTCAGAGGTGAGTGGAGAGAATATAGATTTGCAAGTTAAATTTTTAACTCTTGCCCAATGGGTGCAAATGCCTAATATGCAGGATAAGATTGGAAGAGAAGAACTTGAAGAATTGGCAAGATATGCAAAAGTTTGGGTAGATAAATATGCTCCCGAATCAGAAAAGTTTGAAATACAAAGTAAGCTACCAAAAGAAGCAGAAAAATTAGATGAAAAACAAATTAGCTTCTTAAGGAAAGTATCGATAGAGCTGGATCAGAATTGGGAGGCAGAAGATTTTCAGACAAAATTATATGAATGGTCAAAGGAAATGGATATTTCTTCAAAGGATGCTTTTTCTGCAATTTATCTAACACTAATTGGAAAAACTTCAGGACCTAAGGCCGCGTGGATTATTTTGGAAAATAAAGCTTTATCAAAGAAAAGATTTGAGGATTTGGGGAATTAAGGCTTTGCCTGAGGCTTTACGGCTCTTTGTTCTCTTAAATCAACTATGAGATGCTCGATTACTTGTCTTTCAAAGGTGTCAGTTGATCTTCTTTCTATCTTTAATCCTTCAAGTTCTGAAATAATAGAAATTTTTCCCTGTATTGCTTGTTCTCTGTGAACCTCAGTCATAATTTGATATTAACATATAAATTTGCAAAATCAATAGCGAGGTTGTGTTATACTTTTTTCATGAAAAAGCTTCTTGTTGCTACAAGAAATCAGGGAAAACTGAAAGAGATATCAGAGTTTTTAAAAGATCTAAAATTAGATTTGGTATCTCTAAACGATCTTGATATTGCTGATGACTTCGAAGAGACAGGAAAAACTTACAAAGAAAATTCCCAAAATAAAGCGTTATTTTATGCAAAGCTGTCAGGATTACCGTCCATTTCTGATGATGGCGGAGTTGAAATAGACGCTTTAGATGGAGCACCGGGAATAAAAAGTAAAAGGTGGGTAGGGAAAGACTCAACGGATGAAAAGATTGTCATTCATATGAAAAAGGTTGCAAAAGATCTTCCCGAAAATAATAGAAAAGCATATTTCAAAACCGTAGTATCTCTTGCTCTTCCAGACGGCAAAGTTTTTTCTACAACAGGAGAAATAGAAGGAATAATTGCAAGAAAGCCATTAGTGAAAATATTAAAAGGGTATCCCTACAGAAGTTTTTTTTACCTCCCTAAAATTAAGAAATATTATCATGAGAACGATCTTTCGGAGGAAGAAGAAAAGCTGTATAATCACAGATATAAGGCAATTACTCGGCTTAAGCCGATAATTGCAAAGATTTTAGGACTAAAAGATTATAGTGATAAGTAATTATAAAGATTTAATATTTTGGCAAAGAGCTCATGAAGTTAGCGTTTTAGTAATTAAACTTTGTAGAAAATTACCCAAAGAGAGAATTGCCGACATATTGTGTTCTCAAATAATCCGCTCATCAGTTTCGGTTGGTGCAAATATTGCCGAAGGCTTCGGAAGATATAAAGGTAAAGAGTATGTTAGATTCTTACAGATTTCGCTTGGATCCGCAAATGAAACAGATTATTGGCTGCTCCTATTAAGAGATACCTATCCGCAATTTAGAAAAGAACTTGATGAGATTACTGAAAAGAATTTAGAAACAATTAAAATGTTATCGACCGCCTTAAAAACGCTAAGACAGAAGAAAGACTTATCATTAAATTCTTTAAATCTTAATTCCTAAAATTTATGATTGATATTAAATTAATTAGAGAAAATCCGGAAGTGGTACAGAAAGGAGCAAGAAATAAGGGATTCGACATTGATATTAAACATATTCTGGAAATTGATGATCAATGCAGGAAGCTTTCTTTATCTGTTCAAAAATTGAGAGAAGAAAGAAATGCTGCCGCCCGCGATAAAGACATTGAAAAAGGAAAAAAAGTAAAAGAGGAGCTGGATGTTAAGGAAAAAGAATTAAAGTCAAAAGAAGAAGATCTTCAGAAATTACTTCTAGGTATTCCTAATCTACCTGCAAAAGATGTCAAAGCGGGAAAAGATGAATCGGAGAATGAAGTTATCAGGACAAATGGAGATCCGACGAAATTTGCATTTAGTCCAAAAGATCATTTAGAACTGGGAGAAGCCTTGGATATTATAGACGTAAAGCGTGCAGCAAAAGTTTCAGGAACACGATTTGCCTATCTTAAGAATGAAGCAGTACTTCTTGAATTTGCTTTAGCACAGCTCGCATTTGAAGTCCTTACAAAAGAAGGTTTTATCCCTGTCGTCCCCCCTGCGTTGATAAAACAAGAAATAACAGAAGGGCTTGGTTATTGGCATGCCGGCGGAAATGAAGATTATTATTTAGTACAAGACTTTGACGTGGAAAAAGGAGTTGAGAGTTTAAAGCAAAACCCATTATACCTGATAGGTACCTCAGAGCACGCTATTGTTCCGATGCATAAAGACGAAGTTTTTAATAAAAAAGATTTGCCCAAGAGATATGTCGGATTTTCGTCTGCATTTCGGAGAGAGGCTGGAAGCTATGGCAAGGATACGAGAGGAATTTTTAGGGTCCATCAGTTTGATAAAGTAGAAATGGTTTCGTTTGTCTCACAGGAAGATGATGAAAAAGAATTGGATTACCTCCTTTCTTTAGAAGAAAAATTATTTCAGATGATTGAAATTCCATATCAAGTTGTTAAGATGTGCACGGGCGACTTAGGATTTCCAGCTGCGAAAAAATATGATTTGGAGGCCTGGATTCCTTCTCAAAATAGATACCGCGAAATTACCTCTGTCTCAACGGTTACAGATTTTCAAGCAAGGAGACTTAATATTAAATATCAAGAAGGAAATGAAAAAAAATACACTCATATTCTAAATGGCACTGCTTTTTCTACCAACAGACCCATCATTGCAATTTTGGAAAATTATCAGCAAGTTGACGGAAGTGTTTCGGTTCCAAAAGTTTTGCAAAAATATGTGGGAAAAAGTGTGATAAAATCGCAAAAATAGCCTTCATGATTTTTATTGTCAAGTCAATCTAAACTGTCGATTTTGAAGCTAAGTATTTTTCTTGACAAACTTTGTAAAATTATTCACCATTAAAATAGTTATAACTTAGAGAATCGAGGGGAGGTGAATTAATAACATGGCAAAGAAAAAGAAGAAAAAGAAGAAGTAATTGGTAAGTAATTTGGAACATTACCAATTGATCAGTTGGTAAAACCCTGCCCGAATCCTCAAGA
>JBBTVO010000015.1:0-31190 GCA_038063195.1 Patescibacteria group bacterium
GCCTCATCGACTGCGTTGTCAATAATTTCGCGAAGCGTTTCATGAAGACCAATTACGTCAGTTGAGCCGATATACATTCCGGGGCGTTTTCGTACAGGTTCAAGGCCTTCGAGGACTTGTATGTTTTGCGCAGAATAAGAAGAAGATATCTTATCTTTGTTATCTTTCTTGGATAAAGCCATTAATACATTCTAACAAAAGCGAGCTTAAATTTCCACAAGCTCTAATCCTTATTAAGGATATAAGGCTTACTTCCAATAGTTGTTATTTTATTCTCTTTAACTACAATTGCACTGTCATCTCGTAAGCCATAAATTACACCCGAGTGATTCCTAGACGCATCTTGGAGAATTTCTCTGCGATTAGCAAAGTGTGGATTATCTAGGTGAGGCATAATAGTGATGTCAATAAACTCAAGATATTTACTGATTCCATAAACACTTTGTTCATGATAGATTTTTTCATAGGCTTGCGCTGATAGTCTTTTACCTAAAACCATTGAGCCAGCACTGCTACCGACATACACCTTTGACTTAAGCACTTCTGGTAGAAGTTTAGAAAACTCTGATTTATTAAATACGCTCATTAAGTAATCCGTGTGGCCCCCGAGAACAAAAATTACATCACTCTTCTCTATTCTTTCTTTAATATCTTGAATACTCAAAGCAAGTAAGTTAACTAATTCCAAATTTCCACCAAAGTTATCCTTCACTTTGTTGAGGTTATTAAGAACCCAGCGGAGATTGTTGTTTTCGACAGAATAAGCTTCGTTGATAACTGCTACATTGATTGAATCCTTTGGTTTTCCAACGAGCTCCACGCACTTGTCTATAATTCCTTTTGTACTAAAACCTTCCGAACAAAGAATAAGTTTCATTTTATGATTATAGCAAAGTTGCCAACTAGACTCGTCTTCTTAGTTTTCGGAGTTTTTCTATTGTCAGGTTAATTAAGTATCTCGGATAATTTATTACCAGATCCTGCGCTTCAAGATAATCTACATCTTCTCCTCCAAAGCCGCGCTTAAAAATTGAAAGGCCGTAGAATCTATGCTTTGGGTCATTTGCAACTCCCCATAAATTATACCTCCTGAGCTCTCGTTTTTTTGCTTCCCTTATTGCTTCCCATTGGATAAGATAAGCTCCGGGATGATTTCTGCCTTCAAGAGTCCCGGTACCATAATGATAGACTGCTTCGGTTCCATAAAATATTATAAAAGCTTGAGAGAGAAGTTTTTTCCCCAAATACGCGTTATACAAAAACGCCAAATTATTTTCAGCAAAAATTCTGAACTGTTCAGATAAATATTCATAAGGAAAAGGGACAAACTTTTGTCTTACCGAGGTCTCGACCTGAAGATTATAAAACTTCCTAATGTCTTTGGGATCTTTCGATGCAGTAATTTTTATCTTTTCTTTTTCTGCCTTTCTTATTTCATGGCGGGTATTTTTTCTCATGTTCGCAAGAATTTCTTCTTCGGGTTTTGTAATATCGAGCTGATTAGTTAATTGAGCATGAAGATGCATTGGGGCATCAGAAAATCCTAGGTCTTTAAAAAGTTTTTTTGAAAAATCATCTGAAATAAGCTGTGGCCTTACTCTTACAAACGCGCAGTCATTAAGATATGCAATTTTTTTTAGTTCTTTTACAAATGCGCTGACGATATCTTTATCTTTCCAGTCAATTATCGGACCTGCGGGAACTATCAAGTGCTTTGCTCTTTTTGCTTCTTCAATAATTGAAAGCATTGCTCCCTCAAGTTTATTATTTCGATAAAATCCGCTTCTTACGATTTTTTGTCCTAGATTTTCATGGAATTGTCCCCAATACCAAGACTGAAGGAAATTTGCCTCATCATGTTTGGACAAAAAATCTTCCCAATCCTTTTTATTATCAATCTCTTTTGTAATTACTTCAGCCATTCATTGATTAATTTTGACAAATAGAGTGCTTGCTTCTCTGAAATATTTTTGTGAGTCGGAAGGTTTAATATTTTTTTTGAAATTAATTCTGCATTCGGACAGTCATTCTTATAATTAATTTTTGCCATAAATCTTTTCGGCGCAATTGGCGCGTCATACCAAATATCTGAAAGATAAAATTCCTTTGTCTCTAAATATTTTACTAATTCTCTCCTATTCTCAACAAAAATAGGAAAACGCAAATTTGAAGAATTTTCAATTTGGGAATTTATCTTGGGGAACATTATTTTCTTGCTCAAATTTTCTTTATAAATATTTGCAATTTTTTTCCTGTGATTTAAATTATCTTTAAGATTGTCAAAAGCTTTTAGCGTAAGATTCTGATAAAAATTAGGAAGATTTGTGAGTCCATATTCTAAGTCATCCATCGGTGCGGAGAGCAATCCAAGATTTTTAAGTATGAAATGCAAAACATTGCCGATTCCAAAATCATAAGTTTTCCTAATTTTCCAAGTTAAGATTGGATAAAAACGATCCTTAATTTGTCTAGAAAAAGGAGGATTTGAATAATTTTTGATTTTTGATTTTTGATTTTTGATTCTTGTGATGAGTGCTCCGCCTGAGACACCGTCTATTATTTTATCCTGGCTAAATGACAGAATTACAAAATCTCCTATTCCTCCTGCTTCTTTATTATTTTTATATTTTGCTCCTACTGAATGTGCCAGATCCTCTATTAAAATAATGTTCTTTTCTTTACATATTTTCGAAATCCCTTCGATATCACACGGATAGCCAAGTGTGTTTTGAACGATAATTACTTTGATATTGTCTTCCACTACAACTCTTGCAAGGTCGGACCTTGTAAAATTCAGATCATCTTTTGGGATATCAATTAAAACTGGTTTACATCCAGCTTCCTCAATGGCTTTGTAAACCGCATAACAAGTAAATCCGCTTATCGCAACTTGCGAATTCCTGGGAAGATTTAAAGTTTGAAGCGCAAGAGTTATCGCTTCCCTGCCTTTGAATAATAAAACAGCTTTGCCGTCGTATTTTTTCTCAAGGAAATTTTTAAGGACGAGTTTCTCTGTAAAATTTTCCGAAGTAATCCCACCTCGGAGGTGGGCCAGCTTCGCCACCTCGGGAGATAAAGATTTTAGAACAAAACTTAGATCGTAGTTTGAGCCAAGTGAATTAAAAACGCTCATAAATATAAATCAATTGTTATATTGTTTAATAATTATATCCACTACTTCTTTGGGATGTGTAAATTGAGGTGCATGGCGGGCGCCGGTAACAATTAACAATTTACTATTAACAATTTTACTTTCTAATAATTTTGCATCTGATACGGGAGTGATTCTGTCTTTTTCGCCCCACAATATAACAGTAGGCGTAGAGATATTTTCTGCTTTTAAAATTTTGTCCGAAGAAAGTAAATTTACCATAGTCTTCTTCATATTCTCATCAGCATCTTTATAATCTGTTTCCCGTGCAAGTGAATACAAAAGCTTTTTTCCAAAATCATTTTTCAGAATTTTCCTTCCTAATTTTGCTATAGTACCGAAAGCTTTTCTTTTAATTTTTATCGCAATTTCATCGTGATAAATTCCTGCGCTGTCTATAAGGATTAGTTTTTTAACTTTCGCAGGATGAGCAAGTGCGAAGTTCATTGCTATTCTTCCTCCATTTGAGTGACCCAGCAGAATTACTTTGTCTTCTTTTTCAATTTTCTCATTCAACCAATTTATATAATCTTCGATAGTCCAAGGTTTATTAATTTTTTCAGTAAGACCGGGGATTTTCAGAAGAATAGGATTTAATTTTTTATTTTTAAGCTGCGAAACAAATGGCTGCCACTTATCTAAACTATAGCTCCATCCGTGGAGGATACATACATTAACAAGGTCGGACCTTGTTTTGGCTTGTTTTCTCCTGCTATTCATAATCCAAATTTACTTCTTCTTTTCTGCCAGATTTTTTCGCGTCTTGCAAGTTTATCGGCGTCTTTTTTATCAGCCAGTAGATTCTCAATTACCCCCTCAAGAAATCTTGCTCCTTTAAAGAGCAGAAGTTCGCCGCCTTTAAGATTTTCTTTTAAATATTCTAAGACATCCTTGGGATTCTCAAAACTAATTATGCTTTTATCTTCGCTTTTGAGTTTTGGTAAAGTAAACTTGGAGACGCGCGGCCCCATGAGGATAATTTTATCTGATTTGATTTTTAATATTTCATCTGCGAGTTTTTCGTGCTCTTTCTGTTCACTTTCTCCCTGCTCAAGCATGTCGCCCAAAACCATCCACTTCTTCTCTGCTTTTATATTCTCAAACATATTAAGAACCGCGGTCATTGAATCAAGATTGGCATTATATGCGCTGTCAATAATAGTAGTATTCTTAATTCCTTTAAATACGGAATTTCTTCCAGGAGGAAGAGTGAAATTCTTAAAAGATTTATCAAGGGGAAGTTTTAGGTATTTCAAAACCTCAAGGCACATTTGAAGCGAATAGTAAATCTCTTTTGGCAAAAGTTTGTTAAATTTAAATTCACCAGCATTAATCTTAAGAATAGTTTGGCCAATCGAAACTCTGTAATCGGTAAGATCATTTATAGAGATGGGAATTATTCTTACTTTGGTTCTTAAGAGTTGTTTTTCTATGTTTGGCGAATCATCATTTACGACTGCAAGCTCTCTGGAGTATTCCAGAAAATATCCAAATTCAAAAGCAATTGCCTCTTCGACATTTTCAAACCTTCCATTTTTTACAAGCTGGTCAAAGTTCATGCTGTGGGTTTTTGTCGAGCTGGTCCAAAGAGTAATTTCAGGTTTTAACAAAGTTGCTAAGTATCTGCCTTCCTGCGGTCTGTCACAGTCAGCCTCGACTATATATATAGTATGTTTTGGCACGGGTTTAAAAATAGAAAATGGCGCGGCGAGGAATAGATATGCCCATTCCGTAAGCTTCAAATTCTTTCTTTTAAGGCCCAAGATATCAAAAGGAATTCCGTAAGTACTGTTGGCATGATGCGAATATTTTGCTTTATCTCCGATTTGAGATTCCAAAAGATGAAGAAGCGAAGTCTTACCGCTTGAGCCAGTGACGACTATTATATATGGTTTCCATGAATTAAGTTTTATCTTGGCAAAAAACCTGAAATAATATGACAGCGGAAAATAGAGAGATTTTTTAAGCGTTGTAAGCATTTTAAATAGATAAAAAGGTGTTCTCGAGAATGAAGCGCTGGTTTACATTGGTATTTCTTACAGCATAATGTCCTTCTTCGAGTTTTTTAACTAATTCAACTAAGTTTTTTGAGCTTCGACCCGCGGGGTCGGCGCTTGAATTTATATTGTTTAATAATTTTTTTCTAATGCCGGCTATTGCTTGCTCAAGCCACATAACCGACTCTTCCCTGCTCTTACCAAAATCCTGCGCCAGTTTAAGTTTTATCCCTACATTTTCAGAGATTAGATCCTTGATAAGATTTTCAATGTCTTCAAGATTGATTTCCTCTAGAACCTTATCCTCTTCCAGTTTTATGATCTTACATCTTGAGAGAATCGTAGGAAGTAAAATATTTTCATTCTCAACTATCAGAAATATAAAAGTGCTCAGGGGAGGTTCCTCAAGAATTTTTAAGAGCGCGTTTTGTGACTCTAGAGTTATTCCCCGAAACGCGTTTATAATTAAAGCTTTACTTTCACCGCGGAGAGGTTTAAAAAACAGATTTTTCTGAAGCTTTCTTACGTCTTCGATTCCTATTGCCTTTTCAAAAAATTCAATTGTGATATCAAATCCGTCAATTTTGTTTTCAAGGCAAATTTCCCTTGCCTTTTCCAGGGATTTTTCTTCGTTTTTTGAAGCTAAGATAAATGACCGCATAGATTCTTCGTTTCACTTAGAATGACAATTCCCAAGCCCGAACTTCCTTGACATTATAGCGTATTTTTCCTTACTATAGAAGTAATGCCCACGGGAGACTTAGGTACAACTCAAAGCTCGACAATTATCGACATTCTTCTTTCGGAGAGACTTCTTACGCCCGCTCAGGTGGATGAGATTAAGGTAAAAAGCGCCAGCCTGGGACTTCCTTATGAAGAAGTTCTTAAGAACATGAATGTGGTTCCCCCGGCCAAAATAGCAGAAGCCAAGGCCAAGCTCTTGGGGATTCCATTTATATCTTTATCATCAGCTTCTTTTTCTCCGCTAGTAATTGGCATGATCCCAAAAGCAGTCGCTGAGAGATTTCTGCTTATACCTTTCTTGTTTGACGAGGAGACGAGAACCCTTTCAGTTGCGATGAGCAATCCTGTGGACCTTGAAGCGCTCGAGTTCGTAAGGCAGAAAACAGGGTTAAATCTTAAGACTTTTGCTACGTCTGTTGAAGATATAAAAAACGCAATAAGCCAGCAGTATAGGCAGGAAATTGTGGGCGAGGTCGGAGAGGCAGTCAGACAGACGGAGGAGCTAAATAAGACAAGAACAATAGACAGTAAGGAAATCGCAGAGATAATAAAAGAAGCCCCAATTGCAAAAATTGTTTCTACAATTCTTGAATACGCAGTCTCTAGCCGTGCCTCTGATGTACATATAGAACCGCAGGAAGACAGAATCCGCGTGAGATACAGAATTGACGGAATTCTATATGACAGACTAAGTCTTCCCAAGTCCGTGCAGGATGCGGTAATCTCGCGTATAAAGATTTTATCTGATATGAAGATTGATGAGCACCGTACTCCGCAGGACGGCCGTTTTAATTTCAAAGTTGATAAGGAGGAAGCTGACCTTCGTATTTCGGTAATGCCCACAACCTTTGGTGAGAAAATCGTAATGAGGCTTTTGCGTAAGTCCAGCGGAATTCCCACCCTTCCCGAGTTAGGGCTCAACGGAACATCTCTTAAGAATCTTGAGTCCGCAATTCTTCGTCCCCATGGAATTATAATAGTTTGCGGACCTACGGGCTCCGGTAAGACTACGACACTTTATGCGATTTTGGAAAAGCTTAATACTACGAGGGTAAACATCATGACACTTGAAGATCCCGTAGAGTATCAAATGCAGGGAGTAAATCAGGTCCAGATAAATCCCGGGGTCGGACTTACTTTTGCAACTGGTCTTCGTTCTTTTCTTCGTCAGGACCCAAACATAGTTCTCGTCGGAGAGATTCGGGATACTGAAACCACAGAGCTTGCTGTTCAGGCCTCTCTTACCGGACATTTAGTCTTCTCGACGTTGCACACATCTGATGCGGCCGGTGCAATTCCCCGTCTTACCGACTTGGGAGCCGAGCCGTTTCTTCTTTCCTCCACCTTAAATGCAGTTGTGGGGCAAAGAATCGTAAGAAGAGTTTGCCCAACGTGTAAAGAAGCATACTCCCCGCTCCGCCAGATAGTTGATGAGATGAGAAAAGTCTTGGGACAGCTTTTTCCACAGGGAAATGGGAGCGAGATAAAACTTTATAAAGGTAAAGGATGCGACAAATGCGCTGACTCGGGTTATTTGGGAAGAGTGGGTATATATGAAGTTTTTCCCATATCAACGAAGTTATCCAATCTTATCCTTGAACATCCGGGCAGTGCTGCTGTACAAAAAGAAGCACTCGCGGAAGGCATGATAACTATGAAACAGGACGGCTATATGAAAGTTATTGCGGGAATAACAACGCCCGAGGAGGTCATAAGAGTCGCACAGGAATAGATAAAATTAATCTAATTAATCTAATTAATCTAATTGACCTAAATTTTTAGAAATTAGTAATTAGGATTTAGAAATTTTCAGGATATGGATATACAAAACCTTTTACATCTTACAGTTACGAATAAAGCTTCGGATCTTCATCTTATTCCGGGAGTTCCGCCGGCTCTTCGTATAGACGGAGAGCTTAGATTTATATCCAACATGCCGGCCCTGTCTGTAGAGGATGTTCATGCTATGACCTTCTCTCTTATAAATCAGGGTCAGAGGGATAAATTTATTCTTGAGAAAGAACTCGATTTCTCTTTCAATTTCGGAAGCCAGAGCGATGAGAATATAGGCAGATTCAGGGCGAATTTATATTTTCAAAAAGGTGTTATTTGCGGAGAGTTCAGGCTTCTTGATGCCAAAATCAGAACCATAGAAGAATTGAATATGCCCAAAATTATTCATAGTTTTGCGACACTCAAGCAGGGGCTAGTTCTCGTCACTGGTCCTACCGGACACGGAAAATCAACTACGCTTGCCGCAATCATTAATGAGATAAATCAATCAAGATCGGTAAATATAATTACCATTGAAGATCCAATTGAGTATATTTATCCTCACGGAAAGAGTTTAATTTCTCAGCGGGAAATGGGTCAGGACACCAATTCCTGGGGTGCGGCCTTACGTTCGGTTCTGCGTCAGGATCCCGACGTTGTTCTCGTGGGGGAAATGAGAGATCCTGAGACGATTGCCGCAACCGTAACAATTGCCGAGACAGGTCATTTGGTTTTCTCAACACTTCATACAAATTCTGCAGCCCAAAGTATTGATAGGATAATAGACGCTTTTCCTCCTTCTCAGCAGGGGCAAATAAAAATACAGCTGTCTTCAACTCTTAAAGGAATAATTTCTCAAAGGCTTCTCCCGCAAATATCCGGAGGACGGATTCCGGGCGTTGAGATACTTTTGGGAACGACCGCAATTACTACCAATATAAGGGACGGTAAGACCCATCTTATAGATTCTATTATCCAAAATTCTCAGGATGTGGGGATGATTCCTCTTGAGCAGTCCCTTTCTTCTCTTGTCCTCTCAGGTGCCATAAGCCTTGAAACCGCCCGCAGTTATGCCCTAAGACAAGAAGAGCTCCTTAGACTGGTTGGCTGATATGAAATTAAGATATAAGGCAGTTACCAAAGACAGTAAGATTGTAAGAGGTCTTGTAGAGGCCAAGGATACCGCAGAGGCAGTAAATTACCTCCGCAATAAAGAGCTCGTTCCGGTAAGTGTTACGGAAGACAGGAGAAATGACATATCTGCCTTTATCCCTTTTTTCGGAAAAGTAAAAAAAGGAGATTTGGTCTTATTCACAAGACAGCTTTCCTCCATGCTTTCTTCGGGACTTACTCTTATTAAATCGCTTGAGATTCTCAAAGAACAGATGGTAGGCAAAGCCATGTACGAGATCATAGATAGCATTGTTTCAGACATTGAGGAAGGGAAAAATTTTTCAAGCGCGATAGCCAAATATCCTGAGATTTTCTCTCCAATTTATGTCTCAATTATCAGATCCGCAGAGGCTTCCGGGCTTTTGGATACAGCGCTTGCGCGGATGGCAGATAATTTGGAAAAACAGGCCAAGCTCAGGAATACAATAAAAGCCGCTCTTACATATCCCGCAATAGTCATAGCTCTTATGATATTTGTTGTTTTCGTAATGATGACCGTAGTTATTCCGCAGCTTTCAGGCCTTTATGAGAGCCTGGATGTCGAGCTTCCATTTACCACAAAGATTGTAATAGGTCTTTCTCAATTTACGGTAACTTTCTGGCCTTTTATAATCGTAGGACTTATTTTGGGAATATTTCTTTTCAGGCGCTGGCATAAGACAGAGCCGGGAAAGCTTATTATGGACAACCTCCTTCTTAAAATTCCTGTTTTTGGACCGTTGCTCAAGAAATTAATTCTTACAGAGTTTTCAAGAACTCTAAGTCTTCTTATAGGAAGCGGTACTTTGGTTGTGGACTCGCTTGTGCAGACTTCAGATACGCTGGGAAATATTCATTACAGGAATGCTGTGGTTGATATCGCAAAGAAAGTGGAGAATGGCGTGACCATAGGAGATTCTATATCTTCGTATGCACTATTCCCGCCTATTCTTGTCCAGCTCGTGAAAATCGGCGAACAGACCGGAAAACTTGATGAGACCCTGATGAAAGCGTCTGAATACTTTGAAGATGAAACAGATCAGGCGGTAAAGACTCTTACTACTGCTCTTGAACCATTTATAATGATAATCCTGGGACTTGGTGTTGCATTCCTTCTGGTGGCAGTAATAACTCCAATTTACAGTCTGATCTCAGCAATAAAATAAGACAGCAACTAGTAGTTAGCGACTAGCCACTAGAAAATTAGTTTGGTGAGAATTAAATTCTAATCGCTAGTTGCTAGTGGCTAATTGCTTTCCTGAAGCTATTTCCCCCTCTTGACATCCCCTTTTATTTTTGTCTTAATTAATTCATACATGAAAAGACTGCTCAGTAAGTTTTCTTCGGCAAAAGGTTTTATCCAGCACCAGCTTCGAAGAAGTGGTGCGGGATTCACCCTCATCGAACTTCTCATAGTTATTGCAATTTTGGGTGTTTTGGCAACAGTTCTTATTGCCTTGCTTGATCCGGGAGATAAAATAAAAGCTGCAAGCGATACAAAAGTTCTGCAAGACGTTCGCGAGATTTATGGGGCAAACCAGCGATATATGGTTCAAAACAGCGCTTCTATTGGAACATTAGAAACACCAGCAGCTCCTGGAACATTAGTGACATCTGGAGAGCTTAAAGTTGTACCAGTTCCGCCAACTGGCTATGGAGCAGCATATGGCTATACTACAATTACTACAGCAGGAGTAACTGATGTGGCTGTTTCAGGTCAAATCCAATCAAAAGGAGCAATTTCTAAATCAACTGTTGCAAATACTATCGGCGGAACAGCATGTACCGGTGGTGCACAAGTTTGCTACGTTGTACAGACACAGAATAAATCCTGCTACAAACCAGCAGCAGCTCCCCTAGCTACTGAAGCCTGTCCATAAAAACCTGACATCCTAGAGCTTCTTTACTCTTCTTCTTCTTACGAGGTCGGACCTCGCAGGCGCTCGTAGACACGGAAAACTAGTCAATAGTTAGCTCCCTAAGTACTTCCTCAGAATTTTCCAGATAATCTTCCACGAAGCTTTGATAAGATAGTAGATCTTTCGGGTTCTGTTTCTGAGCAGTTTTAAAAAAGGAAAGAATCTCTTCGGGAAAAAGCCAATCCACCTTCTTCCTTCCTAAATACCTGCTATAGCTTGAATATGGATACTTAACAAGGTCGGACCTTGTATAACCTAAATCTAAAGGATTTACATGAATATAGCGCGTAAGATGCAGTAGGTAAGATTCCCCTTCTATAAGCACGGCTTTATATTTTCCTGTAAAAAGCGGACCGGTTCTTTTATATTTTTTATTAAAGTAGATAACGTAGCTATTTGAGAGTGCTCTCATAATATCCGTAATTGCCTCTTTTGTAGCTTGCTTAATCATTAAGTGAAAATGGTTCGGCATTAGACAATAACTTACAAGCTGGATTTTCTCGTGTAAATCGGTTCTGTAGCGAGGATTACGAGGTCCGACCTTGTTTTTCTTATTTTCCTCAACTGCTTCCTCTTTTGGAGGAGGCACTAAATATCTTTTTAGCAAACCTAGGAAAACAGCATAATCTTTTTCATCGATAAATATATTTTTTTTGTCAATGCCACGATTATAGATATGATAAAAACTATTTTCTACATAAAGCTTTATGGAATTCCTGGAAGGCATGTTCTATTATAATTTTACAAGGTCGGACCTTGTCAAGTGTGAGTTTGTGATATGTTTTAATTATGGTGTTATTTGCTTTGCTTCTTTTTGTTCTGGGCGTATGCATCGGAAGCTTTCTTAATGTCCTAATAGACAGACTGCCTCACGATGAGTCACCTTTTGGCGGAAGATCATATTGTGACAGATGCAAGAAAACTCTCAGGTGGTATGATATGATTCCCCTGCTTTCTTTTGTTTTGCTCGGGGGAAAATGCAGAGATTGTAAATCCTCTATTTCCTTTTATTATCTTCTGGTCGAATTTGTTACGGGAATAATGTTTATTGCCGTATACGCATACGGTCTACAGACTACGGACTACGGCTTGCTCAGTATTTCAACAATAGAACAATTTAGCAATGGAGCAATTGATTATCTTTACTATCTTCTCATCATCTGTTCTCTGATAGTTGTTTTCTTCGCAGATATCAAATACGGTATTATTCCAGACGCAGTGCTCTACCCTGCCATAGCGCTTTCTATCATCTACCATCTATCATTTATCATTTTGGGTTCCAGCAATTTAGCAATGCAGCAATCAGGCAATATATTATTGAATTATCTTTTCTCCGGTTTTATAACCTGTACTTTCTTTTTGTTTCTTCACATCATAACCCGCGGAAAGGGAATGGGATTTGGAGATGTGAAGCTATCGTTTCTCATGGGACTTTTCCTGGGGTTTCCCCAGATACTCATAGCCCTGTATGTAGCTTTCTTGACAGGCGCGGTAATTGGTCTCATACTAATTATATGGCGGAAAAAGAAGCTATCGGGAGGTACGATTCCGTTCGGGCCTTTTTTGGTTTTCGGGGCATTAATAAGTTTGTTTTTCGGAAACTCGATACTAAAAATAGTGTTGGGTTCACTCTCATTGAACTTCTTGTAGTAATTGCAGTGCTGTCTATTCTGGCTGTAGTGATCATAACTATGATAAATCCCAGTGCGCAATTTCAAAAGGCAAATGATGCAAGAAGAAAATCCGACCTTGCTCAACTCCAAAAAGTTCTCGAAAATTATTACAGCGATAAAGGCCGATATCCCTATTCAACAGGTAGAGATGGATTTTGGGCGCAAGGGTCTTGTATCGCCTTGGGAGAGCCTGGTCCACCCAGAGCATATAGAATAGCGGCAGCATTAGATATTTCTGGTAATGCAACCGATTGTGTAGGCTGGGGGACAACGTGGACTGCATACGAGACAAAGATTCCAAAAGATCCGGTTTCATCCAATAAGTACACATATTCAGTATCAAGCGATGGACAAATTTATTATCTATATGCGCATCTAGAGAGAGGATATAGAGATAAGCAGAACTGCTGTCCTGCTGCTTCTCAGGTCGATGGATGTACCTGTTTGCACACGACAGGGAGTGACGAATCAGCTGGTGATACAGTTGATCAGTGGGTATGCGCAGCTAATGGTCAATGGTTTAATCATTTAAATTCTGAGGTTTGCAATTACGGTGTGTCAAGCTCAAATACAAGACCGTGATAAAAATAAGAATTATGAATCATGAATTAAGAATTAAGGAAGGACTCAAATACAAGCTAATCGCTATACGCTATATGTTAAAAAGTAGTAAAGGATTTACTTTGGTTGAGCTTATATTGGTAATTGCGGTATTGTCTATTATGGCTGTAGTGCTCATTAATCTCACAAATCCCGTTGAACAGATTCGGAAGGCAAATGACGCGAGAAGAAAATCCGACCTTGCGCAAATACAAAAGACTCTTGAAGCATATCTCAATGATAATGGTAGATATCCCGGTAGTTCTGCAGATTATAAAATAAGTCCTGCTGGTACAGACGTTAATTGGGGCACAACTTGGACTGCCTATAAGACAGCAATACCTTCGGATCCATCCTCCTCGAGGTATTATGTATATTATTCTAATTCTATAGGGCAATCATATTGGCTTTATACATCGCTTGAAAGAGGTGGTAAAGATCCTCAGGCATGTTATAGTAGTGGCGCTGTTTGTGCAAATGCTGGCACAGCTAATTGCGGAGGAACGTGTAATTATGGAGTATCAAGTCCAAATACTAGCCCGTAAGACTTGAATCATGTACTATATATCTAGTACCAAAAATTATGAATTATGAATTATGAATTAAGAATTAAGAATAGATTGGGAAAAGGCTTCACCCTCATTGAGCTATTGATAGTTATTGTGATAATTGGTGTTCTATCAGCAATTCTTATGGCAAATTTCGTAGGAGTAAGACAAAGAGCCCGTGATGCCCAGAGAAAGTCAGATCTCAGGCAAATTCAATCAGCCCTTGAGCTATATAGAGCTGATGTCGGAAATTATCCCCTAGCTTCTCCCGGAATATATTCGACTAGTTGTCCTACCTCGGGTCCATTTATTACAGCGGCTTATATGCAAAAAGTTCCATGCGATTCAAGTCCTAATGGATCTACATACGCGCCATATGGAACTACACCAAATAGCGCAGGGAATTACATTTACACTGCAGGTTTATCGGGAAACAATAATACCTACTACCTCTATGCCTGTCTTGAAAATACAAATGACAATGATCCAAATATAATTTCCGGAACTGAATGTGGATCAAGAGATATATACAGACTTTCCAATCCATGATCGATGAGAAAATTGTCCGCAGTAAAGGATTTACCCAGCACCAGCTTCGAAGGTGTATTGCTGGATTTACGCTTATCGAGTTAATTATAGTCATCTCCGTTCTTGCAATATTATCTGTAGTAGGAATTGCCGCTTTTTCCTCATATTCAAGGGCGCAGACTCTCAACGCCGCGGCAGGGGGACTTTCTGTAACGCTTAATCTTGCCAAATCAAGAGCGTATTCACAAGTCAAGCCGACGTCCTGCGGGAACAATACACTAGAAGGTTATGAGGTTAGAATTTGTGGAGGTATACCCTCATGCATTCCTCCGGCTACAGACGTTGATTATCAACTCATTGTGAGCTGTGGAGTGACTAGTGTCCGCATTACTTCGGTAGCTATTCCGAATATAACTGTTTCCGCGAATCCTTTATTTTCTTCTGTTTTCTTCCCTGTTCTAAAGGGAGGCATTAGAGGAGGAAAAGCTATGTCTTTTGGTATAAATAATTTATTCAATGAGAGCAGAACCGTTGCGGTGGATTCGTCAGGTAACATAAAGTAGCTTATGAATGTCTTAAAAGCAATTAATCAGAAAGGCCAGACAATTGTTGAGGTAGCGGTGGCACTCAGTGTTGCAATAGTTATAGTATCAGCTATAGTTGTTTCAATAATTAATGCTCTGAATAATGAAAAGTTTGGAGTAAACCAAAATCAGGCAACACAGCTTGCTCAAGGTGGGGTCGATTTATTCCGGGATTTATCTCAAAGCGATTGGGTAACTTTTACAACTTACAGCGCGGCAGCTGGCTATTGTCTTCCTCAGATTAATCCTACTCCCCAATTGAAAGCTGGACCATGCATTCCAAATGCGGGTAGTAATACTAATTTAGTAAGAGAAATAAAAGTAGAATTAAATGCCTGCATATCGCCTACGCCTGCTGTTCCAAACAACGGAAGGGTTACATCGACTGTAAGATGGGCTGATACGAAATGTACCGATTCAGCAAATCCATACTGCCATAAAACTGAGGTGGTGTCTTGTATGTTCAAGCCTTTTATCAATTCAAGCCCATAAAAACTAGAATTATGAATTACGAATTAAGAATTAAGGAAAAATTCAAACACAAACTACACGCTATACGCTATACGCTAAAAGCTAGTAAGGGATTTACTCTTATAGAGCTTCTGGTAGTTATGATGGTTCTTCTTGTGGTAGGTTCAATTTTGATATCCATCCTCTTTTCATCACTTCGCGGGACCAATAAGGTTAATTCCATCGAAAATGTAAGAAGGAACGGCAATTACGCGCTTGAACAGATGGGAAAGATGATAAGGTACTCACAGTCTTTTGACGGAGTGAGTGCTGATGGAGTAAATTTCACGGATAATTGTTTGCCCGCAATCGTTCCCGCTCTTACTCCGACGCCCACTCCTTCCTCCTACAACTACATAAGAATTACTGCTTTTGACGGTGGGCAAACAATACTTTCTTGTATCCGTGACGGACTGGCAAATGCCGGAGTCGCGTCATATAGCGGCACATTGGATCCCAATAAGAGGGTAGATCTTTTAGATACAACAAGTGTCCGGATAAACAATTGTACGATAACGTGTCAGCAGAATAGCATTGTCTCCCCTCCTACCGTGACTATTCAATTTGAGCTATCAAATAGGACTACAAGTCTTCTTTCAGAAAATCAGGCCAATAATATTCAATTCCAGACCTCTGTAACTGCGAGAAATTATTGAGTCTTTTGGGGTTGACCCCGTTAGATAGTAAACATCTAATGGGGTTGACTCTTGTATCCGCACTTGCTAATCTAAAAATATGGGCAATTCCTCGGAGTTTTATCAGAAAGGCCAGACGCTTCTTATAGTAGTCTTAGTTATGGTCGTGGCTTTGACTATCGGGCTTTCAGTAGTCTCAAGAAGTATCACGAATGTAAGGACTACAACTGAGGAGGCAAATTCCGCGCAGGCCCTGGCCGCGGCCGAAGCAGGAGTTGCTCAGGCTATCCAAACCAACCAGGGGGTTACATCTGCTATTAGCTATGGAAATAATGCAAGCTTCACATCGACAGTAGACTCGCTTTCAGGGCAGACTATAGTGCTTCTGAATGGCGGAAGCATAGTTCCTCAGGACGAAGGCGCTGATTTATGGCTTGTACCACATAACAGCGATGGGACACCAAATTACACAACTCCCGGTCCATGGTCTGGTACTAGCATGACTATCTATTGGGGAGATACTGCTCACTGTCCCGAACAAGCAGCATTGGAAGTTTTACTTATAAAAGGATCATCAGGCGATCCAAAATCCCAAAGATTTGCACTTGATCCATGTAGCGCAAGGAGTACCGGAGCTGCAGGTAATAACTTCACCAATCCATCATCAGGCAGTTATTCAATAGGAGGTAGAACCTTTTCTTACTCTTATAACTTAAACCCCAACACAGGGCTTATTGCCAGAATCATACCCATATACAAGAATGCGTTTATAGCTGTAGAAAGTGTAGGCGCGGGTGCACCGGCTTTTCCTTCACAGGGGTCGATGATAACCGCTACAGGAAAAGCGGCGGATACTACTATTCAGAGAAAGCTTAATGTTTTTCAGGGATTCTCCTACCTGCCTATAGAATACGTTACTTACGGTATTTTCTCACCCAGATAAATGAACAACAAATCTTTCGGGCTTGATATAGGCCTGACTACTATCAAGGCTGTGTGGCTTTCACGTGCTAAAAACGGTTTTGCCGTCAATGCATCTATTACCTCACCTTCTACTCAGAAAGGTATGATGTCTGAGTCCCCGCTTGATGAAGAAGATATGGCAAGGGCAGTTACCAAAACGATAAGCGATGCCAAGATAACATCAAAATCAGTTAATATTGCCCTTCCCGAGAACCATGTCTATACCAAAGTTATTGAAATGCCCAATCTTTCAGATAGGGAATTATCTTCGGCAATCTATTGGGAGGCAGAGCAACATATACCTGTTCCCCTCTCGACAGTAACACTCGCCTGGAGTATTTTAAAAAAACCTGCAAAAGAAAATGTAAGCGAAAAAATGCAGGTTCTGATGGTGGGTGCCCCGACTCTTCTCATAAAAAAATATCAAAAAATTACAGCAATGGCCGGCCTTTCAATAAAAATTCTTGAGACGGAGATATTGTCAATTGTCAGAGCGCTTGTGACGTCTCCCGATTTTCCTCCAAGTGTAATTATCAACATAGGTGCTGTAAATACATCAATTGCTCTAATACGTGATGGAATAATTATTTTTACATATTCAATTCCTACAGGAGGGCTTGCTATAAGCAGAGCCATTATTACTGATTTCGGACTTACTCCAGAACAAGCAGAAGAATATAAAAAAACATATGGAGTCTCAAATCAGGCATTTGGTCAAAAAGTCGGGAAAGCTGCAGAGCCAATCTTAAATTCCATAATGGCCGAGCTTAAGAAAGCTCTCGCGTTTTATACTGATAGATATAAAAATGATAAACCAATAAGACAAATTCTTCTTACGGGAGGTACGGCAAAGCTTCCCGGAATCGGCGCCCATTTCACTCAAAACACAAATATAGAGACAGTTGTAGCAAATCCATGGAATATACTTGTTGACCAGAATGCTCTTCCCAAAGCAATTCTTGATAACGGACCTGATTATACAATCGCGGTCGGTCTTGCGATGAGAGAATATGAAGAGTGATATTAATTTAATTTCCACTAATCAGGCCGAACTGATAAATCAAAGCAGATCTGTGCGCATATTTAGGCTTATTGCTATTGCCTCTGTTTGTATCGTAGGCATATCTTCTGTAATACTTTTTCTTATAATTCAAAGCATTTCTCCATCTGAGATACGAAAACAGCAGTCTGCACTTCGGGCAAGTCTTGCCGCTTCGCGCACAAAAGAAGCAAAGATTATTCTGGTCGGCAGGAAAATAAAAGATATTAAGAACATTATCAGTGAGCGTCCAAGATATGATAGTTTGGTTTCTGAAATTAATGATATTATTCCTGAAAATGTGTCTTTGGTAAGCCTTGGTGTCAATGATAATAAAGTAGAACTGGTAGCTAATTCCGGTTCTCTCCTCTACCTGAATGAGCTCTTGAATAATTTACTTGGTATGGTAAAAAGCGGAAAAATAATAGGAAATCTGAATATTTCAGGGATTTCTTCAAGCGGGCTGGGAGATTATACGATATCAGTGAGCGGAGAGAGGATATGAAAAATAACAGCAGTATTGATATTGCAACTCTTAATATACTTTATAAAAAATATAAAGAGCATATAATATATCTCGGTATTATTGCTGTCTGCCTACTTATTTTTGTATTTTTTACGATTCCTAAAATATCAGAGGTATCAGTAATAGGACAAGAACGCAAAGCTGAAGAAGAAAAGCTTAAAGTTCTGAAGAACAACAGCAATATTTTGCAAAATACCGACGATAGCGTTCTTGATGAGGATCTGGGAGTTGTTTCAAACGCCTTGCCTGAAGGTAAAGATTTTGAAGGAATACTAAATGCAATTTCACTTGCTTCGAGTAAGTCCGGAGCATCGCTTAAGGATTATGACTTTGGGGTAGGTGCTCTTTCTGATTCGGAAACATCGGAAGCAGGATATCCGAATATAAAATTAACACTTGAAGTCGATGCGAGTCAGGCACAAGTTGTCTCCCTTCTTAAGTATCTTTCAGAAACTGTACCATTATCCCAAATAACCGGTATTAAAAAATCCTCAGGCAGTACTTCTATAGATATGGTGTTTTACTATAAATCCTCAATACCCCCTAATAATAATTCCGAAAATATAGCTCTTACAGCTTTAAATCAAATAGATAATGACCTGATAAGCACCCTATCTACATGGAGAACTTCGTTTATCAGTGTAGTTATAGACCCGTCAGCAAGTATTTCGTCTTCTACCTCACCGTTTTAGATTTTAGGAGATCCGGCCTTTTCTTTTTAGTAATTCTTATTGATTGATTTCTTCTCCATGTTTTAATTTCCCCGTGATTTCCGGAAAGTAAAACCTCAGGAACTTTTAGGTTCTTGAATTTCTCAGGCCTTGTGTATTGAGGATACTCAAGAAATACGGAATTTCCCGCATCCGCTGAGAAAGATTCAATATCAGCTGCGTTAACAGGCAGTACCCCTTGCTTGAGCCTTGCGACACTATCTACAATTGCCATAGCGGGTATTTCTCCTCCAGTCAGCACGAAATCCCCTATTGAAATTTCCTCATCTATGAACTTCTTGATTCTTGCGTCAAATCCCTCGTAATGCCCGCAGATTAATATCAGGTGATCCAAGGAAGAAAATTCCCTAGCCACTTTTTGATTATAAGTTGTGCCTGTTGGATCAAGAAGTACTATTTTCTGTTTAATTTTACTTTTTTTAGGAAATTTATTTTTCGCAAACTCCAAAGCATTAAGGAGAACATCAACTCTTATCATCATACCCCTTCCTCCTCCATATGGTCTGTCATCGACAGTCTTGTGTTTTCCAATTCCAAAGTCTCTAATATTTATGAAATCAAGCTTGATAAGATTCTTGCTTATCGCATTTTTTATTATTGAGTGTGAGAAGGGACCTTCGAACATCTCGGGAAAAAGAGTGAGTACTGATATTGTCATTTGCCTATTGTACCAATTCTAGCTGAGGTTTTCTTCAAGGAGAATATTTATTTTCTTATTCTGTTTTATCGCGGGGATTTTCATAACATTTCTTATGGCTCTTATTATCTTGCCGTTTTTACCAATAACTCTCCCCATGTCTTCTTTATCAACTGTAATTTTATAATTAATAAAATCCCCTTCTGTTTCTTCTGCAATTTGGATTTTCTCTTTATTATCAGCTATCGAAGCGAGTATATAAGAGAGGGCGTCTTTCATTATTTTATAATACCGGCTACCGTGGGAGTTGGTTTGGCCCCGACGGAAACCCAGTATTTATACCTTTCCATATTTATCTTCTTAGAACTTCCCTTTTCTCTTTTTTCAAACTCTCCGAGAAGCTCTATGAATTTGCCGTCACGCTTGCTTCGTCTTTCCTTTACAACAATTCTATACTTGCTTTCGCCTCTTTTTCCTGTTTTAGTGAGCCTTATAACTACTGACATAAATGTAATTTTACCAGTTTTATGCTAATTTCTCAAGATTTACTTAATTTTGCCAAAGCCTGAGTAGCTGCATTTTTCTCGGCATCCTGTTTTGACCTGCCGGATCCGGTTCCAAGCAGAACATCATCAAGATATGCACCTACCGTGAATGTTCTCTTATGAGGCGGACCTTCTTCTTCAAGGACTTTATAAATTGGAGAAACTTGTTTTTTTGCCTGAATAGATTCCTGAAGAATACTTTTGGAATCTTTGAGTGCCTTTCTCTCCAAAAATATTTCGGCTCTCGGCAGAAGGACTTCAAGTATAAATTCACTAACCACATCTACCCCCTGATCCACAAACAAAGCTCCGACAAATGCCTCGAAGCAGTCCGCAAGAAGGCTGCTATTCTCTCTGCCCTTTGACTCTTCTTCTCCTTTTGAGAGCTTCAGAAGCTTTCCAAACTCGAGCTCCCTTGCTACATCCGCCAGCGTGCGGGTATTGACGAGCATCGCGCGCAGGTTGGTCAGAATGCCCTCGTTAAAGCTGGGATAAGTAGCATACAGATATTTAGAAACTATAAATGAGAGCACACTGTCACCCAGGAACTCAAGTCTTTCATTAGAGTCTAAGTGTTCCTTGATTTCATTTAGGTATGACCTGTGTACAAAGGCCTGCTCAAAAAGTTTTTTATTTTTAAAGATTGGTAATTTTATCATAAATTTTTTATTATATTTCCAAGCGCTCCGTTTACAAAACCCGGGCTTTTGTCTCCTCCATATTCCTTAGCAAGTTCTATTGCTTCATCTACAATTACCTTCGGAGGTTCCTTTTTTACAATCATAAGTTCAAATACGGCAAGTCGCAGAATTGCCAGGTCTATCCTATTTATCTTATCAATGGGAAATTCAGGAGCCGCTTTCTTGATGTCATCATCTATTTTATCAAGAAATGGTATTATTTCCTTGGTTTCTCTTGAGAGAGATTGTTTGAGGAAACTGTTTTTGAAAAGATCCTCAACTGTCTTTTGTCTTTTCTTATGCCTGGGGTCTAGCGGATTCTTCATCTTTTTTATCTTCCTTTTTTGAAATTGTCACAACCTGCCTGCCATTGTATTGTCCGCATTTCTTACAAACCGTGTGAGGCATATTTAATGTCCCGCAATTTGCGCAAGTTACTCCAAGGGATATACCAAGCGATATCGCGTGTCTTCTTTTTCCCTGACGCTGCCTTGAATGTCTTTTCTTTGGTTCCTGCGGCATCCTCGTATTTTACTTCATTTTGAGGATATTAGCAATATTAGACAGGATAAACTGTTCGTAAAAGTTCATTAATTGGAGCATCTCCGTTGATATCTGTATAATAAACAAAAACTCCTTTTGTATCATTTTCAATTCCGTCAATTTGATGAGACATTCCAGGATCTGCTTCCCAAAACGGAACAACTTGATTTCTGTGTACGGTTAGATATTCTTTCCCGGTTTCAAATCCTCTACATTCTTTGATTCCGAGAATGAGCGAATGCTCTCCGATTTCCTTAGCTTTCTCCTCTGCTTCTTGACGAGACTCACATCTTGCGTATCTAGGGTGCCAGTTGGTAAGGTTTGTATAAAGCCAATCTCCAGATAAACGAGGAAATTTATAATTTACAGCAAGAACACCTAGAGCGTCCATATCTGTCATTTTTCTTAATGTTTGCGGACTAAACGGCTTGCTCCCATCGATTGAATAAAGAGGCTTGATAAGGCTTGCAATAAATAAATCTCTCCCCTGACTTGTTGGTTCCATGTATAAATTTTTATGCATCAACGCTCTTAAAAGAAGAAAAACTCCGAGCCGGTTTGGATCTGAAAAGAAAATTTCATCTTTCTTAGGGTCGATAATAACGTCCTTATAAATATTTCCGATATCAGTGTGGTGAGAAAGTGGATATCTTATTTCAATGAGATATGGACTCACATTTATTTTACTTGATGGCAGACCAATAACATTTGCAAGGTCTTTCATTGTGTAAACGATTCTATCGGATTTATCGATAATCTTACCTTTTAGTCCTCTGTTTTTAATAATATCTGCAATTATGCTGATCTCCAAGCCCTCTTTTTCAAGAAATCCAAGTCCTTCATCATCAACTGCTTCAAGCCAATGATCTTCTTCGTTAAGATTTTCAGGATCTACAGATTTCGCTGCATCACCTAACGCAGGCATTGCACTATCATGCAAAAGTCCAGATACAACTAAGTATTTTAACGAAACCTCATCTAAATTATTTCTCTTTCCTATTTCTTCAGCTGTCATTGCCACAACAAGAGAATGGTCGAGTCGGTCGTGGCTGTAGCCAGTAAAGTATAGTTTTTCCGGATCAGGGCCTACGTAGGATAAGAAGCTTAAAGCTCTTATATTTCCAAGCCTTCCCCAAATTTTTACTCCCCTTGCAGCTTTGGAAAGGAATTCATTTTCTTCAACCCATCTATTCAGATCAGAGAATGGCAAAAATTCCTTAAAGTCTCCGTCTTCAAATTCGTCGGAAAGATGTCTAAAATCTCCTTGGAGTCCTTCGTGTGTCATTGAAAATGAATTTTAGCAGACGAGGATTGGTTTATCAATCCGGAGAGATGTGGGAGAGGTTTTTTTCATTCACTTTTTCCAATAGTTTTGGGTAGTCTTTTAGTCTTGGGAATATATCTTCCGCTTGTTTTCTGGCTTTTTCTATAAGGGAAAAATCAGAAAAGGAAGCTATTCTAAGGCTTTTTACTCCGTGTTGTGAAGTTCCGTAAATTTCTCCCGGACCTCGAAGTTTCAAGTCTAATTCTGCGAGTTCTGCTCCGATGTAGATTTTTTCCATTCCGCGGAGCCTCTGAAGTGTTCTTGCATTCTTGCTGTCTGTAAACAGAAGACAATATGACTGCATGTCATTTCGTCCTACTCTCCCCCGCAGTTGATGGAGCTGAGATAGCCCAAATCTTTCAGACGCTTCAATAAGCATGATTGTCGCATTTGGAATATCAATTCCTACTTCTACCACCGGAGTTGCGACGAGAATATCGTATTTCCTATTTTTAAAATCTGCCAGAATTTTTTCTTTCTCCTTACTCTTCAATTTACCGTGAAGAAGTGCGAGTTTTAATTTTGGAAAAGTATCCTGCTTAAGTCTTTCAAATTCTTTTGCCGCGGCTTTGACTGTCGTCATGGTTTCCGACTCCTCTATAAACGGACAAATTATAAACGCCTGAGTTTTATTTTCTTTTATTTCTTTTTCTATCCAGTTATAAGCGCCCGTCCTTTTTTTCTCAGGCGTAAGCCATGTCTTAACTGTTTTTCTTCCGAGAGGCATTTCATCAAGGAATGAGACGTCCAGATCTCCATAAAGAGTCAGAGCGACAGTTCTTGGGATGGGAGTTGCAGTCATTGTAAGAAGATGCGGGCTCTTTCCTCTGCCTCTAATAATAGACCTTTGTTTTACCCCAAACCTTTGCTGTTCATCTATTACGACTAAGCCAAGATTGTTAAAATTAATTTTTTCAGAAAGTATCGCATGAGTCCCTATTAGGATATTAAATTTATCGAGATTTAATTTTCTGCCTGAAGTTGCAATTGCAATTTTGATTTTAAACTTTGATAATAGCTTATGAATAGTTTGAAAATGCTGATTAGCCAGAATTTCAGTAGGAGCCATAATGACCGACTGATAGCCATTGAGATGTGAAATATACATTGCAATTGCAGCAACGACAGTTTTTCCGCTTCCCACGTCTCCCTCAAGAAGCCTATTCATCGGTTTGTCTGATTTTAAATCCTTTAATATTTCTTCAAGCGCTCTCTTTTGGGCATTTGTTAGCTCAAAAGGCAGACTTACCAGCAAATTTTCAATTTCGTCTTTATGTTTTTCTATTTCAAAAACATTGGAGGCAGTTTTTTCCGCCCAGTCCTTCCTCTTAGTAAGTCCGTGAATTTGCATAAGGAACAATTCGTCAAATGAAAGCCTTTCCCGCGCTTTTTTCTCATTCTCAAAAGTATCAGGAAAGTGAATCTCTCTTATCGCATCAGAAAAGCCCAAAAGGTTTTCCTTTTTTAAAATTTCCTGTGGTATATATTCAGTAAGATTATTTTTATTATCGTTTAAGATCTTATAAACCTGACGTCTTAGCCATTTCGAGGAAACTCCTCTCGTCTCGGGATAAACCGGAACTAATCTTCCCGTGTGAATGGTTTCTCCATTTAAAATTTCATAGTCAGGCGATTCCATAATTTTCTTACCAAGATTAATCTTTATCTTCCCAGAAAGAGATATCACATCCCCAATCTTTAGCATTTTTGGTATATATGGCTGATTAAACCAGATAATGTCTATTTCTCCGGTTTTATCTTTTACTTTTGCTTTCTGAAGAGTTCTGAAGCGTCTTATATAATCATTTTTTATTTCTACAATTTCACCCTGCACGGTGACAACCTCACCCACCTGAACTTGCGAAATTTTTGAAATAAGTGAATAGTCTTCATAGCGGAATGGGACATGATAAAGAAAATCATTAAGCGTAATTATTCCAAGCTTTTCAAGACGTGAGGCGTATTTTTTATAAATTCCGCCGATTTTCTCAATTGGCGTATTCAGATCCATAGATATTGCTAAAGGAAAAAGTATGGAAGAATTGATGACGCAACAAGCGCTATAGTAGCAACGCCGACTATAGTTTTCCAAAACCACTGATGCTTTCTAAAGATTTCCATAATTCATTGACCTACGAGGTTACAAGGCTACCAACCTCGTAGGTTATCTTGACCCTATCCTGGTCAACTAAATATATTTTATCATAAATTCTCAAGAAGGTTTTATTTTAACAAATTTATGTTTTCCGACTTTTAAAGTCATTTCATTTCTAATCTCAATATTTTCGTCCAAATTGTTGATTATTCTTCCGTCCAATGAGACTCCTCTCTGCTCAACCAGCCTTTTTGCCTCAGATTTACTCGCTGCTAGTTCAGTTTTGATAAGAATATCGATTATCGTCTCTGTTCCCGCAACTTTAAAAATTCTTATATCGCTCGGCGTCTTTGTAAAATTATTTCCAGCGTCTTCTGATTCTTTTTCGCCGTGAAGCTCTTTCACTATTTGTCTTGCCAGTTCTTTTTTGGAATTTAAAGGATTAGTTTTTTTTAATTCCTCTTCGATGTTTTTAATAGCTGACATGGGTAAATCAGTCGCAAGCGTAAAATATTGAATTATCAGATCATCATTTATGGCCATTATTTTTCTGTACATATCATTTGGATCGTCATCAAGCCAAATTGCGTTATTCCAAGTCTTGCTCATCTTTCGTCCGTCCGAACCTTGCAAGAATTCGGTGGCAAGAACATATGACTCCTTATTCCTTCTGTTCTTCTGAAGAACTCTTCCCGCTTGCATGTTGAATGTCTGATCGGTTCCGCCGATTTGGATATCGGTATCAAGCATATAGCTATCATAGCCCTGAATCGCAGGATAAAAACCTTCATGAAGCCCTACATGTTTTGAGGCGATCAGTCTTTTTTTAATAAGCTCTCTTCCTGCAAAGTCACCAAACGAGAACTCCTGAGCAAGTTTTACAACTTCTTTAAAAGATAAATTCGAAAGCCATTCGCTGTTATTCCGAACCTTAATTTTCGAGAAATCCAAAATTTTCTCAGCCTGTTTTTTGTAAGTTTTAAAATTTTCTTCTATTTCTTCGGATGTCAGCACCGGTCTTTCACTTTCTTTATCAGAGGTGTCTCCAATTAGCGCTGTAAAGTCCCCGATAAGAAAGGTCACATTATGTCCAAGCTCTGAGAATTTCGCAAGTTTCCGGAGAGGTACGGCGTGACCAAGATGAATTTTTGTGGCAGTTGGGTCAATCCCAAGATAAATATTTAATTTCTTTCCGGACTCAAGGAGCTTTTTTAAAGCAACTTTTTCGGGAATAATATTTGCAACGCCGCGGGTCAATAATTCTTCAATCTTATCCATGGCTTAAGTATATCACTAGCCACTGGCAACTAGCCACTGGCAACTAGTTTTTGATAACAACTTCGTCCACCTGGGAGGTGGATTAGCTTCGCCATCTAGGGAAAACACCCAAGTTTAAATAAGTGTTCTTAAATACAATAAAACTAATAGCTAGTTGCTAGTTACTAATTGCTATTTTTGGTATAATTCAGGGTATGGTTGATTACGCAAGACGTGGAAGCCGGCGCACAAGAATCCGAAACGGAAATAGCTCCAAAATTTTTCTCTACAGCAAGCTTTCGAAATACGCACTTATTGGCCTGATAGGCTTTGTGATCTTAACTATTGTACTTTTTCTTTGGTATGGGCGCGACTTGCCTACTCCCGGAAAATTAAGTGATGCCCAACTTAGCAACTCGACAAGAATTTATGACAGGAACGGTAAGCTTCTGTACTCTGTTTTTCAGGAAGAAAACAGAACTTACGTAAAGCTAAGTGACATTCCGGAGAATTTAAGAAACGCAACGATCGCAATTGAGGACAAAGATTTTTATAAAAACCAGGGATTTTCCGTATGGGGTTATGTCAGAGTTTTAAGAGATGTGGTGCTTCTTCGCGGACTTACCGGTGGATCTACTATCACTCAACAGCTTGTTAAGACAGTACTTCTTTCATCCGAAAGGACACTTCCCCGCAAAATTAAAGAGCTTATGCTTTCGATTCAGGTGAGTCAAAAATATTCAAAAGACCAGATACTCGAGATGTATCTCAATGATGTGCCGTATGGCGGTGCAAATATAGGGGTGGAGGCGGCATCTCAGAGTTATTTTGGCAAAGATGTGAAGGATTTAAATATTGCAGAAAGTGCTTTTCTTGCCGGCCTTCCTCAGGCGCCAAGTATTTATTCTCCTTATTCCGGCAATAAGTATTATGTTGGCAGAACTGAAGCGGTCTTAAAGCAAATGACGGAAGAGAAATATATTACAAAAGACCAGAGCGAGCAGGCACTTAAAGAAATCGAAAATAAAAAATTTACACAAAGGGATGAGAGCATCAAAGCTCCGCATTTCGTCATTTATGTAAAACAGCTTCTGGCAAAACAATTCGGCGAGAGTGCAGTTGATCAGGGAGGGCTTCAGGTCACAACTACTCTTGATTATGATATTGAAAAAGAAGCGGAGAAGATTGTAAAAGAAGAGATAGATAAGCTCAAGGGCTACAAAGTGGGAAACGGCGCTGCGGTTGTGATGGATCCAAAGACTGGGGAAATTCTTTCTATGGTAGGCTCAAGGGATTATTTTGATACCGATAAAGAAGGAAACTTCAATACTGCTCTTGCCAGACGTCAGCCCGGTTCGTCCTTAAAGCCGATTATTTATGCCACTGCTTTTGAAAAAGGATATACGCCCTCAACGCTTCTTATGGATCTTAAGACAGACTTTCCGACTGATGATCCAAAACTGCCTATATATACACCCGTAAATTATGACGGCAAATATAGAGGTCCTATGCAGGTAAGATTCGCGCTGGGAAATTCTCTCAACGTACCGGCTGTTAAGATGCTTGCAAAAGTCGGGATAAAAGACGTTATGCAAAAAGGCTATTCGATGGGAATTAATAATTGGCAGCCTACAGCGGAAAATCTAAGAAGCGTAGGACTTTCTCTTGTCTTGGGAGGACGCGAGACAACACTTCTGGATGAAGTGACTGCATATTCTGTATTTGCAAATAAAGGAGTAAAGCATGATCCGGTCGCAATTCTTAAGGTCACTGATAGTAAGGGACACAAACTATTTGAGCATAAAAAGAAAGACGGAGAAAAAGTTTTGTCAGAAGGAGTTGCGTTTCTTATTTCACACATACTTTTGGATAATAATGCTAGATCGATAATCTTCGGTCCGTCTTCGTGGCTGAATGTCTCAGGAAAAACAGTGTCGGTTAAGACGGGTACGACTGATCAAAAAAGAGATAATTGGACAGTAGGATACACTCCTTCAATTGCAGTAGGAGTTTGGGTCGGAAATAATGATAATACTGCGATGAATGCTGCAATAGCCTCAGGGGTCACGGGTGCGTCTCCAATATGGAATAGGATAATGAGGCTTGCTCTTAAAGACAAAAAAGACGAACAACCGCAAAAGCCTGATAGTGTCGTAGCACTTCAGATAGACGGTCTGGGAGGAGGATTGCCTTTCGGAGGGCAACCAGGACGTTCAGAATACTTTGTCAAAGGAACAGAGCCTACGGGGCCGGGCCCCATTTATCAGAAAGTAAAACTTTCAAGACATGATAACGGAAAACTTGCAAGTCCTTGGGAAATTGAGAACCGTGAATATGATACAAAAGATTATATAGTTTTTCAGGAGAGTGATCCCGTCTCAACTGATGGGAAAAATAGATGGCAGGATGCTATAAATGCGTGGCTTTCCGGACAGTTTGCCGGAGATGATAAGTATCATCCGCCGACGGAAACTTCCAATTATTCAGGATCTGACTCTAAGAAAGAAGATAAAAAGGAGGAAAATAATCCAACGTCAACGCCCACACCGTCACCAACTCTGATACCAACTCCGATAATATCTATTCCCTAATCCTGCAGTTTGATTTTAAATTTTTCACTGAGGGATTTGAGAATTTTAACTCTTATTTTTTCAGCATCTTCTTTCATAAGGTTTCCTTTATCATTTTGATAAACAATATGCAGAGTCACATTGTCTTCAAATTTATCAATAACCTCTACTTCTTTTATTAAATTACTTTGAATTTTTATATTTTCAATTATATTTCCCACCTTGATGTTTTCATTTATTACTAAAGTTAAGTCTTCGGTTATTGGGGGATATTTAGCTACCGGTTTAAACTTTTTCTTTGGTTTGGTATTTTTAATAAGCTCATTATAATTAATTTCAAAAAATACTCCCTCATCGATCACTTTTATATATTCAGAAATATCTTCCTTTATTCCCAAGTCCTCGAGTATTCTTTCAAGAATTCCCTTCACCTCGTAAAAAGTTTTATTGCTTGAAATTCCTGAAATCCTGTACTCTTCTTTTGCCTCATCAAGATTTTTTCCAAGATAAACTTTGCCAATCTCAAAGAGATTCACTTTCTCAAAATTTGATGCGTTTTGAAGAAGTGCTTTCCTCAAATTTATTTTAAGTGTGGGTCTTAGGTATTCAAATTCGCGGCTTACAGGATTATCAACGCGAAGAGCTCTGTCGGGATTTATCTCACAATCCTGCAGATCACTTTCTGAAACAAGGCTATAAGTATAAATTTCAGAAAAACCTCCGGTTTTTAAGGTATTTTTTATTTTTTCCTCAAGCTTATAATCTTTAAAATATGGAATGGTATTTGTAGGAATCTGTCCTATAGGTAAGGTTTTTGGAAAATTATTATACCCGTAAAGGCGGGCTACTTCTTCAATTATATCTTCTTCAATTTTAAGATCATTTCTGTAAGTTGGTATAGTTACTTCAAGTTTGTTATTTGAAACCTTTTTATTTAGCAAGTTTAATCTTTCCAGAAGATTTTTTACCTCTTGTTCTGGTATTTCTATTCCGAGAATTTTATTAAGTCTTTCTAGGTTTAAGTTTACTTTCCATGGCTTAAAATCTTCCTTTTTAATATCGTAAAGCGGACTTGCAATTTCTCCTCCGGCAATCTCAAGAATTAGCTCAACAGTTCGGGATAAAGCTTCAACAGCTCCGCCTGCATTTACTCCTCTCTCGAAAATACTTGAGGCTTCTGAACGAAGACCAAGAGACTGTGAAGCTCTTCTTATTAAATTCGAAATCTCAATAGGTACTCTTAAGAAAATCGTTTTTGTGTTTTCATAAGTTCCTGAATTTTCTCCGCCTTTTATTCCGCAAAGATCAATTATTTTTTCATTGTCTGATATTACAACTGCATTTTTTGGCAAATGATAAGAAATTCCATCGACACTTGTAAATTTTTCTCCGCCGTGCGTAAGATGCACTTTCATTGTCGCACCTTTTATCTTGTCATAATCAAACGCATGAATAGGATTTCCTATCTCAAGCATCACATAATTTGTAATATCCACAATATTATTTATAGACCTTTGTCCTACTTTCTCAAGTTTTTCCACAAGCCATGTCGGAGACTTTCCGACTTTAATCCCGTTAATTATTATTCCTGTAAATCTCGGGTTAATCTCAGAGCTGGTAGTAATTTTTAGCGGCAAAGTTTTTGCAGGTTTTACATTTTCTATATTTTTCAAAACTTTTGGAAGTTTTATTTTTCCCTCTTCAATTGCGGCAATTTCCCGGGCTATTCCGATTATTGATAGGCAATCCGGCCGGTTCGGAGTTATTTCAAGATCGAAGATGACGTCATCTTTGGTTTTCTCTATTTTTTCACATCCAAGACCCACTTCGGTAAGTCTTTCTCCGAGCTTTTCAGGAGTAAGTTTTATATCAACGTATTCTTTTAACCAAGATAAAGGTGCTTTCATAATATTAAATATTAAAAATTAAATAGCAAATAAACATATAAAAAATTAGATATTTCTTTTACCTTTTAGAGTTAAAATACTTGATGCAAAGATTTTAGAAATCTCTTCAAGTTCTTTAAGTAAATATTCCGCTTCTTTTCTGTCTCCATTCTCTGTGTCTCTGAGAATTGAGACCCAAACCTTACTTTCATTTGCGGATTTTAAGGAATAATTAAAATAGTTTATGTATTCTTTTTTTGAACTTGAAGATAAGCCTTCTATATAGGTTCCTAAAATTCCAGTTCCGCTTCTTAGAAGCTGATCTCCTATAATTCTACTTGTTGATGTTTTTTTAAGATTTTCAATAAACTTAATGAGCCGTAAAACAAAATAATAAAGTCTTTTTTTAAACTCGGTTTGTTTTGTATTGTTCATATTTGATCTTTAATTTGAATTTTTAATATTTACTATTTAATATTTTATATTTTTCAGAATTGCTCTAGAATTCTAAGATCGGGATTGGTCAATAGTCTTAGATCGTCCATTTGATAGCGGAGTGTGACAAGTCTTGAGAGACCAA
>JBBTVO010000016.1:0-7812 GCA_038063195.1 Patescibacteria group bacterium
GTTTGCCTTTGCAGATACTCAAGTGTTCCCTTTGTAAATCCCCCGATATATTCGACAGGATAATCCTTGTCAACCTCTCCAAGCTTTTCCCTATCACCCACATAAATCATTTCAACTTTTTTTCCTCTTCTTTCAAGCTCATCAGCCATTTCAAAATCAGATTTACTATCCCCAAATGTAATAAATTTCTTAGGGTAAATTTTTCTTTTTCTAAGAAATCCAAGAAATTTCTCTATAGAAAATGGCTTAGCAAAGTAAATACTTTCTACATCAACTGCAATTGACGTAGATTCAACTCTTAAATTTTTGATCTTTGTATCTAAAATAATTTTTTGAAAATCTTGAATCATTTCTTTCTGTTTTTTTGTAAAACTATTAAGATCATATCCATATTTCATTTCAGCAGTTATCATTGTTCGTTTTGAATCATCAAATTGAACAACGTCAGAATATTTGTTTTCAATAACTCTTTTTATGTTTCTTTCTAACCTCTTTGATATATAAAATTTGGCCTTCCTAAAAGATGAATTACCATGTTTATCGAAAACTAACCAAGTTCCGCCTTTTTCTCCAATAACCATTAATCTCTTTAGATCCATTTTATGTTTTATCTTTTCAATTAGAATATCTAAAACATTCTTTCTTACCCACGGAATGGATCTTCCAGTAATTAATCCAACTGGAATTTTATTCTCAAGCAGCTTAATAATTTCGTTTATTAACGACTCATCCACAACTTCTCTATCAACTAAGTTTGTCAAAACACCATCTACATCGAAAATATACGCAATCTCGGGATTTGAATTAGTAGCTGACATACGTGGTTATATTGTAGCAGAGAGGCTATTAGAATCTATGTTGCGGGGCTAGCATCGAAGCTAGACTGTGAGATTATGAGCCTCACGTGCACCTTACACTACCCCGCGCGTAGCTGATATTATACCAATTTGACCTCAATCTGTCCAACTGATAAAATATGTGAAGCGTAGCACAAGCCAGGGTAGCTCAGTGGTAGAGCACAGGATTCATATCCCTGCGGTCGTGGGTTCGATCCCCACCTCTGGCACAAATTAATTATTTAGCCCGCGGAAATTGCGTCTCTTGACTTTCAGGTGTATAATTTAGCCCACTATTATGGAACTTTTTAAAGGATTTCGCGAAAGAAGAGCTCAGCGCACACAACATGCTGAAGAATTAAAACGGCTTGCCCATGAACTTGAAAAAAGAATGGCGCAAATAGAAGTCTTCCCTGGAACTAAAGCAGAATATGAAAAATATAAAAGTGAAAAATTTGAATACATAGGTACGGGTATCAACGGTAGGAATCGCGTGATTGCGGCTCCTTGGGAAAACCCATTTACTGGAAACTTAGTTGTATATTGCTATAATTCGATATTTGAAAAGGCGTTAAGTGTTGGCGCAGAAGCAATTGTCCAATTCAAAACATTTCCAGGGCTATTTGATGAAGAGGCAAAAGGAATTCCTGTCAAAAGACAAGAGAAAAGAGAAGTTCTTGTGGAACTTCCTAGCCAATTTTCAAATAACTAGAAGAAGAAATCCCACCACTTCTGCTGGTTTTGCCTTATTGCAGATGGATAGTGAGTTTTGTCCCGAGCACCAATGCTACTTTGTCCAAAAAATCAATTGTTGGATTAATATTTCCAGCCTCAAACCGCGCGATAGCAGATTGCCTTGTTCCGATTTTATCGGCAACGTCTTTCTGAGTCATTCCCCTCTTGAGACGGGCAGAGATAAGTTTTGAAATCACAGCATAGCGGGGAGTAAGTTTATCAAACTCTTTCTTCGTTGCAGGATCTGACAGTAATTTTTTTTCTAAATCTTTCCATTTACTCATAGCTATTTTATAACATAAACGTTATGTTTTGTCAACCTCGATTAAATCGGCTTCCTTCATTCTCTTAATTGCCAGACTTAATTCCCTAACCGGTGTTGATCGTGTTTGTTTTTTAAACGCATGGAGTAAATAAATACTCTTCTTTCTGAAACAATAGAGTATTCTTAATTCTTCCTTACCCCTGATCCGTAATTCGTATAATCCCTTACTCAAGATCTTTGCATGAGGCATACCGAGCATATTTCCGTGCTCCTCTAGCAGTCTGATATTATGGATAATTTTCGATCTGGCTTGAGGTTCTTGCGATTTAATAAATCGATCGAGCGGTTTTTCTCCCCGGGGTGTTTCAAAGGTTATAACATTCCAGTTCATGATTTATTATAACAATTCAGAATTTGGATATTCCAATCTTACAATGAAGCTAGAAGAATAATTCCCACCATTTCTGCCAGTTGGGGCGCTTGTCAACCTTTGTCTGTGAAGATTCGCTTGCTACTAGATCTTTGGGGATAAATACGTTTTGCTCTCCGGGCTTGACCAAAAGCAGCTTATTTCTGGCCTCTTGTTCTATAAACTGTCCGTCCTGAGCTCTTTCAAGCTGATTTTTAAGTCTCTGATTTTCCTTCTTCTCAGCCTCAAGCTCGTTTTGCGCCGAGACTATCACGTCTTTCTTGCTCCACAGATCATACGTGGAACGCGCCAGATTATTAATTATTACAAGGCCAATTACTATAGCCACTATGAACGCAATTTTCTTCATGCCTGAGTGAGATAAAATTCCTATTGACTTCCAGCCTTATTATTGATATTATAGGACATCGTTTTAGTTATTTAAGCCTAGTGTATGACCCTTCGACTTTGCTCAGGGTCATATTGAGCGAAGCCGAAATATGAAAAATATTAAATTAATAGACGCACACGATCAGTTCAAGAAATTTCTTAAGGAAAAGAGCCATTCAAACTCTACAATTGTAGCATATGGAAAAGACATCCATCAGCTTGTCTCATTCCTTGAGGAAATCCAAAAAAATCAACCTCATGAAGTAACCAAAGAGGATATTGAAGCTTTTTTGGCCAAAATGAGCAAGGATGGCTATACTCCCAAGTCAATTTCAAGAAAGATAAATTCGACCCGGACTTTTTATAGATTTCTCAAGGTTAACGAATATATTACAGATGACCCTTCTCTGCTTGTAGCACATCCCAAATATCAGCTCGCACCACCCAGAATTCTTACTCCTACGGAATATAGGGCTCTAAGAGATGCGGCAAGGAACGACGCCAGAATGTTTGCGATAATCGAACTTCTTCTTCAGACCGGAATACGTATCGGTGAACTTGCCAATCTTAAATTGGCGGATGTTAAGAAAGACTCTCTTCACATAGAACCATTTGAAAAACACGAAGAAAGAGACGTACCTCTTAACAAGCGTTCTCAGGAAGCGCTCGAAAGATATATGACTGGACGTGCCCAGACCAAAGACAACCATCTTTTTGTAACCAAGTCAGGAAGGCCTTTTTTGGTAAGAAACATAAGAACTTCAATGGAAAGATATTTCAGGCTTGCTGAAATTAAAAATGCCAAGGTAAATGATCTTCGTCATACATTTGTCGCACATCATTTAAAACAGGGCGCATCTCTTGTACTTCTTTCAAAAATTCTGGGACACAAAAGACTCTCAACTACTGAAAGATATCTTGACTTCGTAGGAGAACGGGGCAAAGAAACCTCCACCCTCACCGACCTTTAACCCTCCTTGACAAACTAAATCATTCTCAAATAGACTTAAGTTGAGTATGCGAATCTTCCCTTTAAGTTTATTTCAAGGAAGAATGAATTCCAAGAGCTATTTCGCGGGAACGTTACTTGCAGTTTTAGTTTTCATTTTCAACTTGGCTCTTGTGGTTCTTAATATAATAAGCATCGAGTTAGCAATATTAATTGTCTTTTTGATAGTAATTTATTATTGTTCGCTTGTTGTTAGAAGAGCACACGACCGCAATTATTCCGGATGGAAAGGATTTGTTTTCATCGCCGGGATTCTACAAATGGAAGCAAGCAAGGGGAATTCTAACCCAAATAAATACGGAGACCCACCACCACCCGAAATAAGACTACCTTAACAATCGAGTGCGTCCGCTTGGATCTGAGAAAATTAGAATCTTAATTTAAGTTTTTTGCTACAATCAATCTAATTATGTCTTGGAAAGTAAATTTTTATCAAACGGCAAGAAGAGATTACCCTGTCAAAGATTTTATCGAAGAACAAGACCAATCCACAGAGGCAAAAATTAATAATTCGATTAGACTTCTCATAGACTATGGCCCCTTCTTGAAGCCTCCGGATGTAAAGAAACTTCAAAATAAACTATACGAGCTGAGAATCCCGGGAAAACCAGCGATTAGAATATTTTACACAATAATAAATAGTCAGTATTACTTACTTCATGCTTTCAAAAAGAAAACTCAAAAAACACCTCCTAGAGAAATGAAAACGGCCATTGACAGAATGAAAGAAATAATATAGCATATATGCTATAATTGATACTATGATTAAACCTAAGGACAGAAAACATTTAGATTTTGAAGCGTGGGAAAAGGAAGCCTTAAAAGACCCTGTGCTTAAAGCCGAATACGACAGACAGCAGCCGGAATTTGCACTTATTCGTGCAAGAATTGAAAAGGGTTTATCGCAAACACAACTTGCAAAAAAAATGGGGACTAAGCAATCAGTCATTTCAAGACTGGAATCGGGAAGAGCCAATCCCTCGGTGGGTTTTCTTCAGAAATTAGCAAAAGCCCTAAATTCCCACTTGGAAATTAAATTTGTCCCCTAAATCTTCGGGGCGATTATAGAGGAATTCTCCACAGTTCTCAGAACTCTAAATCTTTCAGCGAGGCATTAGCCAAGAGAAGATTTCAAATGGTGACTTCGTAATTGACCATGTCAAAAAAAATGCATAAATTAAAAAAAATCCATACGAAACTAGTATAGCAAGAAGCACAAAAAAATAGACTCTATAATATCTTAGTATATTTGTTCTCAATTGAGACAGTTGGGTATCGTCAGTATTAATGACTATAGATCTGAAGTAATTTATCACTCGGCTGTAATTAAGCGGATGAGGAGGATTCTCTAATTTATTTAAAGATCTCAAAAGCTTTCTTGCTGAAAAGGAATAGAGGAATCCGAAAAGTAATCCTAGGCATAAAGATGAAGGGGTAATTATAAAAATTAATGGAAAAACAATTGGAACAAAAAGTGTTTTAAGAAAAATTTCTAAGTCCATTTTAATTACCTATGAGAAATTTGTGCGTCTGCTTGGAATCGGACCAAGGACATCTACTTTATAAGAGTAGCGCTCTACCGCTGAGCTACAGACGCGTAGTGCTAATTTTATCAGACATGCAAAAAGAGAGCAAGAAAATAGCTATTTATTGAGTCTATGTACGGTATCGTGAGCTATAATAAAATAGTGGTTTTTCGTATTAAATTTTTTAAATAATTTATTTCTTAGTTTTCTAAAATCTTCATTTCTTAGGTTTAAATCTTTACAAATTTGTGAAGCTGTTCTTCCATTTAAATATTCCTTTTTCAAAAGTTGTTCATTTTTTTCTAAAAAGGGCATGGGAGTTTCAAGAATTTTTTCGGCTCCAATTTCTCCATTTAAGACTGCAGTCTTAACTACGAGAGCCATTGCTTGAGGTCTTTCTAAATGAGTTATTTCCTCAAGCCGAATCGCTGCATCGTTTACGTCCTGAAAGTCAATTCCTAATTCAATTGCAAGCTGTTTATAGGGATTTGCTGGGCTATTTTCATCATATTCAAGAACCATCCAGCTTATCATTTGTGCTTCAAGCGGAGAAAAATAACGTCTCTGAGCCTCTCTTGGGTCTTTTTCTCGTGTCATGGTGGTAGATTCTAGCAACAAATTTAAAAGATGTAAAGAAGGCGAAGGACCGAGCTCTTAATGACCTATAACTTGGCACGTTTCCCGATTTCTGCCTCAACTACTGCATTATCGCGCCCATACTTAAGCCTCGAGAGTTCGCGGATAAGTTCTGAAACGCGGGGATTTGATAAACGCTTTTCCTCTGCCATATCGCGTGTCAAGTCCATTGAGAAAGGACTTACCGGCTCCCCACCCACAATTGTTTTGACATAAGTATTGAACCTTTCGACATTGATAAGGTCCGCTTCATTAAATGTCGGCTGGAATTCATGCTGAAGATAATTCGCGTCTGTCACTCCGACTCTAAATGCCAAAAGTGAGCCCACATTTCCAAAAATTGCATTCTTAACCTCTTCTTCCATCTGTCCGATAAATTGATTCGCAACTATTAAATTTAATCTATATTTTCGCGCTTCGGATAAAATCTGTGCAAAATCAGGTGTCGCGAAATTCTGAAACTCATCAACATATAGAAAGAAGTCCTTTCTCTGCTCAATCGGCATATCCTGACGCGACATTGCTGCAACCAATATCTTAGGGACGAGAATCAAACCTAAAAAATTGGAATTCTCTTCTCCAATTTTCCCTTTGGACAAATTAATAAGAAGAATTTTTTGATTATCCATTACGTCTCTGAAATCAAAAGAGCTTTGGGACTGGCCGATAATGTTTCTTATCATTTTATTGGTAACAAACCTTCCGAACTTTGAGACTATGTAATCAAGAACTTCTGATTTGTGGAAATCCGAAGTCTGGGCAATCTGATCTGTCCAGTACCTTCTTATAATCGGGTCAGAAACTTTGGGCAAAAGCTCCTGTACATAATTTGCGTCTGTTAACGCCCGGACTACCTCAATAAATGTACTCCCCTTTTCATACATGACTGTAAGCATCGCGTTTCTTATCGCGTGCTCAAAGCGGGGCCCGATAATTCCAGTCTGGTGCGGATCAAAAAGCTTATACATAAGCCCGATAATCGAGGAAACTACATAGTGCTTTTGCTCTTCAGTATTTGCATCAAGCATGTTAAAACCCATGGGCCGTTGCGTATCCGATGGATCAAAAAGAATTACATCCTCAGACCTTTCTGCCGGCATGAGCTTTAAGACATCATCAATTAAGTCTCCATGCGGGTCTATCACAGCAAGACCCTCACCGTTCTTGATATCCTGCATGATCATTGCTTTGAGAAACTCTGATTTTCCGGTACCTGTTTTTCCGATTACATACATGTGTCTCCTTCTGTCATCAAGGCTTATGTGAATAGACTTTCCTACTCCCCTATATTTACTTTTTCCTAAGAATAAACCTGATTCAGGAATTTTAGCAGGAGCAGGAGCGCGCTTTGCAGTAACCCAATGAATGTGAGGTGTTTCAATAGACTTATTTGGGAAATGGAAAATTGTCGCAAGTTCCTCGGTCGTTAAGACTCCGGTCTGACCGTTTCGCATCGGCATATAGCGGTAAATAAAGTCGTTCATAAAAAGCCCTTTAAATCTATGCTTATTCTTGGTAAACGAATTGGCGCCCGCGAACTGACTAAGACTGCTTGATATATTGCCCAAGTGAGCCTCCGCAGCCTCTTTGGTTTTGGCGGAAACAACAATCCGTAAAACAACATTAAAGCCCGGCTTTCCTATTTTATTTTCAATTCCTTCAAGCTCCTTAGAATCTGCCGAGTATTTTGCCGTCTCCGGATTTGATTCGCTTTTTTTGGTTCCCGAAAGATATTTTCTTCCGAATTTTTTCCACTTGCTATCCGCAGGACTTGCCATGATTTGGATGGCAGCTCCTTCACCTTGTGCCATTTTTGCAAGAACCGAAGTCATCGACGAAAGAGGATCAGTCGGAAGGTCTTTAAAGACTTTTATCGGCATATAATCTGAGCTTTTGAGACGTAAACTGGCAAAAGCAACCTTCCCTTCTTTTGAGAAAATATTATACTCATTTCCTACAGCATGGCCTTCCTTTGTGTCCTTTGTCGAATCCACCTCAATTATCTC
>JBBTVO010000017.1:0-28330 GCA_038063195.1 Patescibacteria group bacterium
AAATGAAGGATTTACTTGATTATTCTCTTAAAACTTTAGGCATTGAGCCACCCGAGCATAGCTAGAAATTAACTTAGTTTTGAAATGTGGTTTTGGGAAAAATAGTTAATTCCTCCGTTTTTCATTACATGTCCCAGATCGACCGCTTGTCCAAAAACTATTTTTACATTTCCTTTAGCATCTGGTATCGACCTGACGGGGACAAGCTGAACAAAACGATCTGCGTCATAGACTCTTCTTAGAAATCCTGTGCCTTTGTTTTCTGGAAAACGTAAATCATCCGGTTCTCTGTGTGTCCCTTGAGGAAGCCATAATGCCGCTCCGCCATCGATTATTCTTTGGGTGGCGATCGGCCGAAGACCTTGATGATTTACGACCTCAACAACTTCTTTATTTTCTTCATTTTTGCCAAATTTGGGAATTGAGACAATTTCGCAATTTAAAGCATTCCCGGCAATTTCATAGAATATTCCCGTAAAATATTTGCCGACAGGGCCTTTGTCCAAACCTCTCTGCATAATAGCAAATGGTTCTCTTACGTTTTCATCTTCAACATTGCCCCGGGCATAATAGCCTTGTTTTGCCATTTCTATAAATTGTCCATTACTTTGCAAAGGTCCTCCCCAAGTATGATTTCCAATGAGCATGGTAGGACCGGATGGGGGAATATTTTGCCATCCATCGACTTCAATGCTCAAATCTGCTCCGTGATATGTCCTAGAAGCTTCTCTGCTTATTGAGACTTTACCTCCCTGACAGGCTCTTACGATAAGTTTTCTCAATAATTTATGACCATCAGTATTTAATCCTTTCCCAAGCTTAAGGTCAACTCCATACGCAATAAGATGAGCCGTCAGAGCATTTCTTACAATAAAAGGAGGCTTGTATTCGGAAATTTCCGGATTTCTCAAAGTCTCTTTCATACGAGCGGATTATAACAGAAAGTTGAAGATGATTCTTATTTAAAGTAAAATACATAGGCGTCCGCCTGAGAATGGCGAGACAAGCCGCGGTGGTGAAATGGTATACACGAGGGCCTTAAGAGCCTTTGTCCGCAAGGACGTGAGAGTTCGACTCTCTCCCGCGGCACTTAGATATGGTTAAAAAAGAAATTACAGATCCAAGACTTTGTATTAATTCTTATGTTGTCGAGGTTACAAATGGAAGAGGGTATTGTAGCGATACAAATAGAAAAAATTTTAGAAATGAAGAAAATGGATGCGATGGGTGTCCTAAATTAAATTTAAGTTCTCAAATTAGGATTGTAAACAAAAGACAGCTTATGAGTTCCGAAGAATTTGTGGATTCACAGTTTGCAGCGGATAGATATACTGATACCAGTGCGAGATTGGACAAGCGTAGAAGTCGTCCAAGATGGAATAATTTCGGGGACTAGCTCAGTTGGCTAGAGCGCTCGGTTTGGGACCGAGAGGTCGGAGGTTCGAGTCCTCTGTCCCCGACAATAAAATTTTGGTATAATCTTTGAATTGCGGGATTAGTTGATCGGCTCAACATTTGCTTTCCAAGCAAAAAAGAGGGGTTCGACTCCCCTATCCCGCTCTGGTTCGACAGGCTCACCATTCGCGTGTAAACAAACCAACCTCGCAGGTTTTAGGCTCTTAACCTGCGAGGTTAAAGGGGTTAAAAGCAAATGTTAACGTAGGACTCAGTCATTCAATGCGGTGAGGATTATTACAAGCATTGAGAGGAATGGGATTGAGATAAGTGCTCCCCATACTCCCAGTAAACTTCCTCCTACAAGAATTGCTATAATTATTACAATTGGGTTGAGCCCCACTGCTGTCTGCATTATTTTCGGGACAAGGATGTTATTTTCAAGTGCCTGGATAATTATGTAGCCTACCGTGACTACGATGGCAAGTGTTGGAGAAATCGTAAGTGCTACTATTATGGCGGGAATTGAGGCAAGAACAGGACCAATTGTGGGTATCACTTCAAGAATTGCGGCTAGAAATGCAAGCGGAAAAGCATAATTAATTCCAAGAACAGACAGAAATATCCATGAAATTATACCAATGGATACAGAAAGGATAAGCTGTCCTCTGACCCAATTTCCCAGAGAGTTCTCTACTTGAGCAAAAGTTTCCCGTGCTTTTTCTCTTTTATTCTCATGAAACATGTTGACCACGAGCTTTTCAAAGCGGTCGTGATAAACAAGTAAATAAAAACTTATTACGATAATTGTGAAGAAGGAAATTATTCCTCCAAAGACCGTGCTTGTGATCGAAACTAAATTATTGCCTATATTCTGGATGGCAGATGAAGAATTGATGCTTGAAGATTCAATTTGGATACCAAGAGTTTCGGCCGCCTTCTCAAAGTAGAAAGGAAAGTTTTCGATGAGGTTTTGAATTTGAGATACAAAAAACGGAATTATCGGCACTATCAGAAGAAGAATAATTGCAATTATTACGAGATAAATAACGGAAATTGAAAGCAGGCGCGGCCATTTCCGCCGCTCCAAAAATCCGACCGCAGGATGAATTGCGGCCATGAGAATATAAGAAACGAAGATTATTATAAGGATTTCCTTTATCTGAAATAAAAATAATCCGAGCGCTATCAGAGCAAGAGCTGCTACGAACTGATTGCGGGAAAGATAGTCTGTAATCGTCTTCACTTAATTAGTATAGCAAAAAAAGAGGAAAGCAATAACTATAGTTTAGATTTATGGGTGGAAGACGGGTGCTGCCCCCGCGACCTCCTGCTCCACAAGCAGGCGCTCTACTGCTGAGCTACATCCACCAAATCAATTTATAATTTAGAATTCAAAATTTAAAATTGTATGCGAAACTCTGAATTATAAACTCTGAACTCTAGATTCTTCTTGCGCGCCAGAGAGGAATCGAACCTCCAACCTACTCCTTAGAAGGGAGTTGCTCTGTCCATTGAGCTACTGGCGCAGCGCTATTATTTTACCAAAAACTGAGCTAAAACCAAAATTATTAAAGTTTTCGACTTAAGGCTAAGTGTGCTGATCTCTTGATTTTTAGGTTCAATTTTGGTATAATTTGGGTATGAAAATCTTCTCTTTTATAAACTCCAGACTGATAATAAGAATAAAGCAATTAATTTGGCAGCCAAAAAAGTTTGTATATGTTGCAATTGGAGACAGCACTGTTGAAGGTATTGGCGCAAGTCATTCTTCGAAATCATTTCCCTCATTGGTTTTTGAGAAGATAAAGAAAGACAAAGAAGAAGCAGTTTTCCACAATCTAGGCAAAGGAGGAGCTAAGGTCAGGGATGTAATCGACTCACAGCTTCCCAAAACCATTGAGCTTAAACCCAATCTAATAACTATTTCAGTCGGCGGAAATGACCTTCACAGAAGAACAAAACTTAAGCATTTTGAAAAAGATTACTTTTATTTGATCAAAACTCTTAAAGAAAAAACAGACGCAAGAATTATTATTAGTAATATTCCTGATGTTTCCCTGCTCCCCTCTCTATCGATTTTCGTAAGGTATTTAGCTAAATTTATGACAAGAAGATTAAATAGAGTTATTGATAAACATGCAAAGCAGTTCAGGTGCATTCTTATTGATCTTCATGGGGGAAGTAAGACTCATAGCAAGAAGCATGCAGGTTTGATTTCCGGAGATGGATTTCATCCTTCAGACAAAGGCTATTCTCTTTGGGCCAACGCAATCATCGCCTACCTTTAATATCTCTTACGATCTAAGTATTAGAAGCTGCCTGTAGTAATAAGAATATCAAATTCTGCTGATTTACTCGCTTCTTGTAATGTCGGATCAGGAAAATCGTTTTTAATAGTATCCGTTATGTCAGTAAGCATATCTTTTGGAACTAGTTTCTTATACATAATAGTTGTTCTTTGCTCCAAATTATTTGTATTTCCTGTAGTGACATTGTTATACCCAACTCCTTGTAACAGATCACTTAATTTTCCTGCCTGGCCTTCGATACCTGATCCATTAAGAATTTGAATTTTTATTGCCGACTTATCCGTCAAAGGGTTTGTCGTGGTCTTAGGTTGAGAAGTTGGAGAGGGAACTGTCACTGCTCCGGGCTTCGGACGTAGAGATTCCGACTTTTTAAACCAAGGATTTGGAATAGTCTTAGACCACAATAGGAGATATCCAATCGCACATGTCAAGAGAATAACGCTTATAGCAAGAAGTATATACTGTTTTCGCATGCTCTTTTTTCCCACTTCTCCTACTTCAAGATCGTCTCTTGTATTAGCCATTTCCTTATCGCCTTGAGGGTTGTCTTTACTCTGCAAAAAATTATATCTTTGAAGTATTTTTTTCTCTCCGGTAATCTTTCTTGCTTCCTGCGCAGTAAACTCCTGACCACTTGTCCTATTGGGAAAAACAGAAATCGGAGCGACAGAAAAAATCTCAACGTTACTTATTTTAAGTACTTCAAGCACTCCTTCGTAAAGTTTTTTATTCGCCGCAATTATCCGGAGTTTATTTTTGTTGTGAAGCGAAATTACAGCAATATTATTTCCTGAGAGAGGAACTGCAGTTAAAAATTTCTCGGCCTCATCTTTTTCATTTTTATTTGTAATATCAATGTCGCTTGCATAAACAAGCTCGGCAGATAAAAGAATAATTCCTTTACCGGTTTTTAGCTTTAATCCTTCAATAAACTTCTCAAGCTCTTCCGAATATTTTTTTTTGTCAATTATTTCTGAGTGCTGAATGGATTCGGGAGAGAAAGAAAGTTTCTGTTGGTTGTTGCTGTTTGGTTCAAATACTTCTAAAAAATTGCTGCCAACATAGCAAACAAGAGCTTTCCTAAACAGAGTCATACCTTACTTAACGAGATACGGAGATGTTTGTTGTGCCTTCTACACCGCAAGCTTTGATTGTAACAATATTATTGGCGTCAACGGTGACTGAATAACCAGTTTTTAACGCTGTAAATGTCGTACCGCCTGTTGGGTCGATAGGCATTGATTTTAAGTATTTAGCAAGCGGGGTTGCGAGGTTAACACAGGCAGTACTTGCTGCTACACTACATCCTCCAGTTGTAACTGGACTACAATCAGCTGCAACACCTGTGCCAAGTTGAGTTTCTAGCATACTCGTTGTGAGCCCCGTAGGTAATGCTCCTTTAGTATCAACAATAGATGCATGAATTGCTGTTAAAATAGTATCTGCATCTGCGGTTCTTCTTGCATCTTTCGCGTCCTTAAGTCTTTGGGCTGGATTTAGAGCTACAAATACAGCAATTGCAAGAGCTGCAATAATCGCAATAACAATAAGAAGCTCGATTAGAGTGAAACCTTTTTGAAGAATTGAGAATTGAGAATTGAAAGTTGAAAGTTTCGCCGGAAGTTTCTTGAGCAATTTTTTCATGTATATATTAAGTATGAACATACTTTAGACTGCTTGTCAAGGGGACAAAATTTACTGTTCTTTCCAACTTGTTAGGTAACTCTATAACCCCCGGTGTTAGATAGCTTCCAACATAAGGATTTTATTCAATAATAAGATGTTTAATCAGACCAAGTTTCCTTTGGTATTGGGCTTGATCAAACACAAACTGACGGTATTTATCAGCTCCTCCAATGAGCCCTAAAATCATATCTTTACTGATGAAGCTTAAATTATTTGTAACTTCTCCTAGATATTCAGACAAAGACGACCATTTGTAAGTATGTAAATTATTGGCATCTACTAAATATCCTGTTGAAGGATTTAAATGTATGTATCTTGAAACATGAAGCAGTTGCTCATCAGTCTCTATTCTTACTGACTTAAATATAGACTGAAACAGGGGTCCTGCTCTGCGGGTTTTAATATTGAAGTATTTTGCATAGCCGTTTTGCAGGTTTGCCATAAAGCTGCTGATACCACTTTTAGTTAATTGTTTTAGTAAAAAGTGGAAATGATTGTTCATTAAACAATAGGCTAATATCTCTGCTTGAGTTTCATCTTTTTCTTTCAAATCTGATAAAATTTTTTTCCTTTTCTCCTCCAGCTTTTTCTTTAAATGAGAAAAACTGAAAGGCGTATTAATAAAACGATAATAATCAACTAATTCTAAAAACCTGGAATAGTCTTTTACCGAAGCAAAAATAGGTAGTCCGGCTACCCCTCTATTGAAAACATGATATATCTGATCTTGTACCAGAAGCGTTTTTCTATAAGGCATAATTTTTATAGTACCATATTTTTTAAAATTAATCCTTAGGTTGGAACTCATTCAACCCCCGGTGTTGAAGGAGTGTTGAAGGAGATCGGTGCAACCCCAGGTGTTGAAGGAGATCGGTGTTGGAAGAGATTGAAAGAGATGTTTAATTAAGGTACTGTTCTGATAGTGCTACATCCTTTAATATTAAATCCATCAGTAGTTTTGCCCGAGAGGCAAACCATAGTGTCACCATTGCTTATACCTGTCTGGTTTGTGGAAAAGTAAAAAACACGATCAAGTTTTTTATCGCCATTTACATCCTTTGTCTGGATATTTTTATTTGCACTTGCATTGCTTGGACCAAGTTTTACTGATAGAGAGTCTACCGTCATAGCATCAAATGTGTCGGTTGATAGAATCGCTGCACGAATAACTCCATTACTTTTCGGATTAATAATATCTGAGTTTCCATTTGGCTTAACATCTATAGGAACCTGCTGAGAGATTGCTGTTTCGTTAGGAATCGGACTATACTCAAATAAATAGTGTACAGGCAAGGTAGAAGATTGCTGCCCTTCAAAAAGTTTAAAGCCTACATTTGCATCCTGGTCTGATCCATAGATTGCAAAGCTGTATGGCTGATTTGAAGATCCGATTACCTCGATTTGATATTGGCCAACTTGCGGAGTCTGTACAATAGCCCAATGCACTCCTGCATTAGGTGGAGGCGCAGGGCGTTGGCCTGTATCATCTGCAAGCGCTTCATCAAAAAAATAACTTGAGTTTGGAATATTACTAACAACAATTGATGAATTTGGCTCAAAACCTGTCTTATTTCCATCAGGATCAGTAATAATTACTTGGGCTGGTGCTAATACCGCAACCTCAATGCTGCTAAAATCACTATTTGTTTTCTTGTATCGTCTGATACCCTGAACTGCAGTATTATTGTAGGCAGGATCACTAAGTAGGGTTCTGCTGTAAAGCGGGTCGTTAATGGTAAATGTGTCGCCTGAAATTCCAGTTGCTACAACCCAATGATTAGGTACTCCAAGAATCACTGGCTCACTGTCATTAATATCTTGCGTTACGATTGACACATCGTAGCTTCCGCCACCATCGTATATTATTTTTTGTGTACCATAATTTTTGTGTGCTTCAGCTGAATAGTTATTAACTGCTGTCCAGCGAACATCCCCAAACGAATATCCCAAACTTACACAACCGTTTATTCCGCATTGTGTGTTCTGATTAAAATAGTCGTTGACAGCTGACGGCGTGGTAACTGTACCCTCAACGGGATTTACTATATTGTAGTATCTTAATACCATTGCAATCGATGTCGCAGCGCACCCGCAACTTGCAATTGTTGTACCACACCATAGAGACTGACTATTTCCATGATCATACTCATCCCCTTCCCAAACAGGATCATTATCGTTAAAAGGAAATATTCCTTGCTTCAACAAGGGTACATTGAGAAAGAAACTTGGTGGTGGAGTAGGCAAGTTAGTAAGATTAACTCTTCCGATTTTGTTCGCTTCGTATTCCGTAAACCAAATATTACCATCAGGACCAGCCGTGATACCTTGAGGACTGCTATTGTTGGTTGGTATTAGGAACTCTGTGATCTCACCATCGGGAGTAATCCGTCCAATCTTAGTCCAACTATCAACATACCATAAGTTACCATCAGGACCTAATGTAATATCGCTGGGATAGCTCTGATCAGTAGTAACAATTGGAAACTCAGTAATAACTCCATCTGGAGTTATTCGTCCAATTACTCTATTATAGCCTCTCGTATACCAGATATTGCCATCAGGACCCGCCGTGATGCCAGTAGCATGACTAATAGCAAGACTAGGATTTGGAATTGGGAACTCAGTAATACTACCTTCAGGGGTAATTCGTCCTATTACAGCATTACTCATTTCAGTGAACCAGAGATTTCCGTCTGGTCCTGCTGTTATGCTAGTAGGAAAACTACTTACATTAGGAAGTGTAAACTCTGTAAAAACACCATTTGGTGTAATTCGTCCAATCCTGTTCCCAGTAAACTCTGTAAACCAAAGGTTTCCATCTGGTCCAGATATAATATCTCGTGGACCGTTTGTAACACCCCATTGGTTAGTATTGCTGGAAGGAATTGGGAATTCAGTAATTGTACCACTAGGGGTTATCCGACCGATCTTGTTTGCGCTATTTTCTGTAAACCAAATATTACCGTCAGGGCCAGCCGTGATACCCTCAGGACTACTTAGGCTAGTGGGGATTAGAAATATTGTAATCACTCCACCGGGAGTAATCCTCCCAATCTTATTCGCATAATACTCTGTAAACCAAATATTACCGTCAGGGCCAGCCGTGATACCATAAGGAGTGTTGCCATTAACAATTGGGAACTCGGTAATTGTCAAGATATCCTGTGCATCTGCACGAGCAAAGAAGCCGAAGAATGAAGCTACTATGATAGTCGTTATAGTTACTAAAGCAGCTAATATTAAGGTGAATTTTAACTTAAAAAATTCTTTCATTGACTAAGCTTACTAGAAAATATTCTTGGTGTAAATAAGTTGAGGTATTATTTAGATTTCTTTCCAACTATTTAATGTGATCTGTGACGGGTTACGAGTAAATTGTACCCGAATTTTACGATTATATGCATCAGTTGCCGGTGGCGATACAGTCAAGTCCCAATTAGTCGGGCCACTGCCACCGGAATTATACGTAATTGTGCAAGTTTCCCCATTGTGCATTATAGCTGTCCCGTTATATGAGGGATTTGATCTGATTTTGAGCATTACATCTTCCACACATCCTTCTACAAAAGTGAGGGTATCTTCGCCTTTTGAGAGAGCAAGAGATGCTTGTCCCTCGCCTATTCCAAGATGAGCTACGGTCACTATAATTCCCAGAAGTACTGCAGTTAGAATTAGAATAATTGATATCGCAACATATCCCCTCTCGGAGGAATTTCCAATTTTCCCTTCGGTCTTGCTCGGGGCGGGCAATTTCCAATTTCCAATCAATTCCCAAATTATTAAATTTTGAATTTTGAATTGCAATTTTGAATTTTGCATTTTGAATTTTAAATTAATATTAGTTACTTCTTACTTCCGCACTGCTTTCAACTACAATCGAATCCTGATATTCTTGTCTTGCTGCTGCAAAAGAAGCTGCGATATTTATAGTAAACTGTATGTGTTTTGTTTTAGCGTCGCCTGAGGTGTAGTTCATAAAAGTTAAACAGCTCACGCTTGTGTTATCTGAATTTAAATTAACAGGAGTCCCTAATGCACCATATCTAATCCTGATTTTTCCACCGGAGATATCAATGACTGTTATTGCGTTATTGGTTGTATTTAACTCAATGCTATTGACACAACTCAAGGCATTATCGATACCATTTATAGAATTCGCATTTCTAATTTCATATTTTATTCTTTCGCTAAGATACCGCGCGTTCGCATTTACCTCCTGCTGGACCGCGCTTTTTACGCCTGTTTCAATAGCACTCCATGCAAAAGGCACAAGGGCGGAGAGAATAATTGTCACAATAGCAACATATAGAATTAGCTCGATAAAAGTAAACCCAGCACCACTTTTGAGCACATTTTTAAAAGTGGTGCTGGGTAAACCCAGCACGTTCTTGGTGGTGCTGGATACATCCAGCGCAATTCTTTTTTTTAATTCCCTTATCGCATTACCGTTATATTTTAATCTTTTCTCTCTCATTCTCGCGGACTTTTCGGATAGATAGGCTTCGTAATATAATAATTTCCATGGCATATATCTTTTTGTAGAAAAAACTTTTCCTAGGTTATGATCTTTCATACGTTGTTTTAGGTCATTTGTAGAGCCTACATAAAACTCGTTATGCAATAGGCTCTTTAAAAGATAAACGTAAAACATAAATGGTGCTAGGTAAATCCCCGTTGGGTTATCATAAACTTTTTTTTGAAAGAAATTAAAATCACAATATGAACTTAAGGTATAGCTATATTACTGGATATTCCCTGCAAATCTTGGTATTGCTGGAACACTACTTTAAATTGACAACTAGCGTTTCTTCGGCCACACAACGGATAAGGCAAGGTGACCGTTTCTCCGTTTGGGTCTGGATTTAGCGACATTCCTTCGAGGGTATGTTGTCCATCAAATGGAATCGGCAAAAAACATTGGCCCTTCGGGCAAAGAGTCCCAATTCTATACCGGTCATCTAAGCTAAGGTGTACATGGGGGGTGCTCCGTGTACCCAAGACCTTACCTCGTAATACTCTGTCGCCTGTATTTACGTTCCATGTAGCAAAATGGCAGACATTCAAATTCAGCCCATTGTCCAAGGTAATCCGCAATCCGATACATCCTCCTTCAAGTTTTCCTCTGAAACTTACCTTTCCATTGCCAGGCGCTAGAATCTCTGTATCATTCTCTGGGTTAGGTACCATATCAAGACCAAAAAGCTGATTGCGGCAATGATCAGGGCCTATGCCGATATGGCATTCGGTTGTACTCTGATTTCGATTATTATAATAACCACTAACTACACTCCAAGTAACTCCATTATTGAATGGAGAGAGTAAATCAAAATCCATATCAGGAGGACCTGGATCTTTAAGGCTAGAAAGATTCACCCGCCCGATTGTATGTGAATTTACATCCGTATACCATATATTTCCATCTGGACCAGTAATAATATCTAAAAGATTACTATCCTTAGTAGGTGGCGAGAATTCTGTAATTTCGCCATTAGGAGTAATTCGTCCAATCTTGAAGCCCCTTGTGTACCAAAGATTACCATCGGGTGCTGACGTAATATAATTCGGATTGCTATTGTTATTTCCTATAGGAATTATAAATTCAGTAATTTCACCGTTGGGAGTAATCCGCCCAATTTTATATGTATTATATTCTGTGAACCAGATATTACCATCGGGTCCAGCTGTTATGCCAAGTGGAGTACTGTTATTGGTAGGAATTACAAACTCAGTAATCTCACCGCTTGTAGTAATACGTCCGATCTTGTTCGCATAGTATTCTGTAAACCAGAGGTTACCATCAGGTCCTGCTGTAATATCTTGTGGTCCGCTATTATCTGTTGGAATTACAAATTCTGTAATAATACCGTTGGGAGTAATTCTGCCAATCTTATTTGCACCATATTCCGCAAACCAAATATTGCCATCAGTCCCAAATGTAATTTTATAAGATCCGCTGTTATTAGTGGGGATTGAAAACTCAGTAACATCACCACTAAGAGTAAAACGTACGATCTTATTTTCAAAAACTTCTGTGAACCAAAGATTACTATCTGGAGTCGATGTGATACCGCCGGGTCCGCTAGGAACAACAAACTCAGTAATCTTTCCCTTAGGAGTAATTTTCCCAATTTTATTTACATTATACTTCGTAAACCAAAGATTTCCATCGGGCCCTGATGTAATAAAATAAGGCCCGCTGTTGTTGCTGTCTGTAGGAACTTGAAATTCGGTAATGGTTATTTTTTCTTTTGCATTTACACGAAAAGAGGATTGTAATAATGGTGAAACGATAGTCGTAATAGTGACCAAAAAAACTAATATAAGAATAAACTTGAGGTTGAAAAATTTTTTCATAATTATCAGCTTACTGGAAAACATAGATTATATAAATAGGTTAGGCTCAAAACTTATCCCAGGCAAAATCATACCAAAAATCAGTGGTATCTGAACCACTAATACCATGAGATGTGTGAGCTTTACCGCCAGTAGTGTAAACAGCATCAGCGTTACCATCCCAGACAATGCTGAATAAATCATTGTTAGCATTCCCCATCAAAATCATAATGTCATCATTATCTGATAATGGTCTTGTTCTCGCTGTTGTAAGTACACCTCCTAAGGCCGTTAAGCTTGTCGCTGATGCATCAAAAGCATTAGTGCCTGCAGAATATTTCCTAAGTTTTGGGGTGGCTGTATTATCGGAATAAACCACTATTGCCTGTGTTCCCGTAGTCCTTTCAAACCCAACGCTAAAGCTTCTTTGGATACCAGTATGTGAGGTTGCAGTTAGTATATTATTAGTTGGGCTTACCCAGGCAGGCGTAGAATTTCCTCTAAAACAGTATATATCATTATTTGCGTCTTTTTGACAAGCCAGGAATTCTTCAGCTCCTTTTCTGCTGTCTACCTCGGCTGCCCCCAATCTTCCACCTGAAGCCGCAGAATTTATCAAACCGCTCCAACTGCCACCACCAGATCCGTTGGCCGTCCAAATTTTCAAAGTCAAAGTAGTATCACTGCCAGCGTTAGGAAAAACTAAGGCACCTTTTAGCGGATTTTCTCGGCTCCATACAAAATCAGTATGATCTTTGGTATTAGTGGGAGCTGCTCCAGAGTGCTGTGTTGCAGAAGACCAAACTGTACCGTTGAAATAAGAGGTATTAGTATCACTTGCTGAATCCGAGACTACCATCATAGCTTCATTAGCTCCTGGCCTTACTTCAATCTCGAGATATCTTGGAATGCCTCCAACATTAATAGTACTAGCTTGAGAAGACCAAGAACAGCCGTCCCAAACTCGATATTTAGGAGTATTTGTGTTGTCATTGAAAACAACTAGAAAGTTGCCGTTATCTAGATAGCCACCATCAAAATTTCTTACATCTAGGAAATTAGAAGTGTTCCACGAAGATAGCTGAACCACATTTCCCCAAGTTGTGCCGTTAAATACCTGTGCATATATAAATTGGGTAGAGCCGTTATAATGTCTGGAGATTAAAACTTTTTCATTACGTGTAGCAGATGAAAAGATTCTTGCAGCCCTTAAATATCTATTTGTTGTTCCGTTATCAACATCTGCGGTCAAAGCAGCTATTCCCCAACTACCAGTAGGATCAAGAGTCTTATACCGAATTGCGTCAGATGTAGTTCCGCCATCTCCGTATACAAGTATCCCTCCTCCCAAAAGAGAAGTAATTGGTTGCTTCCAATCTGAAAGATAGGTAGAGAGCTGTACGGAATTTGCCCTGCTGGGGGTGAAATTCCAAGAAACAGTTGACATTATTTTTTTTGTCAATGAATCTGTGGTGCCTCCGCTTGCTACAATATTGCCACTGCAGTCCCTTTGAACATCTGACACAGTAAGAACCCTAGTATATTTACTGCTTAAAATATTACTGCCTCCCGAAAAAGCCCAAACGCTACTTACCTGTGCAATACCGGTACCCGCACTATTTACTAAATTGCTAAACCCTTGATTTTTAATTGACCGTACTGCCTCCATGCCTTCTGCAGCGTATTGATTAGCAACAGTCTGCTCTTCTCCGAGGCGGTTTGAATCAAGTCCCTGAAGAATTACCGTGATAGAGCCTGTTGCCATGATCATAAAAAGCGCTGCGGCAAGAATAATCTCAATAAGTGAAAAACCCGCCTGTCTCTGACAAGAATTTTCAATTTTCAATTTTAAATTTTCAATTATCTTCATCTGCTTACAACTCCTTGTGAATTTACAATAACTTGTTTTGATGAGTCATTTCCGATAACGGTGTATGTTCCGGTAGTACTCGGTAGGCCTGTGGTTTTCGTAAAAACAATCTCAGAGAAACCGGAAATTGAGATAGTTGCGTTTTCAGTAAATTTTTCGTCAAATGCTGAATTTCCTTGCAAAAAAAGCGTAATCGTATTTGATCCAAATCTAACTCCCCAATTTCCGTTTTGTTTTCCCATCATCGCATACATTTGTGCTTTCCGAAGCTGTCCTAGAAGACGGTCCTGGGTATTTGCAACTGCGTTTTGAGTAAGAAAACGGGAGAAAAAAACAACTGAAAAAGATCCTATTGTTAAAATTATAGATATGACAAGAAGCAGCTCGATAAGTGTAAATCCATGTGTTTTCTCCTCTTGCATAGCATATATCCTTACTACTTCACACTTCCTGTGAATTGGTAGATAGGTCCGATAATCGAAATTGCAATAAAAGCAACGATAAGACCCACTATGATAAGGATAACCGGTTCAAGAATTGTAGAGAGGTTTTTAGACGTTTCATCAACTTCATCCTCGAAGTAATCACCAAGGTAAGTTAGCGTTTCGCCAAGTTTTCCCGTTTTGTCCCCCACTCCAATCATTCTTACGGCAATTAAAGGCATAAATTTTTTATTGGAATTTGTCAATATTTCTTCAATTGATTTTCCTTTTTTAACACCATTTTTAATTTCAGAAAGATAGTTTTTGTACACACAATTTGATGTTGTCTCGAGCTGTGCATCTAAAGCAGTTGATATATGTACTCCAACTCCAAGCATAGTTCCTATATTTCGGAACATTGAAGCCAGTTCTATATTTTGCATAAATATTCCCAGGACCGGAAGGGAAAGAAGGAAAGTATGCCAGTGCGGTTTGATGATCTTTGTAGTTATTGCCCAGCGTATCAATACAAAAAACAATATCAGCCCGCCGAGTAAAAAAATACCAAAGTCTCTCATGATTGTTGCAAATAGCAAAAGTATTTTTGTTGTTACCGGCAGTTCAATGTCAAGTGATGCGAAAAGATCAATTAGCTGAGGCAATACGAAAATACTCAGCCCAAGTCCGGCAATAAGTGCAGTACCAAGTACTATTGACGGATATAGCAATGCACCCCGTACTTTGCCGGAAAAATCGTGCTGTTTTTTTAAATGGGTAGCAAGATAGTCAAGGTTTTTCTCAAGACTGCCCGACTCTTCCGCAACTCTGATAAGGCTTACATAGAATGCATCAAAAACATGCGGATATTGCGACAGCGCTTTATGTAAAGGCTGGCCATTAGCAATTTCTTCGTGAACCTTTTGAAGTAATTTTCTAAATTTGGAGTGTGACGTCTGCTTTTTTAAAATTAAAATAGATTCAGGGAGTGCGATACCGCTTTTTAACATCAGTGATATATGCTTTGTAAAAGCTAATGTATCCAATAAGCTTATTTTTTCAAATAATGATATGTCTGATGAAAATGTTGGCAGTTTCATTCTCTTGTTGCCCGAAGGACCTCCTCAATGGTAGTTATTCCCTGCTGTACCTTAAAAAGACCATCTTCCATCATCGTAGTCATTCCTTCTGAAACAGCCTGCTGTATAATTTTTTGAGAGTCATTTTTGGCAACAACAAGATCTTTAATTTTCTCAGACATTAGAAGAATCTCAAAAATACCGACTCTTCCGGAATATCCCGAATTTCTGCAAACCGGACATCCTTTTCCTATATATATTCTTGCATCTCTTACATCCTTAAAATATTTCTGCAGTAATTTTTTATTAAAATGTTTCTCAAGATCAATTATTTTTTCCGATTGGGATACTTTACATTTATCACAAATTCTCCTCACCAATCTTTGACCAATTACTATATTTACAGTTGATGCCACAAGAAAAGGCTCAATATTCATGTCCAGAAATCTGGGGAGCGCTGTAGCAGCATCATTTGTATGAAGTGTAGATAAAACAAGATGACCTGTCATTGCAGAGTTTACTGCAATATCTGCTGTTTCATTGTCTCTTATTTCTCCTACGTAAATAATATTGGGATCCTGACGCAAGATAGAGCGGAGTCCTTCTGCAAATGTAAGATTTGTTTTTGGATTAACCTGTATTTGGTTTAATCCTTTTATCTCATACTCAATGGGATCTTCAATTGTTGCTATATTGCGCTCTTTTGTATTTAAGATTTTAAGAATCGTGTACATAGATGTCGTTTTTCCTGAACCCGTGGGGCCGGTTGACAGGATCATGCCGTATGGCTTACTGCTTGCGTCCATAACTTTTTTTAAGTCTAAGGAGCTCATGCCGAGATCAGATAAGCCAAATTGCCTGTAGCGTGCGGAGAGAAGTCTCATGACACATTTTTCTCCATGCAGAATCGGGACAATTGAAATTCTGATATCTAAATCTTCATTTTCCACTCTTGTTTGAATCTTTCCATCTTGAGCGCTTAGGTGTTCATCAGTACGGAGTTTGGAAAGAAATTTTATGCGGGCTACTACCTGTTGGTCAATTTCCGGAGTAAAATGCAAGACTTCCTGCATGATACCATCTATTCGAAATCTTACAGTTGAGCCTTCTTTCTCAGGTTCAATATGAATGTCAGAGGCTCCATTGTCATAAGCATACTCTATTAGAATATCGACTATCCGCTCAATTGGGGCCTCTGATATTCCGTTTTTTCCGATAGTTTTTACCTGTTCCTTGAGCATGTCATCATATGAGCTTTGAAGATTTTGTTTATAAATCTTTAATGCCTTTTCAAAGTCGCGCTGAGTTGCATAGAAAACAGATGGTTTTTTTTGTGCCTTTTGTTCAATAAATTGCGTAACTTGTGCGCTTAAAGTTGGGTCCACTATTGCGATCTTAAGCTCTTTATCATTTTCTTCAAAAGCGATAACTTTATGAGTACGGGAATATTCCTCTGGAATTAAATAAACTAAATCTGAAGGAATTTTTACAGCTGAGAGTTCGATGAAAGGAAAATGTAATAATTCTGCTACAGTTTTACCTAAATCTGCGTCTGAAATTAAGTCATTGGTAATCAGAAGTTCCGCAAGAGAAATATTATTTTTTTTACTTTCCTCAAAGGCGTCTGTCAGTTTTTTTTCATCAATTACTCCTAATTCCTTTAATATGTTAAAAAGGTTTTGGGGAAAATTCTCCATGAGATCGGTATCTGTTTTTGGTTTTACTTCATCATGATCTTGAGAAATCGAACTTACCTGCGGTTGAATAGGTAAAGGTTTTTTAAAAATAGCATCGATCTTATTTTGAGTTTCTGTATCTGAAGTATCTAAGGCTTTTTCTTCAGAAACAGGTAGTTTTTCCAATATCGGTTTTTGCTCGTTTTGAGTCAGCGATACTTTTTTAGCTATAATTTTCTTTTTTCCTATTGTTGCTTTTGTCACATCTATACTTAAGTTTGCTAAATTAAACTGAATTTGTCAATTCTAGTCGTTAATAGCCGAGGTAATACCTATGAGGCATTATTACTTGAGGGTATTGTTGATCTTTGCGAGAACATCATTGATATGCATATCGCTTTTAACGAAATAATCGGTAGCCCCAAGTTTCATACTTTTATCAATATCTTCTTTCTGTCCTAGGTTTGATGCAACGATTACAGGTATATTTTTCCATTCATTGTTTTTTTTTAGTTCTTCAAGTACAGAAAAGCCGTCTTTTACAGGCATTATAAGATCAAGGAGGATAACATCCGGAGTAAATGATTCCAGAATGTCTAATGCTTCCTGGCCATCGGAAGCCATCTTGATTTCGAAACCTGCCTTACTGAGTTTGACTCTGTATGCACTAGCTAGGAATTTGTCATCCTCTGCAATAAGAATTTTTGCCATATTATTTATGTCTTTGAATTTTCCTCTGCGATAAAATGTTTTATTATTGGTATTAACTCATCCAAGCGATAGGATGCTTTCAGAAGATATTTTCTTACACCAAGAGCCAGCATATTCTTAACCTTTTCTTCACTTGCCGAATTACTCACAACTATTACCGGAATTTTTGTAAATCTTTCTTTTTGCTTAAGATGATGCATGAAGGCTATTCCGTCCATATCTTTTAGTTGAAAATCAAGCCAGATTGCATCCGGAAGAATTGCTGAAGTTTCTAGATAGTCAATAGCTTGAGTTCCGCTGCTGCATGAAATTGTGGAAATGCCCCCTAGTGATAATTTTTTGGATATAGCTTCAAGCAGTAAGATCTCATCCTCAACTATCATGATTGTTTGCTTTTGTTCATTCATACATTATAATTTACAATTATATTATACACATATTAACTGTTTAGAGAAACTTCACCAATTCTTGCCTGCATCCCGCTGACAGGTATGGAGAAGAAGAACGACGTTCCCTTATTTACTTCAGATTTAAACCAAATCTTTCCTCCCGATGACTCAATTATCGCTTTTATTAAATAAAGACCCAAACCATTACCATCTGTTTCAATTTTTATAATATTTTCTCCGCGATAGAATTTCTGAAATACCTTATTGTAATCTTTTTCCAAAATACCATATCCGGTATCACTTACCTGAGAGATTAGTTCATTATCTTTTTTAGATACAAATATGGATATTTCTCCGCCATCAGGTGTATATTTTGATGCATTCGTCAGTAAATTAACGTAAACCTCCCGGATTAATAGAGGGTCTATATTTAGCTGAGGAAGTTCTGAATGGATGCTGAAAATTATATGTTGTTTTTTACGGTCACTTTTTACTTTTATCTCATTTATCACTTCCAATATAAGTTTATTAATATCTGTAGGTTTTGGATCAATAATTATTCTTCCTGACTCAATACGTGAAATATTAAGAAGAGAGTTAACTAAGCCAATCATTCTCTCATTTGAGAAGAAAATATTCTCAACGTACTCCTTCTGTTCAGGATTTAGCTGTCCCGCATCCCCATTTATAAGCATCTCACTAAACCATTTCGAAGCAGACAAAGGCGTACGGAGCTGATGTGAAGCAAGTGAAATAAATTCCGATTTCATCCTGTCAACCTCAATTTCACGGCCAATATTTCTGAAAACCTCAACAGCTCCGATAATCTGATTGGCGAAAACGATTGGCGTAGCCGTAACAGCGACGAAGACTTTTGTTGATCCCTTCTGCAGATATATACTATGCGCAAACACCTTTTTGCCTGTGAGTAATGCTTTATACATATCTCTATCTTTCCGATGAATTAATTTTCCATTTTCATCAATTGCCGGAACTATTTCAAACCAGAATTTTCCTACTACTTCAGAACTCGTCCAATGAGTCATTTGTTCTGCTGCTTGATTAAAAATCAAAATCTTTCCTTCCGGATTAGTTACGACAACTCCTTCCCCAATACTTGTTAAAGTTGCTGCGGCTTCGGCCCTATTCATAAATGCTTTTCTTTCCAAATCCTCGCCTTTTTGGCGTATAATTTCCAGCTCTTCTGATTTTCGGACCAATGCGTTGGCAGTTTCTTGAAATTTTTCTTCCCAACCTGCATATGACTCTTTAGGTTCATAAGTACTGTTTGACAAAAGTAAAATTGCTACAGCCGTGTTTAAGATAACAGATACAACAAGACCTATCACAAAATATGTTATCGCCAAGTTAAGCGAGTTAAGTGATAGGTATAAATAAATACTAAGTAAGGCAATTGCCGAAAACGAAAGTCCCATAATAAGTAAGAGTTTATATTTTGTCCTCACTGATGGTTTCTTAGCAGGGGAAAGTGAATTAATAGTGCTTTCTGGCGTCGCTAGTATTTGACCGTTTGAGTGAGGAAGAGGCTGTAAATTTTGGTAATCCATTACTAAAGTATTTCACAAGGTGAAATTTCAGTCAAGAAAAATACTTAATTTAAATTTTCCTTCTCTATGACTTTCCATGGCTCAAGATAGCTTCCTTCATATCCTAATGCCCAAATAGCAATACCTCCCATTTTGTTTTCGTTAGCAAATCTTATTTTTTCAGCAATTGATCTATCGTCTTCATAATAAACTTGCTTAATCGCTCCATATTCCCTGTAGGTTAGCCATGGAGATTTGGAAATATCGTCCCATGATTTTACAGCATCACTTCTTTTGCTCAATAATTCCCTAACTCTCCTATAGGTAGCTAAAGCGCCGCTGCCCTCCACAGTTGGACTTTTTTGTTTTGTGGTAATGGTCTGCCATTCATAGCCGTAAAACGGTATTGCCAGAATTAGTTTTTTGATTGGTACGCGCCCGGAGAGAGACTCAACCGATTCTGAAATACTATGTTCATTTGACAAGCTATTAATGGGCGCAGTCGGGCCTGCTTTCGCTGAGCCTTGCTGACGGTAATCGTATGCCATAAGAATTACCTGATCAACAGATTTCGAAATTTCTGTCATGTTATATGCTTTGTCTTTTATGACAACTGTTGAGTTAACGTCAATAGAAATGATTAGTTCAGGAGTTTCTTCTCTTAATTTGGAAGAAAGTGTTTCCAGAAATTTAGAAAGATATTTAGATGTAGGAAAGTCAGTGTCTGTAAAATATTCAAAATCAATATTTATCCCATCCAAATCGTACTGTGTAATTAATACTCCTAATTCATCTGCCAGTCTATTTGTAGCCGATTTGTTGCTTATGACATTGTCAATCGTTTCATTGTCGAATGACTTGATAGATAACAGAATTTTTGTACCGCTTCTAGATGCATCGTTTCTAATTTCCTTGAAATAGTCGGAGTTGAAGTAAGTCCACTCTAAAACAGGGAGCTTATCCTCGTTATATCTAATAATGCTTCCATCACTATTTATACTTAGGCCAAAGTAAATAATTTGCGATAGCTTCTCCGGATAAACCTTGGACTTATTTGCAACAGACCAAGAGGGCAAAAATCCAATCGCTTCCTTCTTAATAGCAGCATTCTTGGAAATTGAAGAAGTGAGTTTAGGAGAAATTTCAGGAACTCTGTTTGCCAATTTTGAATTCTCGTTATTATAAGTTTCCGATATTGAGAAATAAACAAAAAAAATAGCTAAAGCAAGAATCAATCCAATCAGTAGTCCTGTTTTTACCCTAATTTTGCTGATAAAGTTTTCAGGGGGAACAACATTTATGAGCGGAGTGTTTGCTTCTGTATCTTCTTTTGTTTCCATAGAACTAATATTAGTCTAGCATAGACACCGTGACTCGGTAGTTGAATTATTGACATTTGTTAATCTCAGTGTTAGTCTACTTATTAGAGACAAATATGGCTAAGATTTTGATTGTTGAAGACGAAAAGGATCTTCTCGAAGTATATAAAGACACTCTAGAAGCAAATGGGCATGAAATTGATACGGCTGATGATGGAGAAGTTGCATTTGACAAAATAAAACAAGGAGGATATGATCTTGTACTTTTAGATATAATTCTTCCAAAATTAAACGGGCTTTTAATTATGCAAAAGATAAGGGCTCTTCCTGTTCCTGCCAACCCCAATAAAGCTGTAGTTTTTCTGACAAATCTTGACAGAAATGAAGAAATAAATCAGGGTATTAAGCTAGCGGACGGATATTTGATAAAAAGCAAAATTACTCCAGATGATTTGATTCGGGAGGTAAACTTTTATTTGTCTTCTGGCCAGGGGAATCTGTCGCAACCGTCCCAGTAATCAGCTCAAGATCGCTACTGTCAAGCGGTAGGGTGAATGAGAAAGTTGAACCCTTCCCTTCTCCTTCTGACTGCGCCCAAATTTTGCCTCCATGAAGCTCTATTAGAGATTTTGATAGATAAAGACCAAGCCCAGTTCCCTGCCCTTTGTCTTTTGTAAGTCTATTATTACCTACCATGCTAAATTTAATAAACAATTTTGCCATATCGGCACTACTTATGCCTCGTCCGGTATCACTCACTTTTATAAGCGCAAAATCCTTTTCATTCTGAGTCAATTCAATCTTTACCATGCCTCCTTTTGGAGTGAATTTGAATGAGTTACCGATAAGATTTATTAATACTTGCTTAATTCTATTAATGTCTGCGTTTGAGATTAAAGGAGAAGTCGGTTGGGTATATACAAGCTTAATATCCATTTCCGAAGCTCTAGTTTGCATTTCCGTAACTACTTCATATACAAGCTTACCAATATCTGCCGGGACAGGTTCAATAGTGAGCTTGCCGGACTCGATTCTTGAGACATTGAGCATATCATTTACTAAATTAATTAGTCTTTCCGTTGAAGATAAAGTCCTTTCCAGATATGTTTTTTGCTTGTTGGTAAGTTCTCCTGCGGATTTATTTAAAAGCATGAAAACGTAAGATTTTATAACAGTCATTGGAGTTCGAAGTTCATGAGATGCCAAAGAGACAAACTCATCCTTAAGCTTATCGACCTCTTTAAGCCGTTCGTTGGCATTCTCCAGCTGCTTTTTTGTATCCGCAAGCTCAAGATTTTTTTTATACATCTCTTCGTTAACGTGAGCCAGCTCATCTTGTATTTGTGGATTGGCAGTTGTTTTATTCTGAGATTGTGAAGTTGTGTCCGAAGAATCCATTATTAATATAATAGACTATTTTTCTAGAGGATTAAAGAGGGCATGTCTCCTGCGGGGACCTTTTTTACAAACTCTTTGGCTGCATCTTTACAGACTTCAACTGAGGCTTGTCCAAACAAATGCTGATATTGTTCAACAAGCTTCTGAAGTATTTCTTTTTTATTTCCGTCTATCTTCACTTCATGCTTTTGGAGATCCACAGTCAGTCCCGGAACCTTTCTAGCCTGCTCAAGAGCTACTGGTCCAATAATTTTTTCCTGTTCTGTTATTATTTTTTCAACAACCTGTCCGTAAATATCCATAAGAAATTAATTCTATGTTTCTTTTGTATCAAAACTTACAACTCCAAAGCTGATAACAAAAATTGCAACTGTAAATAATAGATCTGCAAGATGTCCGTTAAAGTAACTTCCTACAGTTGTTGAATATGAAAATGTAAAATCCGATATAAACATAAAAATAAAACCTAGTATGATTATCATTACTGGCCATCTAAAACGGCCGCCAAGGTATTGTAGTGATAATCCAAAGATTAGAAAAGCGAAAGTTAAGATAACCCAGTCACCAAGAGGATAATAAAAATCAAGAAGAATTTTAAGTAATCCACCCTCAACTACAAAGGATGAATCACGTGCTACGACATAGAGGAAGTAATAGCTTGCTACAGCTGCTAACAACGGTAGCGAAATTAACATAAATCTGCCACGTAATTGGCGCAGGCTGAATTTTACCCCTGTGGCCTTCGATAGGTTGAATACTCCAATTGCCCAGAGGGGAACTGCTAGCGCGTATCCAAGGTCTGCCCATGATGGGTAGGGAACGGGAATATGAAGAACAAAGTTATAAAATGACCAGATTAATGTTCCCATTCCCCAAGAAGTTGTTCCTAATGATATGAATAAAACCGCCTTCCCTACAGCACTCTTATTGCCTCCCCAATGTTTGGAAATGATTATTCCCATTACTCCAGCCACAGTTCCAAGAAATCCATTAGAGAAGCTATACAGAAGATTAATGGGTAAATCAGTGATGTTCGAAAATCGAATACCAACCCAGAATATTACATTTTGCAACAGGTATCCTATCAGAAAAAAAGTATACTTATTGAATTTCACTACTAAAATTATTGTAGGCTGGTTACTTAGAGCTTGTCAAGACCATATACCAATGACACTTACGCCGATCAGCGTAAGCAGGATTCCAATTCTCTGAATTACAAGAAGCTGTTCTTTCAGTAGAAAGACAGCCAGTAAAGCAGTTATTAACATATGGGTGGCGACGACAGGAGAGACTAAGCTGGCTAAGCCATGCTGATATGCTAAGGCAATAGCTATAAGTCCGGCTTCAATAAAAAATATACCTATTGCAGTAAAAAGCAAGCTTGATTGATTCTTAAGCATTTTAAATTTTCTTCCTTTTCTGTCAAAAGCCATAATGATTAGAAAAACGGGTATATACATCAGATAAACAAAAAATGTAAAAGTGAAACCATCTACTTTGGCTGTAGCTAATTTTGTCACGAATTCGGCAATACCAATAGCCAAAGATCCAAGAAGCCCCCATATCACCCATGATTTATTTTTATTTATAACTCCTTTTACGGACTTCTCCTGACTGATACAAATTGCTCCCAAGATGACCATGGCAATACCAAGCCATTGGTATAAGCTTGGCGACTCGTGTAAGTAGCTAATTGATAAGGCAATCGTTACTACGGGAAATGTATTAATAAGGCTCACCATTAATGAAACATTTCCAAAACTAATTATGTAATAAAATGAAGCGTACATTACTGCAGCTATCAGGGCATAGATCAAAATATTTTTTCCTGCAGTGATATCAATTCCCCAAATAAAAAGCAAAGGAACTAAAATTAAGCTGACAATAAGAGTTGCTAATAAATTGTCTAAAAGCGGTGTTAACTTAGCCTGTCCTCTTTTAACTAAAACTTGACCTATACCCGTTACAAATGCACCTATAATCGCATATAAAAACCACAACATTTATTTTAAGTTTCTTACTAATTGATAATAGTTACGATACTTTGAATACCAATAGCTTACATCATTCCAACCGGATGGCAAAAATGCCCCCCAAGGCTCAAAAACAGATTCTATGGTAGGATCTAGATTAACTACTCTGCGGGGCGATTTACTTACAGCTAAAAACTCTTTAATAAAGTCCTCGTCTTTACTAAATACAGCATCTGTTAAGTTTATTGTGTTTTCCTCAAGCCATCTCTTCCAGCCGTCTTTTTTAAAAGACGTTATTCCGACTATTGGACCAAAAACACTTTCTTTCAAGAAATTATGATCAGTCGGTTCTAGCTCTGCTACCATAGGAGAGATATAATTTGGTCCATATGAAAGCGGTGTTTTTTTACCATGTAGAAGTTTATATTTGCGAGCCACTTTTAGTATGCTTTCCGTTTGCGAAGATGTAAAAAGCGGTCCCATATCAGATTGCTTATTCAATCCTGGAGGTTGAACGTCAGTCTTTTTTATAAAATTTAAAAAATGTGAACGAAAATCCTCATATACTGATTCCTCGATGATAATAACTCGAACAGTAATGCATATCTGACCATTACATCGCACTACTCCTTGATAACAAGTCCTAGCTGCTTCTTTCAGATCGCATGTAGAATCAACAACAACAAGACTGCATCCATCTCCATCGACTAACACCTTTACACCCTTTTTTATACCTGCAATTAAGGTACTTTCCAGATATTTTGTACTGCCAACATAATGCAGTAGATTTGAGTATTCTAAGCCCGCATTTACAAAATTCTTAGCATCAGAAAAAATAATATATAACTTTGATAATGTGTCCGGACTAAAACTTTTAAGTAATCCATTTATTAGTAATGAAATAGTACCGGCAACGCCGGGAGATGGTCTTAGAACAAGTACATTTCCAGACCAAAGCGCATGTACGATAACAGTTAGCTCGGTTATCAATGGTGTATTCCTAGGAGTAGTTACAGCTATTAAACCACAAGGAGAAGAAGTTAGTTTTATTTTCTGATTTGTTCCTTTATTGAAAGAAAAAGAAGTCACGATATCATTAGTAGAAATCTGCTTAAGATGTAGGGAATAATCTGCACAGAATTCTATAGAGCAATTGACAAGATCTTCAGCGTCTTTTTGTATAAACCCAGAGTCTTTGATAATCTGATCTACGAATTCAAAAAAGTTTTTTTTTAAAAACTGAGCTAATTTAAGTAATTCAGAGAAATCTGTTTTAGCGTTGTTTATTCTTATTGCTTTCGCTTGTTTAAAAATACCAGTCAGTTCGTTGTCAGAGAGTAGATTGGATTGTGAAGCGAAGGTGCCGTCTGCGGGATTAATGTTTTTTTGGATATGCTTACCAGTTACTAGTTTTCCTGCTGCTAAGCTCTGTGCTTTGATCATGTAAATTTATACTAACATAATACTGCGATGCATAATAAATTCAATGTTCATCAAATCTGTCTTTCCACATCGAGTAAAAGGATAGTCAAGAAATCGTGTAAAAAACCAATTGGGGAAAAATAGAAAAGTTTACTTAAGGGAATGCTTTTTTCAACTGATAAAATTTGATGAATGAATGGGAAAAGTTCCGCTCTTGATATTTTGTGATCACTAAGGTAATTATTAAGAGCTTTTAAGAATTTCTCATGTCCTGAATTTGAATGATCTACTTTATATTCTATAATCCAGTTTATCAATGGGATAATATGCAGTTTTTTAAATTTATGTTCTATTTCTTTAAGTTTTTCCGTTGAAGGTATTTGTGGCTGCAGATTCTTGTTCAGAAATTTTTTAGAAAATTCGCTGCCGAAATTTATTAAATTAATTGTATTTTTATCATTTAATCTGGCTGTCGTAAAATCATTAGTATCATAAGGCAGTCTAATTCGTACATAGTCGAAATAGGAAAGGTCACCATCAATAAGTGTATTTTTAGCCGCATTTATAACTCTTTTTTCGGAGATAGTTATGTCCCTTACCCTATTTGCTAAAAGTAAATTATCCATGACTGGCCTAGGACAAGTAGGCAGTATGGATAAGGACATGTCTCTGTCTATATGAACTTTTCCAATTCTGATGGGCTCTGGGGAAAACCCATCAAAAAACTCTTCAGACAGCACTTTTGTTATAAGATAGCTACCCATAATGGGGTCTAAATATGCATCTAGATATGGCTCAAGATCCGGTTTAAATAAGTTCCATCTAATTGCGCTATCTATTTTCCAGTTAAATTTCCCTTTAATCTTTTTGAAAGACGCTTTAATTTTTTTTCTACAATTGTCACATTGACCAAGAACTTGTTCTTTTTCGACTTTTAATATTTTCGTATTGTCTATTTTTTTGCAATGGGGGCAGAGAATCCAAAAAATCTGTTTCATTGTATAATTTGGAAAGTGTTTCTTGAGAATTTTCGGTATACTTGAATAATTCTTGAAAATTATTTCTTTGGCATAATCATATTGTCCATTTTGATATAAAGACCATACATCAATAATTGTTGGAAAAATTCCAAGATTATGAAACCTTTCTATTATTTGTTCTTGAAAATGAGTAGAATAGCTGCTGTGACATTCATATGGATCCGGGATTAATTTAATTGGAGTGCCGTAGTATTTTTCAAACTTTTTAATCAATTCCCTGTCTTTACTAACTCCAACTTTTAGCTTTGGATGGGTAAGTGGATCAAAGGAATCATCAAAAAGATAAAAAAAGACATTTTCCCCTTTATCTCTTAAGTATTTTGCTATAGTATCGGCAAATAGAAATTCTCTTAAATTTCTCTCATCTCCCAGCCCGGAGCTAGTAGTTCCAGTAGAAACAGTGATGATTTTATTCGATATCTTCTTTCTCCTTTTTTCCAGAATGCTCTTTAATTCTTCGTCAATAAATTTATTAACCATGGCAATAACTACTCATTATAACAAAAAAAACAAAAGCTGGAATGATTAAGCAAGATACTTTTGAAATTTATTTACAAAATCAGAGAGAAGAATTCTCATGAAGGTTTACCATTTTTAGGAGATATTGATTTAAGATTGGCAATAATTCTTTTTCCTTCGAGATACATAAGAAATCCGATTAAGACAGTTGCTGTGACTGAGATTGGATTAAGGCTTTGGAAGTGTTCACCGATCAAAAGAGCATGGATAAGGATAAAAATACTTGCAGCATATACGAGTCTGTGAAGAAGCTTCCATCTCCTGAAAGTCATTTTTTTTATCATAAAGTCAAATGATGTTGCTGCCATAAAAAACAAAATTGCAAGAGCTGTATAGCTTAGAGAAATTGCCAGGAGATATTTTGGTTCCAGAGTAAACAGCGCCGGAAATCCGCCCAGGACTCCATAAAATCCAAGTAAATAATGGAGACTGGCAAAATAAAAAGCTGATACACCGATAGCTCTTCTGGCTTTAATAATCATGGAATTGTACGGAGTTTTGAAGTTATAACAAAATGGTCCGATAAGAAGCGCGAGATAAAGAAAACTTGCAGCTGTTAAGGCATAGGCTTGAGTAAGTCTTGTTGTTTGAAATGATGAAGGGACAAGACTGGCTATTATGAAGAAGATTAGAAGGGATAAGGCAGCACTAAAGAGAAGAACATAAAATCTTATATTTTTCAGAAGCAGGAATATTTTCATTAAGTTTATTCTAATTCCTGTTTGAGGAGATCTTTTGTGTTTTCCTTGGCTTCATCTATGCTCTGTCCCCAGGCTTTTGATGCTTTTATGAACATTTCCTTGATATCCGGGTTTTCGTCTACTTTATTATCCTCAATTGACTTAAGAATCATTTGTCTTGTCTCATCAAGACTTTTGCCCCACTTTTTTGCTAAGGTTTCCAGTACAGAGTTGGTAATGTTTTCAGGATGACCCATTGAGTCCTCAGGCATCCCACATCCGCAGTTATAGCACATACTTAGATTATATCATAGGGAGAAGTACAAAATTTCCCAAGACTAATCTGATTTTAATTCCGCCTTGTATCCGGTTTTTTTGATTTGCTCAGAAATATTCTCAGTAGTAATTTTGCTGTCGTCAAATTCGATTTCAGATACTTGTCTTGCGTAGTTTGTTTTAGACTCTGTGACTCCATTTAAATCTTCCAAATCCATATCTATGCTCATTGCACATGATGAGCAATGCATTCCATTGATTTTTAATTTTATTTTTTTCATATTAC
>JBBTVO010000018.1:0-24463 GCA_038063195.1 Patescibacteria group bacterium
TAGGATGTTTACGCATAAAATTTGCGGGAATCTATAAAGAATCAGTTTACCAGCTGAAAACTTTTCTGTCAAACAAAAAATTATAAATTGCTATATTGTTCCATTGTTAAATTGTTATTAATCGCCGATTAGCAGCTGAGGTGAGCAGGAGATTTGCCAAAAAGAAATAATTTACAGGCAGGTTTTTCCAAAGTAATTATTGAGTTTCAGAACATCTGCTCCGTTTATTATCCCATCTCCATTTAAATTCCAACGTTTATTATAGTTGGCGGTTCCGGGCGTTGCCCCAATACGCGTATTGAAAGTAAGAGTATCTGCTCCATTTACTAGATTGTCGCCTGTTAAATCCGGTGGCCATGCTGAGCTTGGGATACCGGGTGTTTTAGTCCTAAGGCATTTCTCCAGAGGATCGGTGCCGATAAAACTTTCAATTCCGTTTTTAAAACCATCCTTATCTGCGTCAGCATTTGGATCCAGAGTCCCACACGTAAGTGTTGGACCCGTCACATACACACTGCACTCGGGTCCGCTACTGCTGCATGCTTTTACTTTCCAGGTATAGTTGTACCCAGCTCTAACATTAATAGTTGTAGGATTGCTTGCAGGACTCCACCCGAAACTTCCATCTGGCCCTGCGTAGTGGAAAGAATAATCTATCGCGCCCGATGAGCCAGTCCACGAAAAGATTCCTTGAGTATTGGTCGAATTACATACTGCTTTAAGATTGGTAGGTGGAAGAGGTGTGCCTGAAGTAGTTGGTGTGTAATGCCACCAGAGGTCTGCGCATGGACCTGCCCCACCACAGCTTCCGCTGGTTGGGATATTTACGATTACAGAATTCCCGGGCGTAGGAGTGTCGTTATGACAGTCAATCCTGTTATAGCAGAGAGTGTATCCGACGTTATAACCTGATGGGACACTTACAGAGACAGTATGATTGACTCCTGCAGAGACGGTGAGAAAGTAAGGATTGGAGGCAGGTGGTGGTGATCCTCCGTCAAGACTCACAGTTTGATTTGGAATAATCGAACCTTCATTTGGCACCTTATATCCCTGAATAGTACCAGTAGCAGCAGGGAGCTGTTGATTGCTAACACAGTTTGAGGTTAAATTCTCTTGGCCGGAATAATCCGAGGCAAAATCGGCTACCCAATACCATCTAAAATCTCCTGCAGCCGAATAAGCTAAGCCAATACCAATTCTTTTGTTTCGTGATTCCAACATTATTTCGTTATGTCCCGCGGTAGAGGTTCTCCAACCTTCAAACAATTCCTGAGCGGTTGTATACCCAGCGCCAAGATTTTCCGAATACCAAGAAGTTCCAACTATTCCAAAGGCAGCAAGTCTCTGAGGATAACTCCTGCCCAACGAATCCGTATGGCTAAAATAGTTTTTTGCAGCCATATCGTTTGCGAACCAACAAGCTTCATTTGTAAGTTTCTGGTCCTCGGTCAAGGGTGCAATACCATATTGTGCTCGATACTGGTTTATTAATGCAACGATTCCCGGGTTTCCAATGTCTGCGCGGGGGTTAAAGATAAGATAGCCGGAGATTATAGCCGGAGTTACAGTTATTACGAGAAGGCCGTAGAAGATATAGAATTTTATAAACCTATCTAAGGAATTAAAACCATTCCAGACTGCCTTGAAAATGTTACCTTTGGATACTTTGGAATTCTTTTCCCCGAACGAGAGTATTTTAGCCATGACTTTACCCTATAAGATTAACACTACTAAAAAGGTGCTCTTGTGTCAAGTTTAACTTTTTCCGAGGCTTTCGAGGAATTCTTCATTGGTATCTGTCTTTGAAAGCCGTTCGATAAGAAGCGCTGTTCTCTCATCGCCCGAAAGCATGTCAAGCATTCTGCGCATGGTCACGACTTTTTTCAAATGTTCGGGCGAAAACAAAAGCTCTTCCTGTCTCGTACCTGATCTTTCTACATCAATACTTGGGAAAATCCTTTTATCCGCAAGTCTTCTGTCAAGATGAAGCTCCAGATTTCCCGTACCTTTGAACTCTTCGTAAATCAAATCATCCATCCGCGAACCCGTATCTACCAAAGCTGTACCGATAATAGTAAGGGAGCCGCCGTCTTTGCAGTTGCGCGCCGCTCCAAAAAATCTTTTCGCAGGCCACAAAGCCGCGGGATCAAAACCTCCCGAGAGAGTTCTACCCGAAGGCGCGACTGACAAATTGTATGCCCGCGCAAGACGGGTAATCGAGTCGAGAAGTATGATTACGTCTTTTCCTTGTTCGACGAGTCTTTTCGCACGGTCTAAGGTAATTTCCGCGACTTTGGTTTGTTTCTCAGGCGGTTCGTCAAAATTGGATGCCACGACATCTCCCTGTACGGAAGTAGATATATCAGTAACCTCCTCAGGTCTCTCTCCGATAAGAGCCGCCATAAGATGTGCTTGAGGAAAATTCTGTGATATTCCTGCCGCGATCTCCTTAATAATAGTAGTCTTGCCTGCCTTAGGCGGAGAAACTATCATTCCCCTTTGCCCAAAACCAATAGGTGATACCAAATCCATAATTCTCGTAGAGAGAGGTAATTTTCCCGTAGAAAGAGTAATCTGTTTCTTGGGATAAATAGGCGTAAGATCATCAAAATAAGGCCGTCTTAAGGAGGCTTCTGCATCCATTCCGTTCACTTTTTCAACTTTGAGCAGTCCGAAGTATCGCTCCGTGTCCTTGGGCGGTCTCCCCTGTCCCTCGACCAAATCCCCGGGACGAAGCATAAAACGTCTTATTTGGGATTGGGAAATATAAACATCATTCATTGAAGGCGTAAACTTGGGACGCAAAAATCCATGTCCTTCCTGCTGAATATCCAAAATTCCTGATACAGGTTCTGTTGAAGCCATATCTTCCTGCCGTGAAGAGTAATGATTGTTATAAGAAGGCATTGGAGCTGGTATTGGTTCTTGAGGTTTTTCAGGCATGATAATCTTTTCTCTCACTTCTTCTTGAACTTTTTCTTCCAATGGAATTTCAACCGGCACTTTAGCCTCGCCAATTATATCGTCAACTGATTTTTTCTTTATGGTAGCTTTCTTTGTATAGGGCATAAATTAGTTTACTAGTTGCTAGTTGCTTTGTTCGGAATAGGATAAAGTCGGGTTAATCAATAAGCTTTCAAAAAATCAAACTGTAAAGACCGTCATTTAGTGGGAAACTTCTGAAGATTCAGAACAAGTGTATTACACCACACACCATTATTAATGTCAATAGTCAATTTGCTAAACTGGTCTTAAATCCGTCACTCCGGTTTCGAATGCGTGAGGAATTACTGAAGTTGTCAGGGGGAACCCGTGAATTCGGAGGAGGTGTTATCACCCGACAAACGTAAGCAATTTCGATGGCATAAGAAGAGGCGTGACGAGAGCTTTTGCTTCTTTTCTCGGTAGAAAAGAAGAAGAACTTTTTTTTTGCGGAAAAAGAACAAAGAAAGTTTTTGTCGGTACAAGAGAAGAGGAAAAAATTAAGGGGCGTCTTGACTCAAGTTAATTTCCTCTTGAAATGAAAATTGTATGGTTGTTAAAGTCAAATTTGGATATTCGGCAAAAAGTCAAATTTAGAATCTAAGACACTCTGTACTAAATAACGATCTGCAGCTTTAAAATAATCAATATTTGATTAAAATTTATCATTTTCTAAAGAGGTTTAAGGCTTAAGACGTACAGATTCTCAAGAGGATATTAAAACGAGGCAACGAATCAAGTTCGGGAGGAAATTACGTGAGGCAAATCGAGGGGCAAATCGAGGGGTTGACAAGGCCTATATTATATGTTATTATTCTCGCCATACTTGTTTGATACTGTTTGATTGGATAAATCACAGTATCATTTTTATTATCTTTGAGCAAAGCCGAAATATGAAAAAACTTTTACTTATATCTTTAATGACTGGGATTATGTCCCTTTCTTTTGCTGGAATAACAAACGCAGATACTTCCTGCCAGCCTATCTATGGAGGCGGAGAAACTTGTGTTCAGGTTGGAAACCTTTCTGTAAATAAGACTGTTAAAAACCCTTCAACAGGAGCATTTGTAGACAACCTTAATATAAATGATCCTAAATATTCACCTACATCTGCTGTGGACTTTCAAATTACTGTCACAAACACTGGAAGCGGAAACATCTCAAGCATAGAGGTAAAAGATACCCTGCCAAGCTATGTAACCTTTGTTTCAGGTCCCGGAAGCTTCGATGGCAACACCAAAGTTCTTACTTTCACAGTAAATAATCTTGGTGCAGGTCAGTCTCAAACATTCAATGTTTCTGCAAAAGTTGTTGATCAGGGATCACTTCCTGCCGATCAGGGTGTAACTTGTGTAGTAAACCAGGCAAGTGCTACTTCAAATGACAACAAGCAAAGTTCTGATAATTCACAGTTTTGTATCGAAAAGCCCACGCAGCCTGCACCTACAACCAAAGGCGGACTTAAGGTTTTCCCGGCTCCTAAGGTGGTATCTACACCTGCAACCGGACCTGAAATGCTTCCTTTAATCGGTCTTATCCCAAGTGGAGTTCTCGGACTATTCCTCAGAAAAAAAACAAGCAAGTAAACTAGCGACTAGCCACTAGCAACTAGTAAAATTTCCTTCGTATTAAGTTTTATTCTAGTGGCCAATTGCTAATAGCTAATTGCTATTCTAAACCGGCCTCGTGTATTTTTCTTTTGAAACCCTTATAACCTTTTCCCTGTTTTGTGTGGCACTCTTGGGCAGAGGCAGCGTGGTGGATAGAAATGGCGCTTGAGTAATCCCATCTACAGACAGTTTCACTATGGCCTGGTAGTTACCTAGTAATAATAAGTCTTCGGGCTTGAACCTTTCTCCAAACTCTTTCCCTATAAACGCGCTATCCTGAGCTCCGACGAGGAATGACATCATCGTGCCTACATTACCAAAAATTGCTGCACGCACATCCTCAGGCACTTGAGAGATATACTGATTGGCAAGGATCAAGTTGAGCCTGTATTTTCTAGCCTCAGAGAGGATCTTAATGAAGCTGGTTGTGGCAAAGTTCTGAAACTCATCTACATATAGGTAAAAATCCTTCCTTTTTTCCTCAGCCATCGAGACCCTATTCATCGCGGCAAGCTGAATTTTGGTTATCATCATGGCTCCCAGAAGCGCCGCGTTATCCTCCCCAATTCTTCCTTGCGACAGATTCATAATCACGATCTTCCCTTCATCCATAATATTTTCAAGATTAATTGTAGATTTCGGGCTTTTAATAATATTTCTCATTAGGTTTGATGAGGTAAACTGCCCCACTTTATTTAGGATCGGCGAGATAGATTCACTCCGCAAACGCGGCTGCATCTGTTCAAACTCATTTACCCAATAATTCCTAAGAACTCTATCCTGCATTTTTTCTACAACTTTTCTTCTGAAATTTTCATCAGTCAGAATACTTTGCACCATAAGAAGCGTTGAGTCAGGAAGACTTATTACAGTCAGGAGTGCGTTTCTCAAGATATACTCAAGCCGCGGTCCCCAGGTGTGTCCGTAAAGCTTATGAAATATCGCCACAATTCCTGAGACGACTAATTCCTTCTGTTCCGGATTTTCCACAGTCAGAGGATTAAGAGCAAAGGTTTGCTTGGTGTCTGCCGGATCAAGGTAAACAATATCGTTCACTCTGTAAGACGGAATGTAATTCAAAAGTATTTCGCATAAATCTCCATGAGGATCGATTACGCAAACTCCTTTTTTGTTGCGGATATCATTTATCGCCATATTTGCAATAAGAGTAGATTTACCCGAGCCCGTCTTTCCAATTAAATAAAAATGCTTACGCCTGTCAATGTCTTTAATTCCAAAGACAGTCGGCTTGTTTTTAAACTCAGTAATTGCAAAAAAGTTAGTCTCTCCTTTTTCTTCAGATGTTAAATATTCAGCGACCGGCAAATTCTGGGGAGGTTCAGAAAGTATGGTCTTATGCCAGGAAATATTGTGAAGATTTGCAAATTTTTCTGTCGGAAAGTGGAAAAACGTGGCTATTTCTTCAACATTTAGGATTTGATTGCTTGGAACAAATCTTTTGTTTCTTTTAATAAGACCTGTTATCATTCTCTTTCTCTGCCACAAAAGTGCGCGCCGGAGGATAAAACTATTGCCCGAAGGATTGTTGTAAGACGAGAAACTGTTGGTGATTTCTGCCTGAAGCTGTCTCGACCTTTCTTTCGAGTCAGATGAGATTGCAATTCTTATCGCGGTTTTAAAACCGTTGAGTTTTATTTTCTCAGCGATTACCTTAGAATATGGATTTTGATGCACAACACCTGCTGAATCTTTGGGCTTTGAAGCAATACTCCTCTCCCCTTTTCTCTGCCACGAATTTCCTATGGGGATAAGCAAAACCTGCACCCAAATTCTGTCTTCTTTCTTGGCTTTTGACAAAACCGCAATAAGCGACGACATCGGATCGACTTCTTTAAAATCCCTATAAGTCCGTATCGGATAAAGATATCCCGAAGCAGTCCCCATTTGCGCGAGTGAAAGATGCTTGTCTTCCTTGAGAATTTCAGGAAGAGGATCTTTTATTTTCATGATCAGTGCTTTTGGATATTGCGAGACAAGTTGAGATTCTATAAAAGCCTGAAGAGTCGCCGGGCAGGAAATATAAAAATGAATCAGCTGGTCTATTACTCCAACTTCAAGTGTTACAGGAACTGCGACGGGGAAAAAATTCAGAAGTCTTTTGCGAAGTGAAACTAAGCTTGAGAGAAACTGCACCATTGCCTCCGGTGACTCCTCACCCGAGCGGGAAGTTTTGACCTCCAAAAGAACTCTGTCTAAGTTTTTGTCCATATTTGTCCAACTAGTCGCTAATGGCTAATCGCTAGTAGCTGTTATTTAAACAATACAACAAATGGAGAAATAACTCAATTTGATGCCTGATATTTTACTACCTTAGCCTCGGGCTTAGCCTCAAGGGCTTATAGCAAAGTACTATACAACGTGCCTATAGTGTACTTGACAAGGCCTATAATATTTGATACACTTTCGGCACTTTTTCAGTTACGTGATATCCAAACGCGGATATTTTTGTGGCTGGGACAGTGCGCTTCAGGAGAGCATATTCGCAAGAATACAGCTTCCGGAAGAGTACATTAACAAGGTATGCAGATTTCAAGTTACGCAGGAATGCGTAACGAAGTCCGCCATAGATCGCTCCATGAGGCGTGTACGAATAGTACGCGAAGCCGAATGGCAAGATCAGGCGGAAAATTAACCCTAGAATAGGTGGTTTTACGGTCCGCACAGGCTGATATAGGCTCTCTGCCCTATCGTTCTGTGCGGATCGTAAAATTCATCCTAACAACGAAATTATTAATTCATCACACGTGAAAACGTGTTAGTTCGGAGGCCAAAATGCCATTTTCGCAACTTATCCCGTGGTTAATCGCAGCAGCTTGCATTGGAGGCATCGGACTTTGGTTTCAACACCAGTTCGAGGCTGAAGGCAGGTCATACAGCATAAGACAGTGGATAACTATGTGTATTCCGTTTGGAATCGCAGGTTTGATACTACTTGTGCCTATTTGCGCATTAGACCCAAATTAGCCTTGTGTTTGTTCTACGTCAGCTTCAATTTGAGGCTATACGCAGTACCCGCACGAGACCAAACCGAATAATCCGGCAGCGCAATTCACAACTGGAGGTAACGAAATGAAAGACAAGCCTAAAAAGGCTTCAGAGGAGAACAAGCAAGACGACCGTGATAGATGTTTTTTAATACTTTACATCATTCTTTTAGTAATCTCCATCGGGGGGATTGGAGCAATATACTTACTGCTAGCATTGGTTGGTTTAGCCAGCGAATAACTTAAGCCTGACTAGCCTTCGCAAAAGCGAGAAGGAGGATAAAATGTCCAATCAGGATTTGGCCTTTACTCTGTCATTGGTAACTTGCGGAGTGCTAGGCAGTCTTTTGATCATCGGTCGATGGCAAGCAAATTACCCGAACGCACATGCGTTTGCCAGAAGGTTAGCAGGTTGTATCCTGTTAATGATCGTCCTCATGTTGATTATCTATTTTTAATAGACTCGCTTTACGCGAGACTCTGAAAGGAGGTGGTCGGAAAAACCACTTACCCACCCAGCCTACCTTCACAGGTAGTTTCTCAACCCGCAGGGAGGAAAATGGACACTTTCGCGTTAGTCCACGCATATATCTGGTTTACCGAGATCGTCCTTGGAGGAATCCATTGGATATTGCTCGGAGGAAGGAGCGCACAATCACCGCCCGGAGACTTTGCTCTGGCCTGATTCAGCTTCCACATGCTCTCCCAGCTTCAAACGAGGCTGAAGAGCTGCCAGTACAAAGAAAGGGCACGCACAGATGCATTGCAAAACGCGTCTAACACCAGAGGCCAAAAATCTACTGAAGGCTCTGGGAGCAGGAGCACTGACAATGGTCGTCGCAATCGCGATATTGGTAGTAATACTACTAGTTTTTCCCGACAGCAACAACCAAGTCAGAGCAGACCAAACGACGCCTATGCCGGCAGCAACCGCTACCGCACCGGCGACGACACTCGCACCGCGTTCAACTCGCAAGGCAAACAAGAAAGCAAAAAGCCAGACCGATCGAAAGGCCGGTATGCGCAACAGGACGCGGAAGAAACCAGCCGGCGAGAACGGTAATGGCAACCAAAATCCATCCATCAAAGGATAAGGAGGCACGCATGGATCCGCGAATACAATCATCAACGCCTAAGCCAGAGCCAAAGCCCTGGGAAGTCCGCCGTGTTCCATTTGGGAACGCGAACCGCGACCGAGTCCAGGACAAGCGTCGGGGCAAAAACGGCCAATACGGAAGGCCTCAGCGAAGGCTTTTGTAGTATCCAGATCTCATCCAGAGATCTGAGAAGGGGTAAAATGAAACGCAGTATCTGGCAGTTCCCGCGATGGGAACTCACGATGCCTGTTTGGAGATTAGCGATATGGCTCGGAATAGTCTCAGGACTAACCGCAGTCATTATGCTTCTCCGCTCGGGCAAGAAGAAGACCTCAAAACCGATCAGACCGCCACCGAAGGGTAGTCATGAAACCAGTTGATGGTCTGCTCCTGATACTAGCTGTTCTAGCAATAGCTGTAGCTTATTGGGCAGATATTAGCTGGCTCGTAAATTGGCCTTTCTGAAAGGAGACCGGAAAAACCAATCGGACAAAGACAGCTAGAGCGCTGAAACCCGATCGCGGACATCAACCCAGTCTAGTCTTCACGGCAATGTGAAGAGAAAAGAAGGGATTCGATGAATAAGCTAATCATTATCGCTGCGTTAATCGTAGTGATGATGGGACTTGCGACGTTCAGCCACAACTCGGCAAGCGCCGACGGCGTGGTGAACTGGGAAGGTAACGGATGGCCCAACGCCACCTGTTCGTCGTCGAGCTCCACCATGCTCTGGATCTTCACTGGTAAAGTCAGCTCAGCTGATCTCACAGTGAATGGTACGGACTACGGTGCGATGACTCAGATGGGACAGGGTTCATTTCACCTGACCCTTCCCTACCAGGACATGACCGGCAAGACGGCTTCGGTGTCTTACACAGGAGATTTGGGACACGGCAACGCGGTCTTAACTCTCTCAGGTTGTGACGAAGGCGGGTCTACACCCAGCCCTTCGCCCACACCAAGTCCGACACAGACGCCTAGTCCGACACCTACCGGAACGCCTACGGCTACACCAACGCCTACAGCGACTCCGACGCCAACGAGTACACCTACTGGGACTCCGACCGCGACTCCTACAGCTACCCCCACGGGTACGCCAACGGAAACGCCTACGGATACACCCACAGGAACACCGGTAGTAACACCGAGTCCAACTGGAACCCCCACCGGGATTCCAACACCGACCGCGACTCTACCGCCAACAGGGACGCCAGTTGTGACGCCAACTCCGACACAGCCGTCCACACCGACGCCAACGAGCACGCCTAGCGTGACTCCGACAGCGAGCCCGACGCCGACGGTTAGTCCTAGCCCGACCTTAATACCGTCGAAGACTCCGACTACGTCGTTAATACCACCAGCGACCAGCGTACCAGCTCGGTCACCAACACCCGGTGCTCTCCCTCCTACAGGAGGATCACCAGGCGGCCATGACAGAACAATCCTTTTGCTTCTCGCAGGAGGTGGGCTTCTGATCATAGCAGCGGCATCATTCATAAGCAGGAGGTGTGTAGAGGCGGACTGATTGTTCAATCGGGATTTAGAGCCCAAGCGGAAAAGATGAGTTCATTGCGCACGAACGCGTGGCGCGTCCTTAAGGAGGACAAAATGAACTGGTATATGTTCCGGCAATGGGTCAATGACCCTGCTCGGACCATCGAGGAGCTCAAGAAGGCGCATTCCGCCCTCGACCTTCAGGTGATCGGAGCACGCGCGACAAAAGACCAATACCGTTTGGTGTTGATCAATCACGCGCTCGGATTCGATCAGTTGGGAGAGAGCATTCCGGACAATCTGGCAATTGCCATCGGGGCAAAACCAGCGTCCGAGCAGGCGATCTTCGGAAGCCCTAACAACCCAGACCAGGTCGAGGAGGAACCCGTAATGGTATCCGAGACGGCCACCAGAATAAGGAGAGAAGAAGTGCGAGACAATTACTGGCCTGCCCTTATCGGAGGAGTCCTCGGATTTCTCGCGATAATCGGCGTCATCGTACTCGCTCTATGGGTCGCAGAAATCGGTCCATTCAGCGATGATGACAACAGCAGCGCGGTCAACGCAAACGCAAATGCCAATGCCAATGCGAACGGCTACGGTGTTAGCGACAGCGACACGAACCGCAACACCGAAATCGTCGGCTCGAACGGCAGCAACGGATCAACCACTAACGGCGGCTGCAGCGTGATCCAGGACTACCAACTGCAGGATCTTCCGGAAGTAGCAACCTCTGGAAGCCATCTGCGAGTGCAGTACTGGGACGACGGCACAGCCGGCGAGAAGGAAACCTTCCTTCCTGCCTCAGCAGCCGATGGCGGACGCTTCAACCTTGCACGACCCCTTCAGGGTCATGTCTGGGAGTTCTCAGGGTGCACGGAGGCACAGATGTTGCAAGACTCCAACGAGAGTCACCAGCGCCGTCTGAACGGTCACGCTGACAACGTAGGCTACGTTGAATGGTGCACGACCGGGCTCTTTATCCCTTCGCAGGATAACTCAGCGCCCACTACGTGCAACAGTTCATCAACGGCTACCTCGGCCCAGCCCGACACCAGTTCGGCGATCTCGTCGTCTGGCTACTCGGCTCCCGCAACTCCGGCCAATCCGACCCCAGCTCAAGCAAGCACTTGCCCTGACGGCGTCCGCGGCCCAGACCACGACTCTGTCGCTGGCCAGTACTGGACTCCCATTGGAGATCCTAACACTTGGCGGTCTGTCATATTCTGGTCGAACTGGGATCAAAACCAAGGTGAAAGCAAGATTATTCTTGCACCTGGTGACCCCGGCAACCTGCCCGGCGGCGGCTCCTTCTGGAGTTGGCCCGCAAACTGCGAGGCAGAAGCCAGAAGCGGCTAGATCGTTCCCTGAAGGGATTCTCGGAGGGGCCAATCCCTTCATCTACCTCGAGAGGACGTTTCTGAGCTTGCAGCCAGTGAGCAGGAAACTCCCCCTCGGGGATTAACGGCATAAAAGCCAAAACCCGAAAAGGGTACGTATCCAGCACTTAGCTGTGTATGGGTGTCGCACAAACGTGCTCTTTTCTTTATAAACCCAGCTGAGGAGCTGAGACCGAGCTGTGCTACATTCATAATTGTTAGTATCATCAATCGATGAAGCTACATTTTATGAATGTCCACTTATAAAAGCTCTAGAAGTGATGCCAAAAGAAAGGTTAAGGTACCAATGGCAGTCACTGTCCTCCTCTCCCTTTTTGGGACAACCTAGCATAAGCTAGAAGGTTCGGGGTTAATCCTTTCGGAAAATAAGCTGACGCAAGTTAGCATTCCGCAAGGACCAAAGCGCCCAAAAGCGCATGTCTTAGACTCAATTGGTCTTTTTTGTTTTCAGCTATATGCTGATCTACAAGACTGATCACATTGATCCTAGACATACTGCATACCCGACCCCCAATCCATAAAGAAATTTGTGGCTTGAGGGTCGAAAGTTAATATGAAATATAACAAAACATATAAAAAGATATCTAAAGAGGCTAAGCCCAACTTCGCCAAGGCTTCGATGGGTAAACCATTGGTATCTGTTGTCATGCCTGTTTATAATGCGCAAGATTATTTGGCCGAGGCAATAAATAGCATGCTTTCCCAAACCTATCAGAACTTCGAGCTTATTATCATAGACGATGCGTCAAAAGACAGCTCTCCTGAGATTATAAAAAGGTATCAGAAAAAATTCCCTAAGAAAATTAAGATAATAACAGTAAAGAAAAATCTCAATCGCGGCGGAGACCATTGTGCCAATCTGGGAATTGAAATAGCAAAGGGAAAATATATTGCAAGAATGGACGCTGATGATATCTCACTTCCACATAGACTCGAAAAACAGGTTGAGTTTTTGGAAAAAAATCCAAAAGTTTTCCTGCTTGGATCAAATGCTTATGTAATTGACAAAAGAGGAAAAGTGATCGGAGATAAACTTGAGCCCTCATCTTCAGAAGAAATTTACAAAAGCTATACGAGATTCCACCCTATCATTCATCCTTCTGCAATGTGCAGACGACTTATAAACGGCAGGAAATTCCTGTACAAGATAAAATATAACGCCAATAATGACTACTACACGTTCTTCTCGCTTTTGTGTCAGGGATTTGTCTTTCGAAACCTTGATGAAAAACTTATTTATTACAGGATTCATGAGACTAATGATACTTTCGTAAATATAAAAGGTAAGTTTATAAATACCTTAAAAATTCGTTTTGAAATGATCATTCACTATGGATATAGGCCAAATGTAAAAGACGTAGGAACAAGTATCGTGCAGGCCTTCCTACTGCTTCTCCTGCCGGAAAGAGTTACGAAGAATCTATATTTAATTTCCAAAGGAATTATTAAGCTTAAAATTCCCGCAATATCTGTACGGAAATTTATTCCCTTTTCTGTATAATTAAATTATGATTTATATAGCAGCGCTGGTGCTTCTTGAGATCCTCCTTTTTTTTACTAATTACAGGCCTGGAACTTTCCTAATTGGATGGGATAATATAATGCCTGAGTTTAATATCTGGCTAAATCTCCAGAGGTCTATATTCGGAGTCTGGCAGGATTATAGAGGGCTCGGAATTCTGGACGGAATGGCGCAGACCGCAAATCTTTTCCACACGATCTACATCTTCCTGCTTTCTCTGGTCTTACCTCAGGAATTACTAAGATACGCATTTATAATGCTTTCCCATCTTTTGGGAGGGGTAGGATTTTTCTTTTTAGTCTCATATCTTTTTAGAGAGGAGGGCGCAAGAACAAATAAAAAAATCTTCTTTTTGGCAGGAGCAATGTTTTATATGTTCAATCTCGGAGTTATCCAAATGTTCTTTGCTCCGCTTGAAGTATTTGTAATTCATTTTGCCGCACTGCCCTGGCTTGCTCTTTTTATTACAAAAGCTCTGAAAAATCCGCGACCGCTCAATCTTTTGATTCTTTTTATCACTTCTCTTCTATTTAGTCCGCAGGGATTTGTACCCACAATATTTGTAGTATTTTGTATTCTTCTTGGAGCGCTTTCCTTCGTACATATGATAAAAACAAAAAATTTCAAGACAGGCATTATGGTAATTCTTACAGTACTTCTTGCAAATGCATTCTGGCTTCTTCCCTATTCCTATAGCGCTATTAAAAATCAGACGGTAATAAGAAATACAAGAATCAATGAATTTTCTTCTGAGGAGATCTTTTATCGCAATAAGGCTCACGGGGATTTAAAAAGCGTAGCAACACTTAAGGGCTTCATGCTTACTAGTATTGAGTATGATCAAGCTTTTAAAGGCGACGTGCTATTTATGCTTAAATGGTATCAGCATTATAACTCACTTCCTTATCAGATCCTTTTTGGAGCAGTGCTTCTTACTGCATTTGCCGGACTGATAAGAACAGTCTTAAAAAAACAAAATTCCATGTATCCGTATGCTTTATCAGTTCTTATTGCTTTTATTTTCCTCGCAAATAATACCATTGTTCTTGAGCAAATAAACAACGTTATAAGAGCAGTTGTACCAATTCTTGGAGAAGCACTAAGGTTTCCGTTTACAAAATTCATTATACTTTTTACTTTTTGCTTCTCTCTATTTTTCGTTCAGGGACTTCTGTTTTTTGATAAATTAGTAAAGACAAAAATTGCAGGGATTTTTCTTGCCGCAACAGCTATTCTTGTAGTTTCTTATCTTGCATTTCCCGCATTTAAAGGGCAGTTCACTAGTCCTCTTCTCAGACTTGAGCTGCCAAATTATTATAAAGAGGCTTTCTCATACTTCTCTTCCAAAAATGACAACGGAAGGATTGCTGTTTTCCCAATGTATACATTCTGGAACTGGCAATACAGAGATTGGGGCGGAAGAGGCTCTGGCTTTCTCTGGTATGGAATTCCCCAGCCTTTGACCGAACGGGCATTCGATCCATGGAGTAATTATAACGAGCAATTTTATAATGAGATGTCGAATGCAGTAAATACACAAAACAATAACTTATTTACTGATGCAGCTTCCAAATATAATATTAAATACATCCTTGTCGATACTACTATCCTAAATTCACTTACACGCTACGCGATAAATTATGATAGTCTTGTTAAATTCCTGGAAGGAAACAATAGTATTATTTCCCAAAAGAAAACATTCGGTAAGCTAGTCGTGTATGAACTTAAAGGAAATACCTCTCCAGTTTTTACGATAGGAAAACCAATGAGCATTTCTCCTGCTTTTTCCTTTGAAAAAGAAGATATTATCTACAGCAATTTAGGAAATTATATTGTGGATGATAAATCGGCAGGCATATCATACCTAATGCCATCGCTTTTCTCAGGAAAACTTCAGAATGATAGAGAATTTGAAACAGAAGAAGATAAAGACACGATAACATTTATTTCCAAAAAGAAGTATCCTCCGCTTGGTAAAAATGCTGTGCTTGAGGTTCCATCTTTATATTCGGCTGAATTCCTTATCCCGATAGAGATAAAAGCTTCGCAGGGAAAAGTCAGCATTTCTCTCCTCCAGCCCACTGTTTACATCAATAATAAAAAGATAGAGATTAAAGATAATCCTATTGAGATTGTGACTGGTTTTACGAACTTATCTCATATTACATTTGGGGACACAAGCTATGCGGTTCCTTTCAAAAACGGTGTCGTTAGATCTTATATCTTCAGTAACAATCTAAATACTATTAGGATTGGTGACGGAAAAAGCGGCGAGACATTTTTTATAGATACGAGAAATATTGCCAATTCTCCTTACTTAATACCTATAACTGAAGAGCGAATTGAGAAGGTCAAAATTGTAGTAAGTAAAGTGAAGGGGCCATTTGGGTTTGATAATATTCTTTCACAAAATTACGATCTGAAAAGAAATATAGGCGGATTTGAACTTTATCCCGGCAGGGAAGCCGCAAATCCAAAAAGAGAGAAAAACAAAGCCACACTTGAAGCTCAGGGCAATTCCTCGGCAGAGCTTTCGTTCTATAGAGACAATCTTTTTCATCAGGCATCTTATATTCTGCTTGCAGATAGTAATTACAAATCGGGTCTGCCAGTAAATTTTTATATGGATAACACTTTTGAAAATAGACCGGAATTTGAAACCAAACTCAGTAAAGATAAAAAAACAAATTCTTTCGTAATTCCTAAGACTGAAGATGTTTTTCAGGGCTATGGATTTCATTTCGTCGTAAAATCAGTCGGAACAGAAAAAGCAAGCTCATCAATAGAAAGAATATCCCTGTATCCTTTTCCAGAACAAACTTTGAGAAATATCAGGATTTTGGTAAATACTGATCCCCAGTCCCTTGTGAAAAACGCAGGCCAAACTCCAATAGAATTTACAAAGATCGTACCTTCTCTGTATGTTGCTAAAAATTTTGACACAAACTCTGTTTTGGTACTTTCTCAAGCATATGACAGCGGATGGAGAGCATATCAAATAAACGGAAAGCCTAATTTTATAAAACTTGCTCTGCCTTTTATCTTTGGGAAGCAAATAAAAAATCACGTGATGGTAAATAACTGGGAGAACGGGTGGACTCTGGACAAATCGTCAATCATAAATGGTCAATCATCAATAGTAATTGTCTATCTCCCCCAATATCTCCAGTATCTAGGCTTTATTCTGACTCTCGGAACGCTCGGTTTTGTTGTCTTTAAAACTGTAAGAACAAACAACACAGAAAAAACTTGACAGAGGATGATTCCTTTGATAGACTCAAAACAAGTAATATTTCCCCGCAAAAGGCGGGACAAGCTGCCCCGGATGAAACATTAATTGCCCCAGAAGAAAAATAGTTTGACAAGCCCAAATATGAAAAACGACAAACCATTAATTTCTGTACTTATTTCAGTTCACAATTCCGGACATCACCTCTCCGAAGCTCTTAAAAGTATTAAGACTCAAAGCTATAAGAATCTTGAGATCCTGGCAATTGATGATTTTTCAAGTGATAATTCTTATGAAATCCTGCGCAAATTTGCGAAAAAAGACAAGAGATTTAAGGTAAAAAGGAATGTAAAAAGATACGGAATAGGAATTACCTTAAATAGGCTTATAAATAGGGCTAAGGGGGATTTCATCGCGTTCATGGATGCCGATGATATAAGTATGCCTGATAGGCTTAAAAAGCAGTTATTATTTCTCAAGAGCAATCCGCAAGTAGCAGCAGTCGGAACTCAATGTTATTTCATTGGAAGGAATGACAAACGGCTTGGAAAAAGTAAATTTCCGGTAGAAAATCAAAACATCTACCAATCCCCTCTTCATGGCATCTCCATGCAGTTTGAAACTCTTATGATAAATAAGACTATGTTGCCAAAAGATGTGCTTAAATTCCATACAAAAAAGAATCCTTTTATCTATAGCGATGTATTTCTTAAAGTTCTTCCATACGGGAGATTTGCCAACCTTTCCGGCTTCCTCCACTATCATAGAAACCATCCCAATGAATACTTCAAAGACCTAAGACGAAATCCCGCATCATTTGTAAAACTTTGGATAAAATCGATGGCACTTTATAACTACAATGCACCTCAGAAAACCTTCCGCTCCTTCTTTGCCCCAATAATTAAAACAGCAAGCTAGGAACTAAGCGTATAAATAATAGCGTATAGTGAATAGTTGATTTCAATCTGTAATCGCCGCTTCGGTATCGAGCGCACGAGAAGTTGAGTGAATTGTCAGGAGATCCCCTAACGGGGAGAGGCTCCGACAGATGAGCGAAACTTTGAGAGCGTGAGAGGAGACGTGGCGAGAGTTTCTGCTTCTCTTTTCGGCAAAAGAGAAGGAAGAGTTCTCGGCAGAAAAGAAGAGATAAAGGCTTTGTCAAGAGTTAATTGCCAAATCAACACGTTATCCACATTTTTCTTTATTGAAAAAATTAGACTGTCATAATAATCTAAAACCCCACCTTTTTACTATAAGCTAGATACTTTTATAACACTTTCTAAGCTATAGGATTGACAGAACTTGATAAGCTGTGATAAAATATTTTCGTAATGAAGTTTTCAATTTTTAAAAGTGCGAAGGAGAATAAGAAATCTGTCGGGGATTACAAGCAAGAACTACTTCTCAAAGAAGGCAGAGAACAATTTAAATCACTTATAAAAAGAGGGCTTTCAGTGCCTGTTGCACTTTTATAAAATTGTAAATTTCTCCCGATGGTAGTTTCCATTCGGGATCCCGCATGAATGAAATTCATCGGGACAAAAAAAGAGCATCGCTTTCGTTACTCTCGATGATAATTTCAGTACGACAAGCAATGCTCTTGCAAGATAGGTAACTAGTTTCCTAGGCAGGAAATAAAACCAATCACCTGATTAAATTTTTTATCAGATAAAGGAAGGCTTGTCAAGGAAAATTAGCGAAGCTAAAACCGATAGTTTTTATTGTTATCATTAGATTTTTTTAGCAAAAATTTTGGTCGTATTTACAGTTTTGAAGGAGGTAGGAGTCTTGGGCAGGGATTCCTACTTCCTTTAAGACTACTCCTTAAGTTTTCTGGAGAACAATATCCTTCCTGCAGTTGTTTGTATAACACGAGAGACTAAAACATCCAATTCCCTACCTACATCTTGTGCTCCGGCCTCAACCACAATCATCGTACCGTCATCCAAATACCCTACTCCCTGAGTCGGTTCTTTTCCTTTGTGTAGAATTCTTATATGAAGCGCTTCGCCCGGGACAGCGCGGACTTTTAAGAAAGTTGCCAAAGTATTAATATTTACTGCTGTGATATTTGAAATATTTGCTTTTTTCTCGAGATTGTAATCACACGTAATTATCTTACCCTTGTTAAGCTTGGCCATAAAAGTAAGCTTCTCATCGACTTCTTTTATGTCTTTTATTTTGCCTTCCCTTTCTTCTTCAATAACTTTAAATTTAATCCCTCTTATTTTTTTCATTTTCTCGAGAAGCTCGAGACCTTTTCTGCCCCGTTCTCTTTTGACAGTATCTTGGGAGTCGGCAATGTGCTTGAGTTCTAACAAAATACTTTCGATAACTACAAAAGTGCCAGAGAAAAGTCCCATTTTTACAATGTCAAAAATTCTGCCGTCTATTATGGCCGAAGTGTCAAGAAATATTGCATTCTCTATTTTCTGAGCTTTCTTTACTCTTCTTTTTGATCTTCGGAATTGCGGAAGTCTTCTTATGACTGTTTTTGCAACCTCATCTGCCAAAAATCCTACCATTTTCGGAGAAAACGCCTGACGTATTACCTGCTCTTCCTGAGATTCTGCTTTTTTCTTTTCCTGCAATTTTTTTGCCATAATGCCGCTTTGCGGAAATCCGAAATTCTAAATTCGGAATTCCAAACAAATTATAATTTATTAATTTCCAAAATTTAAAACTTGTTTCGTGTTTCGATATTCGTGTTTCGAATTTTAATCATTAATCTATAATAATTAATCCTTCATCATTTATCATTAACCTTATTCCTTAATTTGTCCCGAGAATGATTTTATAACATCCTGGAGTGTCTTATACGTTTTTCCGCTTAAAACCTTCTTAAAGCCCAATTTTTGGGCCTGCCTGACCCTCTTCTCATAAAATGGCGCAGCTCGTAGTTCTCCCAGGAGTCCGACTTCTGAAATAGAAACTGTCTTTGAGAGCGGTAAGTTTTTGAAACTTGAGAAAATCGCAAGACATACTGCTAAGTCTGACGCTGGATCCGACATCTTAAATCCACCTGTAATATTTACAAAAATATCCATCGTGTCCAGCGGCAGCCTCGCCTGTTTTTGCAAGACTGCGATAAGAAGTTCAAGTCTTCTTCCGTCAATTCCGTTGGCAACTCTACGGGGCATTGGAAATTTGGAAAAGACAGTGAGTGCCTGAATCTCGACCAGAAAAGGCCTTGTTCCTTCCATTGCGACAGTAAGAACTGAACCCGGAGTTTTCAAATTATCAGATGACATAAATAAATGCTCCGCGTTATCAATCTGGGACAATCCATATTCTGCCATTGCAAAAATTCCTACCTCATCCACAGGCCCAAACCTATTCTTAAGACTCCTCAAAATTCTTGTTTGGGTAAATTTTTCTCCTTCAAAAAACAATAACGTATCTACCATGTGAGACAGAACCATCGGTCCTGCCACCATACCCTCCTTGGTCACATGTCCGACCAAAATGACCGGCATCCCGAGAGTTTTTGCAAGTTTTATGAAAGATAGCGCCCCGTATCTTACCTGACCTACGGATCCGGAAAGCCCGGAAAGATTTTCAGATTCCATTGTCTGAATCGAATCAACTATCACAATGTCAGGCTTTAAGTCTTCGATAACTCCTACTGCTCTATCTGTGTTATTTAAGGAAACTACGAACATGTTGTTGTTCCTGCTGTCTTTTGAAATTCTGGAACTGCGCATTTTTATCTGCTCTTCCGATTCTTCTCCCGAGACATAAAGAACTTTTTTGGTTTTGGAAAGATTGAGTCCCATCTGAAGAAGAAGAGTTGATTTGCCAATCCCGGGATCCCCCGCAAGAAGAGTAGCGCTTCCTTTCACAATACCGCCTCCCAAAACCGCATCCATTTCAGAAAAACCGGTAGATAATCTTTTATTATCTTCATAGACAATATCTGAAAGTTTTTTCGCAGTTAAATCTTTGCTGTCAAACTTATTTAAAGGAGAATCATTCTTAAACGCTGTGTTTTGAACTTTAAATTCCCGAAGCGTATTCCATTCCCCGCATTCAGGGCATTTACCCATAAATTTTGGAGATTCATATCCGCATTCCTGACAAACAAAGGCAATCTTTGATTTCATAAAGATTAGCAACTAGCGACTGGCAACTAGTGACTAGTAACTAATGGCTAGTTGCTACCTATATGTTAGCGGTTTTTCTTTAAGAACCGGCGTAAGCTCTAGCCTTCTTCTCTTTGTATCGACATTTGAAACTACTGCATCAATACTGTCTCCGGTCTTAAGAGTCATTGTAGGAGGAATTTTATCCTTTTTTATCGTCCCCTGCATTCCTTCTCCAAGATCCAGAACAGCTCCATTTGAACGTATTTCTATTATTTTTCCAGTAACTTTTTTGTCTACCGGATAGTCTTTCATTCTTTCATCGAATGGATCTGATTTAAGTTTTTTTATTGACAAATTTACTCTTCTTGCTTCCTCATCAAATCCTATTACCTGTGCGTCCAGGGTATCCCCTCCGCTAAATTGCGAGTTGATATCAAGAACTCTATCCCAGGAAAGTTCAGAGACATGAATTAGTCCGTCCACCGCTTCCCCGTCGATTGGAACCGAAACGAAAAGTCCGTACGGAGTCACATTTGTGACCGTGGTCTTAACTCTTTCACCTGTCTTTAATGCTTTTGCCTGCTTTATAAAGTCTGCGGATGTGACAGCTTGGCTTTGTGAGAAAATGATCTTACTTGTATTCCTATCAGCTTCAATAATTATCGCTTTTATTTTGCTTTCTATCTGCGGAGTTTCATCGTTTGACTTGGCAAATGAAATCTGAGAGTTTGGTAAAAATCCCGAAATCCCGTCAGTGGTTGTTACTAAAAGCCCGCCTTTTATCGAATCGTTTACTGTAACATCAAGAACTGTTTTATTTTTCTGAAACTCGGAAATTTTACCCCAAAGCTTGTTGTTGAGAAAGCGGCGCAGAGAAACAACAGGATGTCCCATTTCAGATTCGACATTTAAGATCTGTACCGAAACAGTATCGCCTAGCTTAAAAGATGCCAAAAGACTGCTGAGAAGCTTCTTATCTTTCTCAAGAACCACTGCCTCAGCTTTTGCATTTATGTCCACACGGATCTCACCGGAAGTAATTTTGGTAACTTTTCCTTCAATTATGTCACCCTTGCGGAATGTGACAAGCGAGGATTTCTGCGAAGCCATAAGCTCCGCCATAGTTTGCGGTTTTTTGTTAGATGTTAATTGTTGCTTGTTGTTTGTTGTCGAAGACGCCACTCATTTATTCCTCCTTAACTTTTAGTTAATTCCATTGTACCACAGGAGAGGTTTTGGTACAAACAGAGGTTTTTTATTTAAACCAAGACTAAGCTTACCTTGAAGTGACCTTTATCATGTCGAGAGCAGTCTCTCCAGAAGCTCCCGTTGCTTTTGCATCAATTGAATAGACCACTCCCGAAGCCGGAGGAACTTTCCAATTACATACATAGGGACTTGTATTTGCGCTGCATTCCATAATTCCGTTTACATAAAAATCAACTTTGCTGACTCCTACTGACTTGGGAACATTTGCGACAATTGAAGTATCAACATTTGGTGTTACGATATCTCCGTTGAGGGGGCTTACAATACTTACCCTAAGCACAGTGCTTTGCTCAACCGAGGACGGTGCGGCTTTTTGAGCATAGTTTAAATATTGACTCACGATATATGGAGTTGCCACAGCAATCATTAGAAACGCAACTACGTAGGTCTTGGTAAATTTATCCTGAGTGCGGAACCAAGAATAAATGGATTTTGAGATATACCATGGAGAACTACCTTGCTTCACTCTTTTGTCCTCAGCTTTTGGAGGCGTGTTGTAAGTAAGTATTTCAGGCATAGCCACATTTATAGTTATATTACATTAGATTCTCAAATGCAAGAAAGTAAGATATAATTGGGAAATGTCGAAGAAAACATCAGCTCTGATACCGCTTGCGGCAATATTGGTAATCCTGTTTTTTATTTTTCTTTACTTTGTTTCCAAAGATTTCTCGTCAAATATTATTTTTATTTTGAATCATAATCCATATCTTGGGCCTCTGCTTTTAATTTTGTGGAGAATAATCGGAATAATTATCCCTGCTATTCCTGCCGGAATTGTATCATTTGCCGCAGTGCCAATTTTTGGCTGGCTCGCAACTTATATTTACACGCTCTCCGGAATTATGATTGGCACTTCCATAAGTTTTTTTCTGGCGAGGAAATTTAGAGAGCCGCTTGTAGGCAAATTTGTCCCTCTTGCCAAACTTCATAAGCTCGAAGGAGAACTTTCCGAACGGAAAAGATTCATGGCAATAGTTGCAATAAGACTTTTTACAGTCCCTGTTATGGATTTTTCAAGCTACGCCGCAGGAATGACCCGGATAAGTTTCCCCAAATTTTTTCTGGCAACTGCTCTTGCTTCTATTCCCGATATTGCAATTTTTTATTTCGGGGAAAGACTGTACCAAACATTTTTTGGAAGATCGGTAATCGTGGCGGTCGCACTATTATTCCTTATCGCGGCTGGATATTTTATCGGAAAACGCTTCTTCTTCGACAAGAATAAATAGTTTTATTTTTCAGCCAGAATCTTTTTTGCAAGTTCAATTTCGTCTGTCACGATATCTGTAATTCCGGCTTCTTTAAAATATCGCAAACCTTTTTCGTTATTTATCACTCCTGCCATAACTTTAAAACCGTGCTTTTCAAATAATTTTTTTAATCTTTTTAATCTTTCTCGTGATATCATTTTTTGGAAAACTGGCTGGCTCCACTTCCATTCATCTATCCATCCCAAAAAAACTCCGTAAGATTTTTTTGGAGGTTTTACGAAAGATAAAAGGGGGAAATTTAAAAAAGGCATTACTTTCAATTTTGGATAATTTTTTTGTGCAGAAAGTGCGGATTTTATCATTACAGAAAAGCCAATTATATGCACCAAATCCCACAAATTTTCTTCTCCAATTGCTTCTGCAACCTTTTTTACAAGAATTGGGGAATTACTTTTAAGCTCTACGAAGAAAGGCTTTTTTTTCTTTTTTACATAGACCAAAAACTGGGACAAGGTAAGATCTTGCTCATCAAATTTGTAAATCTTGTCGTGGGAAATAATTACTTCTCCATTGGGCAATAGTCGGGCATCACACTCTATACCCTGCGCTCCCATCGCAAAAGCTTTCTCAAAAGCCGCAATCGAATTTTCCCTCTCCCCTGTTTTCCTTCCTCTATGCGAAATTACCATTTTATGAATAGTATCAAGATAATGATATTTATTCAAATCTATACTTGTAAAAACTGCTTGATTTCTCATATAATCTTTCAATGACGAAAACAAAAATGATTATTGAGCAGAAAGAATGGGATAAATACTGGACAAAGAAAAAAACAAAATCTCAAGCGGTTTATAGAATAATTGCAAGTTTATATAGACAGCTTATTATCAAAAGAGCGCTAAATCATTTCATAGAAAAAGAGTTTGCCAAGAACTCCTCCCTCCTCCATGCAGGTTCAGGCGGAGGACAAGTAGACGAAGACCTTTTGAAAAATTACAAAATTACTGCGCTTGATATTTCCAAAGAAGCTCTTAAACTTTACAAATTTTACAATGGGAATAAAGCAAAACTTATTCAGGCAAGTATTTTCGATATTCCGGTTAAAGCATCCTCATTTGACGGGATTTATAACTTAGGGGTTCATGAACACTTTACCCAAAAGGAAAACGAAAAAATCTTAAAAGAATTTTCAAGGATTTTAAAGCCCAACGGAAAAATTGTTCTTTTCTGGCCTCCAAAATTTGGTACCTCGGTAATATTCCTCAACTCTCTTCATTTTATTCTCAACAATGTTTTAGGAAAAAAAATAAGGCTTCACCCTGAAGAAATATCTCTTGTTAAATCAAAACATGAAATTCAGTCATTTCTAAAAAGGGGAGGATTCAAGCTTAAAGAATTCTATTTCGGACCTTTAGATATGTTCACGCATTGTATAGTTGTAGCTAAGAAGACTTAAAGAGAGGTGATAAAAGTTTCACAGAATTTATCGGTTTTCATTTTCTCAATTGCAAAATCTTCAATACTTAAAGAAGTAGGATATCGTTTCAAATTCA
>JBBTVO010000018.1:24563-26137 GCA_038063195.1 Patescibacteria group bacterium
TTCTCAATTGCAAAATCTTCAATACTTAAAGAAGTAGGATATCGTTTCAAATTCATACCTTTGCAAATTGAATCATTATATATTTTATAGCTTTCTCCCCCATCCTTAAGCCTTGGGATAGTAAGATGAGAACTCTTTTTATTTGATCCGCACTGCTCATCATAAAGTATTACTTCAATCTTTTCCGAGAAATCCAATGTATTATCACATCCTAAGAAATTTACATTTTTGAATTTAAAATTTTCTTTATCATAAATAGACTTTACTACTTCATAAGTATCCGAGTTATAGTTATTAGAATAATAAATATATTTTTTGAAAATGTCTCTTGCACTTGGTGAATAAATAACTATCTCTTTATCATTGGGAACGCTTGCAACATACTTTGACAAAAGTCTTACATGAAAATCAAAGTTTCCTTGCATAGGAAATTGGAAAAAATAAATATTGAAAAAATTAACAACAAGAAACAGATATAATACTCCAATCAATCCCCCTGATAAATATAGGTATTTCTTATTTTTAATCAAATTTAACGCCTCAGCTAAACCCGCACCCATGAATATAGTTATGAAAGCAAAGAAAAGCGAGAGATGGATTGAAAAATTGTCAGTACTTGCAGAATGTGCAAGCTGAGGAAGAATCCCGGCTACCGCTATGCCTGATAACAACCAAAAGACTTTTCTTTTGTATGCAAATGCTGCTACCAAACCAAGAGCTAAGAAGATTGCGTCCAAAACATAGAATAATCCATGCCTAAAAATTGAAAAAAATTGATCTCCATTTATGAAAAGAAAATCAAACGATAAAGATTTCATAAATTTTGTTACTAATATACGGGTAAAAATCGTTACTTTATTTTCCAAAACATTTGTTAAAGGATTTTGTATGGAGATTTTTCTTACATAATCTACTTCTTCGGAAATCAATTGAGAGCTTGGTGTTATCAGCTCTCCTACTCTTGACGGACCAGATGAATTAATAAGTGTTAACCCAAATAACAAAACAAGGAAAAGACATGAAATAAGAACAATCGAATATTCTTTAAGATATTTCCTTTTATTTACAACGAAATAGACAAATAGAATACTTATTAATACAAAGGGAATAAAGCTGACTTTGGTTGCAACATATGAGTAAAAAGCTAGAAAAAATAAAGGAATAATAAATAAAATTTTTCTCCCCTTTAAAACCAGCAGACAGTAAAATGCGAGAAGATAGAAAAAAATTGCGGGAGCCTGCTCATAGGAAGTCCTTCCCATGTAAATTGCCCAGGGATTAATGGCTGCAATAAAAGATGAAGCAAGTCCAACTTTCTTATCAAAAAGTCTGGATGAAACAAGATATATAAGAAGAACAGAGGAAATACTAAGTACTGCAGTTGCAATTCTGGCATTAAAAAGGGAAAAATCAAAAGGGCCAACTGTCGGAACGAAAAGAAAGTACGGGAGCTCTGCCTGAGGAAGAGTATAGGAAGGATAATTAAAAATAAATCCAGATAAAGGACTCCAGTTGCCTGATATGTCTGTCCCCATAAGAAACATTGCTTTTGAATTAACAAGATATGTCAATTC
>JBBTVO010000019.1:0-4324 GCA_038063195.1 Patescibacteria group bacterium
TGCCTAAGGCACGCCGCCAGCGTTCATCCTGGACCAGGATCAAATCCTCAAAAAAATTTAACGAAGTCTATGACTCTGTCAAATTTATATATATTCCTACCACTTCTCGACCGAGGATTTATCCGAGGGAGATCCGCCAAAGGTCGCTCTTTGAGCCGCGCTACGAACAGTAGGTAAGGCGAAAAGTAAGACCGGGCGGATTGACCACCGTCAAATCCTTCAAAAAGTGATTTCCATGATGACTCACTGTTATATTTTTAAAGAGCTGATGTAAGACTTTAAGACAAAAAAGCCCGCCAAAGGCGGGTCATATTCCCTTGGCTCGCCGAAGCTTTACGCGAAGGCGGCCAGAACTTTTGGCGAAAGGTCTTACATATCTTCTTGTTTTTCTACCCAGTTAAAGGTTTCCAAACAGTAAAACTATTATAGTCTAATCTAAATCTTTGTCAACCCTTCAATTTCATTCAGGGTTGACCCTGAGCGAAGTCGCACATTCGGCAATGCTCAGTACGATACTGAGTTTCATCGAATGTATCGAATGGGTCAAGAAGTAAGAATGTGGAGGTTATTCTACTATGTGGCTGATTTCGACTGCGGTGAGGCCTTTTCTTTCTGGAACAGAATCAAACTCTGGCTCTCTTATGCTTAGTGGAAATTCTAATTCTTTAAAATAAAATACAATATTTCTGTACATATCTGGAGCCGGAGTGAATGAAATAGGCAGGATCTTTTTAGATATTTCGTCATCATAAAAAGAAACCATAACATAAGATGACGAAAATCTTACAGAATTCTTGAGATCATTTATTTCTCTGCTATTTAATCCAAGTTTTTGTCCATATTCCTCTAAAACTTTATTTACTTCAGATGATTTGACAATACGTCCATAGTCAAGATTTGGCATTTCAATTGCAGGCGCATAGTTAAAATCTATGCTTGAATAGTTTTTACCGCCTATACTAAATTGTCCATTCTGACCGAGAATCACGGAATATTCTCCTCTGGAAAATGGAATCGGCTTGGTAATTTTGGTGTTTACTTTTATATCAACCTTGGTTCCTTCTTTTCCGTAAAGATAAAGCGGACTGCCATAACATACTCCGCTCTCTTCTAATGACTTCCTGGCTTCAGCCCGGCATGCATCCCAAGCTATATTATCGCTTACATTGCGAGGAAGACCGAGCAAACTAATACACCGTTGCTTAGTCAGTCTACCACAGGCAGGACAATTGTCACGGTCCAAACCCCCACAGACAGGACTAGAAATGGGCGGCATAGATTGACGTTCTTCTCTTTTAGGAGCAAGGTCTGGTTTCAGAGCGAAAGTCTGAAGCTGAAGCTGGTTATTTTCGGCTTTGTTTGTGCTGTCATTCAAGCTCCCGATAGCGAGAGAGCTGCTGAAATAATTTGAAGATAAAAGTCCTATGTATTGAACCAGAGGGATCCCGATATTTAAAGGTATTGTTTTGCTCGCAGATGCATCAAAGACCGCGATAGAACCAAATGTAGAAGAATATTTCGGCCCCAGATTTCCTATTGCAGTACTTGACCTATCTGATTTACCTGTAAGAAATTGAGTATTCGAAAGCGAAGTTATCACGGAATCATCCGCTGGTGCACCTATTTTTCTATAGCTTGAGTTTCCACGGTCATAAAGATAAAATCCATTTTGGCTGGGGTCTTTTGAAACAAGAGAAAAAATTATATTATTTGAACTTTTATCCCAAAAAACACCGGTATATCTATTTTCGCTTGATAGATTTGAGAGCTTAATTCTTGGCTTGGTAGCTTCATTTAAAACTTCTACTGTATCCAAAACTTCGATAGTATTAGGATTTAATATCTCCTTCCGGAACCCACCTGTCGTACCCGTACCGAGTGTTCCATCATATCCTGCGAAAGCTATATATCTGCCGTCAATTGATGCTACGGGCTGGCTTGAGTAGGTTCCGGCAGACATTGAGGGGATATTTTGTTTTTCTGAGCCTGAAACATTTGAGTAAGACATGCCGTTGGCCCATCCTGTTCCGGCGTTGGCAATAAACCCGTCAAGAAAAACTTCTCCTGAGTCCGTGATGGATATCGGATAATGCATAGCTACGCCCTCGGTAATTGACTCATCGTAGATCAAATTCTTTTGTGTTGGGTTTTGAATATTTATTGTATAAACCCGTGAACGGCCGCCGATTAAACCCAAAGCTCCTGATGGAACCTGTACTTCCCAATTTGCAATATATCTCTTCCCCGGAGAAATTACATAGTCATCTATTCCAAAATCCGCATCCGCCTGAAAAATAGGCGTGGTTGCTTTAGTGACGAAGTTATACGAAGCAATTTCCCTGCCGCGGTCGCTGTCATCAGTCTTGTTTATGAAAATAAGAGACGAAGGAGTCATAATTGTGACTTTTTTTATCTTAAGATCCAAAGCTGCAAGACCGTAAATCTTCCCCGATGAAAGATCCACAGCGCCAATCTGAGAGTTCTTATCCGTCCAATAGCCGTATACAACAGTGTTGTTAGCAATGGGAGCAAAACTGGTGTCTGTACTACCGCTATCAGCAGGAGGATTACTCGTACCTGATGTATATGCACCCACACCCAGGATGCCCAGAAGAATCACCATTGAAGCTACGAATCCTTTAAAATTTTCTCTTGGATTTAGAGAGGAAAAGAAGCTGCGCTTAATTTCGGTTGAGGCTTGAATCTTAGGATTATTCTCCACAATTTCAGTTTAGGAAGAATAGGCGCAGGTGTCAACCCCGATTTAATCGGGGTCAAGCTAAATTTTCGAAAGCAAAAGCATTGTCCATGGAAAAGGATGGCGCTTTTTAATTACTTTTAATCCTTGCCCTATTACAAATTCCTCAAATCTTGAGCTTGTCCAGTGTTGAATATGTTCAATATCATTCCCCCATCTGCTCAAATTTTTCCCGCGCAAGAAATTTGCTCCCATGAAAAACGGCTCATTTGGAACGGAAAGTAAAATATATTTTCTTGAAACTCTAATTAGCTCTTTTAAACCTTTTAGTGGATCCTTCAAATGCTCCAGAACCTCAGTTGCCATCACCAAATCAAATGAGTTATTTTTGTATTCTAATTTATAGATATCTCCTTGTTTTAAAGTCAAATCAGGATGGAGTTTTTTTCCGATTTCTATGGCTTTTTCTTGAAAATCTACACCTTCAAGCTTCTTCCCTATTCCCTCTTCTGATAACCTGTTTAGTGTAAATCCTTCCCCACATCCAACATCTAAAACTGTCTCTAATTGCAAATCTTTAACCGCCGAAACCAAATGATTATAGAAATTATTTATCAGAAGTTTCTGGAGAGGATTTTGGCTTGTATGTTTTACAAAATTATCAGTCCTTTTCATTTTTCCAAATTTTTTAGCGCTTCGAAAACAATTATACCCAAGGATACTATCACATTAAGTGACTTATTCACTCCCCACATCGGAATTTCGGCAACATAGTCCGAAGACTTCAAAGCCTCTTGCGAAACTCCATCTGATTCGTGCCCCACAATAAAAGCAATAGGAAATTTGTAATCAATTTCCGTGTATGACATGCTTTTCTTGCTTTGCTCAATCGCAACAACTAGTAAACTTTTAACTTTTAACTTTAAACTTTTAACTGCTTCTTCCGCAGAAGAAGCATATTCCCAGCTCACCCACTCTGTAGTATTTATCGAAGCCTTTTTTATTCGCGTATGTGGCGGGGTTTCGGTCGCTCCGCAAAGGTAAACCTTCGAAGCACCTACAGCATCTGCGAGCCGGAAAATTCCGCCGACATTATAAGTATCAAGTACATTATCGACAATTATATATATCGGATTTTTCTTAATTCTTTTCAAATCTCTTTTTGACGGCAAACTTGTCCTAAGCTCTTTTGCGCTCAACTTAATCATGAAGCTTATTATACACTATTGAGGCATACTTCGAGGCTAATCTTCTTCTCCGCTACTCTCTCCGCTTGAGGATGTTCCGCTGTTTGAACCCGACGATGTATTCGAACTGCCGCTTGTACCCGAAGAATCCGAACTTCCGCTTGATGATTCTTCGTTTATTTCATCTATTTTATTTTGTGCTTCCTGAAATTTCTCTGCAGCTTCTTTTGCTTTCTCAATTGCGTGCCTTGCTTGTTCTGATGATTTTTTCTGAGCTTCCAATAGTTCTTCGTGCTTTTTCTTTTCATTTTCCAATAGTTTTTTCTGCACTTTTTTAAGAGCTTCGTTTCTTTGCTCTATTGCATGTCTTAATACCTCTTCTCTTCTTTTAAGTGATTTCTGCGCTGCTTTACTCGCTTCATTTTCTAGCTCATCCAAA
>JBBTVO010000020.1:0-3581 GCA_038063195.1 Patescibacteria group bacterium
TTCAACACTTCCATATTTTACCTGAAAGTGTCGGATATTAAACTTTAATTAAGCGGAGATTTGCAAATCTCTTCCTCCGTTTCCGTGTTCTTCATACATGTGCTTTAAAACACGAAATTCTTTTTCGTTCTCGACTTTGATAATATGAGCGACTCCCTCACTGCTAACTATTAATTCTAAAATATGCCCGCAGCGTTCATGAGGATGTGGTCCTGTTTCCCTACTTCCCATAAGCGGATTATATTGCAAACGCGGGAAAAAATAAACTAGTTATGTTTTTTGGGGTTGGGGCTCAATGGGCGTTGGCTCCGCAGTAGAAGTTGGGTTTAATCTTTGAGGCGCATTTTGAGCCTCATTAACAACTGATCCACTAAAAGTGACTAATCTTTTAAACCTATCAACCCATCCTTCTTTAGACTCTTGCTTCATAGATGTTTGAGCAACTGCAGGCTCTGCCGTTTCAGCATGGGCTTGACTTTCAGTAGGAGCCACTGTAGCTGGTACCGTAGGTTCCTGATTTATTCCTCCGCCATTTTCGCTCATCTATTTCAGCCTACTATTTTAGGCAGTTTCTGTCAAATAAAAGTTTTGATATAATTATTATATGGCGAAGAAAAAATCAAAAGCGAAAAAAGTGAGCTACTTATCATCTATAAGCGCCTACTCAATTCTAATTGGACTTTTGCTTGCTCTTCTTATATTGGCAATAATATTTCTTAAGCACAATTTAAATGCTCCTGCTCCTGCCGGCTACTAATTCTTCTCTAAAACTGAAATTACTTATGCAAAGTTTTCGGCACTCTGATATCATTAATACTTATGGAAGAGATGTGTCCAAAGTGCGGAAATCCCTTGGCTCCTGTTACGGAAACTTCAACCGGAAGAAAACTTCAGAGATGTTCTACGGGAAGCTGGAATGCCGAAACCAAAAAAAATGAAGGCTGCGATTATGTTAAATGGTTTGAAGTTGAACCCGAAACTCTTGATGAAAAATGCCCTAAGTGCGGCTCTCCGGTAATCCTTGTCACCACACGTTTTGGCAAGAAAATGAAAAAGTGTTCGACCAATACCTGGAACAAGGAGACGAAAAAAGCAGAAGGTTGTGATTTCGTCGAGTGGATAAATGGTACCAATGAAGCGCTTGATGAAGAATGCCCGCTTTGCGGAAATAAGCTGGTACTTTATACAACTGCGGCAGGAAAAAAGATGAAGAAATGTTCTACAAGCGGATGGGACCGGGAGAAAAGAGTTGCCACAGGATGCAAATATGTACAGTGGCTTAAAGCCGGAGATTATCAGAAAACTGAAGGCCCGAATGGCGAAGAATTCCTTCCACCTGAACCTCCCCCTGATAACGCAAACTGAATTACAAAGTAGATTCGAAAAGAGTAAGAGCGTCTATTGCCTCTTCAGGAAGATTACCCGTTATGGCTTGGTGATCAAAATTTTCCAATCTTGCTCTTCTTATTGGCAGTTCTCTAATTTTTGGAATTTCAGATGCTGCAATGGCAACACGCGGGTTTGGTTCGACGTATCCTGTTCTATATATATCTGCCTCTGTTCTATTTGGCCCAACGGTATGGTTAAAATCACGTTCTCTTACCATAAATGTAGAATACTATTACAAACTAGTATTGTCAATAACTTTTTTGAACTTAAATATGTATAATAAGGTCATGAAAAATATCAGGTTTACCAAAAAAGGTTTTGAAGCACTCAAGATTGCTTATGAAGACCTTAAGAATTCCCGTCCCTCAGCAGTTGCCGATCTTAAGCGTGCAAGAGAAATGGGAGACTTGAGTGAAAACGGATATTATAAGGCGGCGCGTGCCAAGCTTTCAGAAATTGACAGGAACTTGAGAAAATTTTTAATTGAGCTCAGAAGCGCTGATGTTGTAAAAGAAAGCGATAGGCATCAAGTAGGTATTGGTCGGACCGTTAAATTATCGGACGGAAAAAAGGAAACAGTATTTCAAATCGTAGGAGACCTTGAGGCTGATCCCACGCAAAAGAAAATATCTCTCCTGTCTCCTCTTGGGCAGGCGCTTGAAAGAAAAAAGATCGGAGACAAAGCAGAGATAATTACTCCTTCAGGAAAAATCCACTATAAGATCACAAAAATCTCTTAAGTCGTTGCAGCTTCCAGTGTTTTTTCTGAGGTTTTAACTACGATTGGTCTTATAAGATTTACTCCTATCATTGCAATTTTGTATCCAAATCCTCCTATAAATGCCATCAGGAAAAAGTGCGTAGAAAGATTGAGCGCGTTACTAAGAACTTCAGGCGGGATTATATTTACACTGGGCATTAGAGAAGATAAATCCGGCTGTCCGCCGGAAGTCAAAGAATTTATGTCAATCTTTTGCGTGGTAGGAGCTGAACTTTGAAAAGCCGAAGCGCTGAAATATGTGGGATGAATTACGCTGGTAAAAGCTAGTATTACCAGAATTACCGAGAATGTCATTATGATAACGCCGATAGTTAGAAAAACCCAACCTGTGGTTTTCGTGTCCATAAAATTATCATAACCAAGCTTTATCTTATTTGCAAGGAAATGAAAAAATGTTTGCCAAACGGAGGATATTAATTAACTTCTACAATTGCAGCGCCTGCCATCATACCTGCACCAAAACCTAAAACCAAAACCTTACTACCCTTTTTTATAAGTCCTTCTTCTACCGCCTCGTGCCATGCAAGCATCGTAGTGGCCGAGCCGCAATTTCCATGATTTCTGATATTTGAAACGATCTTCTTCTGATCAATTCCGATAAGTCCTCCCATAATATCGATCACCCTCCCATTTGCCTGATGAGGAATAACCACATCTATTTCATCACGCGTTACTCCTGCTATTTCACATGCCTCATCAATAATTGGAGGAATAGTATTAGGGTTTGCCAACCAGTTAAAGACTCCACGGCCATCCATCTCCATATATCTTAAATTAAGACCGTATTTTTCCTCACCATAAAGTTTTTTTTCCTCACTAGGTTGTCCTACCTCACAAAAAAATAAACTTCCCTCAGGAGGTGTGTATTCAGGTAATATTGAAACACGAATAAGATCTTTTAAATCGGGCTGATGAAGTATTGATGAACCAAGGACCCTTAGATCTTTCCCGTATGTAAATGCAATTGCAGTAGCTGCATCAGAAGGCAAAGTTTTGTCTTTGCCATCAACAACTGGTGATCCATATTCTGAGGCAACCATTAGAATATTCTTGCCATCGAATTCGTCTTCGTTTTCTCTTATAAAATTTAATATCCATACGGGGCTTGTACATTCTGCATAAACGTCCTGTCTTGATTGAACTACTTCCACACCTGATGCCCGTAAATTTTCTGCAATTTCCTTACCAAGTGACTTTTTATATGGGACACCTGTAGAAGCAAAAACGTCATCCACATAATCCCAATCTTTTCTTCCATTAAATGCTTCTAATGCAACTCTTGTTCCCATAGCCGGTACGATTTCTGCGCGATTTAGTGGAGAAGCTCCAATTTCCGTACAATAGTGTCTTTCGCTAATTCCGGTAACACGTTCAATATCGTCGGCGGTGTATGGCTCACCTGAAGACTTTC
>JBBTVO010000021.1:0-20888 GCA_038063195.1 Patescibacteria group bacterium
CTGAATTATCATTTGCAAACCAGTGATGATAATGTTTTTCCAAAGACCATTCCCATTTTTTCTCCCCGCCTTGACTGCCGCCCGCTACGCCGCGAGGCGAGTCAGGCGAGGTAGGTTTAAATCCAACTGCAAGACCTCCGGGGTGAGCATCTTTTTCAAAGACAACAACCTCATGACCCTTTTCGGCAAGTTTTAGTGAAGAGGCAAGACCAGTAAATCCGGCGCCTATTACGGCAATTTTCATATTGGAGTACCGCGGTTATACAAGAGGATAAGTGCCCCAAGCCCCGTAATACCAATCCCTATTATACCCAATAGCGTCAGAGATGCACCTGGCTGAGGTTGGGCAATTATAGGTGTCGGAGTCGGAGAAATAGTTGTAGTAGGAAGAATAGTAGGGATAAGAGTGGGCGTTGCTGTCGGTATGAGAGAAGGAACAACTGCAATGGTTGGAGTAGGCGTAGGGCTTTGAGTTGGCGGGGTGGTAGGACTCGGACTTGCCGAAGGAGTGGCGGCTTCTGCAACCTGAGTTCCTGCTTCAAAAATTGTAAAGGCTGAAATAATAGTCCTTAGAATTCCTGATGAGTCGCGTGCGGTGATTTTGATAGTATGCTGGCCGGGAGAGAGAGCTGAAGGAGGTCTATAAGACCAATTTCCTTTAGCGTCAACGAAAACCTGGGCTTTTATGTTGTCATCCGAATGTATTTCAATATCAATAACAGTATTGGGAGTCGCGACTCCTGAAAACCTGGGCTGAGAATCTACGAAAGTCTGATTTTCTTCCGGTGTAATTATTTGCGGAGTCTTTATAGGTGTTTCTGTTTGGAAAACAAGAGCTGAAAATCCTTCCTGTGCTGACTCGCTTGCTACCTCGTTTTTACTTTGCGTAAAATCAAAACCTTCAGACAAAGTAATAGGAGGGAGCTCTTTTGAAGCCGGAATTGTAAATTTTACATTTGAAGTAGTTCCCTGACCTACAACCAGCATATCAAAAACCGTATTCTCATTGAAGCCAAAATATGAAGACAGATCTTTATCTCGAAGTATATTCAGTAGGCTTGAGTAATTTCCGTCGTCCTTTGCGATGGTAGAAATAGTGCTGGCATCCTGGCTTGTAATATAAATAATTGCTTCCTTTGAATATTGCTCGGGATAGATAATAGTTCCCTTTAAGAGACTATCTTCATCTACGTTAGCTCTTATAGAAGGTGCTGTTGTGATTTCATAAGGATTTCCATCTTTGAGATAAGTATTTGCACCTGATGTAATCGAGAATAAGTATGTGGCTGATGGACTTAAATTTTTGAGTGTTACATAGTGAACAAAGCGCGGAGAGATAACTCCTTCATCATCCCTGTCGTCCAGAGTAGTCTGGCCCAAAGATTTATCTCTACCGTAATTAATAGAACCAATCACCTGTGCTTCTGTTGTATAAGAAACCGTAATAGAATTATCAGATATGTTTGTCACCCTCACGTCTTGAGGGGTTTCGGTTGGACCTGCTTTGGTAGTAACTATTGCACCTTTGCTGGCAAGATATGTTGTGACGCCGATTCCAACCACTATCATCATAATTCCCAAAAGAGTTGGAATTCTTCTCTGCCAGAGACTGTTTTTCATTGGCTAACCTCCGAAGCGCTTGGACTTGATTCAAACGTTTCTAGCGGGACTTTTGTAATATCCTGAAACGAAGAACTAGAGGAAATTTCTGTTTCATAAAGCGGTGCAACATTCTGCCTATTTTTGATAACATTAATAGTTTTGACATCAAAACTAGGAGAAATCGGAATGATATTTTTTTCTATTGGCTCTGATATTGTCGTTACCGCAAGGTTATGAAAAATATTAAAGCCTATCCAGAAAGCTATTAGAGCAAAAACCGATATTGACAGAAATAAAATATCTCTTTGTTTCATAAATTAATATTTGAAATACGCCGTACCCTTCATATTGAATTGAAGAGAATCAGAAAGCCCCCCCTTTGATATAAGGATCTCATCAATAGTGATGACCCTTTGCATACTGGTTAAAGCCGACAAGAAATTAATAATATCTGTGTAGCTGCCACTGCCTGTCGTTACAAAGGAAAAAGAATAGAATTCTTTTTCGGTATTTTTTGAATTTGCCGCTTCGACTTCATAAGACTGAAGATTGCTAATTGCTATATTGTTTTGCCTTGCAAGAGATTGAACTTGTCCCATCAGGCTAGGTAGCTGAGGATCAAGAGGAACAGCAGAGAGAACGATAGGGATATCGTTTTCAAGTAAATTATAATCTCTCTGAAGCGAAGACAAATTTGATATTTTTTCCAAAAGCTTTTCGTTCACATACATGCTGTCTGATAACTCTTTTTTAAGCTTTGCAATAGTTGAGAGTGTTGGCTCAATTGCAAAAAAGCCAAAAAAAGACAGAGCTACCAGAGAAAATACAATGCTTGAAATTTTCTGTGCCTTTTCTTTTTTAAAATCCGGCAGCAGAGCAATATATTTATTGTCCTTTAATTTTGAAATATTTTTGGAAAATTTCATTTCTTATTCAATTCTGCAGTAATTGTTACTACTATCTGTGCGCTTGATAGCCTATTTTCTATCTGAGTAATACTTACGCTCTTTACTGGTTTATAATTTTTTAAAGAGTCGACAAAAATCTTCAGTGAAGATACAACTTGGAAATTTGCATTAATATTAACCCTATTGTCAGAAACCGTAAGCTCATTAAAGGTCATGCCCTGGGGAGCAAGATCTATTATGTCTTTGGATGTATTTAATTTATCCTGACCTACGGCGTAGTATGTTGAGGCGACCTTCAGTCTATCCTGAAGATTTCTGTAAGTTCTCTCTTTATCTTTGAAAAAAGAAACTATCGCCTGTTCTTGTTTTATTTTGTCATGAAGGTCTATGAGCTGACGATCCAGGCTGAAGCGGTAAATAAAAGCTGAAAGTGCAACAATTTCTGTAATTATGACCAATAGTCTTCCTATTGTTAATGCCCAATCAATGAATTTTTCAAAAATCTCATTTTTGCTATTTTTTAAGAGATTTATTGAGGCAGGATTTTTTTTCGACATTCAATTTTAGTCTAGGGGAATTGCGGGGTTTTGTCAAAAAGAATTAAGAAGTTTTTGCCTTGGGTTTTTTTGTGGATTTAGGTTTATTTACCGGAGTTTTCTGGTTTGTCTTTTTAATCAATTTGGAAAGTTTTGATTTAATCCTTGCAGCTTTATTTTTATGAATAAGATTATTTTTGACAGCTTTATCTGCTAGCCTAACTGCCTCTCTTATATTTTTTTCTGTCGGAGTCTTTTTAACTTTTTTAAGGCCCTTCTTGAAAAGATCAGAAAAATTCTTATTCCTTTTAGTTAATTTGTGGTCTTTTCTTAATTTTTTTTGTGCGCTTTTTATCACTGGCATGGGGAGATTTTACCATGCTATACTATAAAACACAATGGCGCCCCGAAACATACTCAAGCAAGGCCTCAATTTTTTTCTTACTCAGCAGACGAACATCTTAACAGCCGCTTTTATAATAATGAGTACCACAATTCTTTCTCAAATTTTGGGCCTCGTCCGCAAAAGGCTTCTTCTTTCATTTTTTGGAGCGTCAAATACTCTTGGGGTTTATGATGTTGCAACACGACTTCCGGATTTCCTCTTTCAGCTTATTATTGCCGGAGCTCTTTCCTCAGCGCTTATTCCGGTTTTTTCAGATTATATAGGAAAAGGCAAGCAAGAGGAGGCCCACAAGCTTGGCTCTGTTCTTCTTACACTTGGGCTTATCACTTTTTCAATCCTTGCAGTTATCCTTTTCACATTTTCATTCTACTTCTCGAGCTTACTTGCGCCTGGATTTTCGCAAGAAAATCTAATTCTTATGTCCTCTCTTATGAGAATAATTATAATCGGACAGACAATATTTCTAGTTGCATCTTTTTTTACCGCGGTACTTCAATCGCACAATCATTTTTTTATTCCCGGATTTGCATCCGCACTTTACAATTTGGGAATAATAATAGGAATTTTAATTTTGACCCCAATGATAGGAATTTACTCAGCCGCTTATGGGGTAATATTGGGCTCGCTTATTTTCGTAATGGTTCAAATACCTTTTATTATGAAAGTTAAATTTTCTATTAAGCCCGTTTTTTCTTTAAATTATTTTAAAGATAAGGGAGTTATGCAAGTTTTGAAACTTATGTGGCCGAGAACTCTTTCTATTGCAATTTTTCAGATAGGGACTCTTCTTACGGTAACTTTTGTATCTTACCTTTCCGATCCCGGAAGAAAATATGTAATTTTTGATCTTGCTCAAACCCTTGCGTTTGCGCCGGTATCACTTGTCGGAAATGCAATTGCCCAAGCTGCATTTCCTGTTTTATCCCGCGAGAAAGACAGGCTCGAGGAATTTAAAAAAACTTTTGCGACCAGTTTTAATCAGATGCTGTATTTAATTCTTCCAATCTCTGTTCTTTTTTTGGTTCTGCGGATTCCATTGGTTAGGCTAATTTATGGAGCCCCGCTTCTTGACTGGCCTGCGACAGTTCTTACAGGAAGAACACTTGCCTTCTTCAGTATCTCAATTTTTGCCCAGTCATTAATTTACCTTGTATCACGAGGATTCTATGCCCTTCATGATTCCAAAACCCCTCTTATTATCGGCGCAGCTACGACGGCTCTTATGCTTTTCCTATCCTGGACTTTTGTTTTTATTTACGATTTTGGAATTTTCGGAATTGCCGGTGCTTTTTCTATAGCAACAATTGTAAACCTTATTATCTCCCTAGTACTTCTTGATAGAAAAGTTGGAGGATTTCAAAAATTGACATTTTTCTTCTCGGTGGGGAAGATTTTCCTTGCGACCTTCTTTACAGGATTCGCGCTTTATGTACCGATAAAACTTCTGGATCAGCTTATATTTGATACCACAAAAACAATAAATCTTCTCATACTGACAGGGATCTCAAGTTTTATTGGTTTGTCTCTTTATATTTTCCTGACATGGCTTTTTGATGTCAAAGAAGCCTCGACATTTTTATTATTATTTAAGAAACTAGGAAATTGGAGGGATATACTTTCAAGAAGTGAAGAAACCATTGACGCCACCCGCATCAAAGCCTAATTTAATAATCACAATAGATTATCTGCTACGTTGTTTTGAATAGGAATAAATCGTATAATTAAATTATCCCTTGATAAGGAAAACTTCAAAGAGAAAATTAAAGGTAGGTATAATTCGTTTTCCCTGTTCCAACTGCGATTTTGATACTCTTAAATTCTTCAAAAAATTCGGACACGATGCATTTTTTATCTGGTATAAAGAAAGCAAGTTGTCTAAAATAGATTTACTAGTCTTACCGGGAGGATTTGCATTTGGTGATAGAGTTTACAAAAAGGCAACTGGAAAATATGTCATTGACCCCGGAGAACAAGCTATTTCTTCTCCGGTAATGAACGTAGTTTCTAAAGCAGCAGAAAAGAAAATTCCAATACTTGGGATTTGTAATGGTTTTCAGATTTTGGTTAAGGCAGGTTTTCTTCCAGGGAAGCTATTGCAAAACAAATCAAAAAAATTCTTTTGTGATTTTGTATCTTGCAAAATAACTGGAGATTCTTTCTTTCACGATAAAAATTTAATTGGAAAAATTTTTAGAATTCCGGTAGCTCACGGATACGGAAGATATGTGATTGGTAAAACAGAATTGACTGATCTTAAAAAAAATAATCAGATTTTTCTTAAGTATCAAGGATTTAATCCAAATGGTTCAATTGGTAACATTGCTGGAGTTACGAATGAATATAAAAATATTTATGGTCTTATGCCTCATCCTGAAAGATCGAAAGATGGAAAATATTTTATAAAAGCAATAGAAAAATATGTCGGATAAAAATGTTTTAAAAACTTTGCAAGAAGCAATGAGCAGCGAACACACGAGCTATGCAAGTACGAAAAAGTATTTAAAACTTTTACCAACTAAAGGGAAATATGTTATTCAAGGCCCGGGAGAAAATGCTGGGATTCTCGATTTAGGTAAAGGATATGCTTTAACACTCAGAATAGAAAGTCACAACCATCCATCTTTTATAAATCCTTCTCAAGGAGCAGCAACGGGAGTCGGCGGAATACTTAGGGATATATTTACAATGGGAGCAAGGCCCATTGGAACTTTAGATTTTTTAAGATTTGGAACTGATACCAATTCGAAAAAGGTTTTTGAAGGAGTTGTAAAAGGAATTTCAGATTATGGAAATTGTATAGGAGTGCCAACTGTTGGAGGGGATATTTATTTTGATAAAACATACAATTACAATTGTCTCGTAAATGTTGCGGCTTTTGGAATTGTGAAAAAGAAAAATATAATTTATGGCAATGCAGAGAATCCAGGGAGTGACTTAATTTATGTAGGAGCAAAAACCGGAAGAGATGGGATTGGAGGAGCACAAATGGCATCTGAGAATCTTGATAAACTTAATATTTCAGCAGTTCAGGATGCGGATGCTTTTCTTGAGAAGCTTCTTTTGGAAGCATGTTGTGAACTTGCAGAAACCGATTGGATAGAGGGCATGCAGGACATGGGCGCTGCAGGATTATTATGTTCTACAACTGAGATTGCAATGCGGGGAAGGGAAAAAACCGGATTGAATTTGGGAACAAAAGTTTATCTAGATAAGATTCCAAAAAAATCAGAGAGAATGGGCATTACAGATCTTCTTCTTTCCGAATCTCAGGAAAGAATGCTTATTGTAGGGAAAAAGAAAAACAGACAAGAAATTCTAAACCTTTTCGAGCAGTGGGATTTAGAAGCGCACGTTATCGGAGAAGTTACAAATGATGGAAAGTATACCTTAATTTCTGAAAACAAAAAGTTTGTTATGGATTTTGATGAAATTTTTCAAGACGTAGATAAGGATTGGGAAAAAATAAAATGGAAGACACAAAAAAGTAAACATAAAAAAGCAAATAAAAAACAGACAGAAAATACATGGCATCAATATGATTGGACCGTAGGAACAAGAACCATAAAAGGGCCGGATAAATCAGGACATCATGCAGTAGTGGAATTACCTGAAATAAAGAAAAACTTAATAATTTCCTGGAGCAGCGATGAAGGAGTTTCCGATCTTAGTCCGTCAAGAGGAATAACTCACGCATTTTATAAATGTTTTAAAAGAATTAAAGATATGAATGGAATTCCCTTGGGACTTACAAACTGCCTCAATTTTGGTCACCCCAAGGCTTCAATGGGAGCTTTTGTTGAGACAATTGAGACTTTATCTAAGATTTGCAGAAAAGAAAATGTCCCGATTGTAAGCGGAAATGTAAGTTTGTATAACGCTCACAAAAATCATTCAATAAAGCCGACCCCGATATTGGTTATGGTTGGATTACAAGACCTCTGATATAATTTCCTCACTATGAACAAAAAGAGTTTTGTTTCAGATTTTAAGAAAGACAAAGATGATGATGACATCGAAGTTTATTCTGAGCAAAGAATTAAGGAGTTCTTGGAAGAAGATAAGCTTCCTCAGCGCAACTTAGAAAATTTAGCCTAATAATGGTCTAGTCTAATAATCATTTTGACATCCTAATTCTGTTATAATTTCTCCGTGAACCAAAATAAAATAAGGAATTTTGCGATTATTGCTCATATTGATCATGGCAAGTCCACTCTTGCGGACCGCATTATGGAAATATGCGGCGCAATTGGGGAGAAGCACGAAGAGCAAATATTAGATAGTTTAGAGCTTGAGCGTGAGCATGGAATTACGATTAAACTGAAAGCCATAAGGCTTAATTATAAGCCTCAAGCACCAAATTCAAAATTACAAATCCTAAATAAATCACAAATTCAAAATTCAAATTCTGAAAAAAGTTTAGAAATTAGAAATTCGGATTTAGAACTTGCAAATTCAGCTTACCAGCTGAATTTGCTTGATACTCCCGGGCATGTTGATTTTTCTTATGAAGTATCCCGTTCTCTTGCATCAGTTGAGGGAGCATTGTTAATTGTCGATGCTACACAAGGGATCCAGGCGCAGACACTTTCTAATTTTAATCTGGCAATTAATGCTGACTTAACACTCATACCTGTTATTAATAAAATCGACATGCTTCAGGCAGATGTTGGGAGAACGATTAAAGAGCTTTTGGATCTGGGATTTAAAGAAAATGAGATCATAAAAGTTTCGGCAAAGACAGGGGAGAATGTTGAAAAACTATTACAAGAAATTATCGCAAAGATTCCTGCGCCAAAAGAAATTAGCCCGAAGTTATCTGCTCTGATATTTGACTCAAGTCTTGATCCATACAAGGGAGTAATTGCGACAGTAAGACTTTTTGGAGGCCGTTTAAAAATCGGCGATGAGATTTCTTTTTTAGCAACAGGAGCAAAAAGTATTATCCAACAAGTTGGCTTTCTAACTCCGAAGCCGTATTATGCGCAAGAATTGAACTGCGGAGAAGTTGGCTTTATCGTCACGAATGTAAAAGATCTTTCTCTTGTTAAGGTTGGAGATACGATAACTCATCCAAAAGAACCAGCGCAACCACTCCCTGGATATCAAGAAGCAAAATCAGTTGTTTTTCTTTCTTTTTTCCCAATTGATGCGTCAGACTTTCCGAAAATGAGAGATGCTTTGGAAAAACTCAAATTAAACGATGCGGCTCTTACATATTCATCTGAATCTTCTGTTTCTTTGGGGCAAGGCTTCCGTGTCGGTTTTCTTGGTCTTCTACATGCCCAAATTACTCAAGAAAGGCTTGAGCGTGAGCATGGACTTAATATCATGGTAACTTCTCCTTCAGTAAATTTTATAATTGATGGTAAAACAGTCAATAAGCCTTCTGACTTTAGTACGACTCCAGACTCAAAAGTCGAAGAACCTTATGCAAGAATAACAATTTTTGCACCTTCCAAATACTATGGACAGATAAACGAACTTATTTATAACAAAAGGGGGACAATTGAAAATTTTGAAAATATCGGAGCATCCCAGAAGATTGAAGCAATTATTCCGCTTCTTGAGATATTGATAGGGTTTTATGATGATTTAAAATCTCAAACTTCAGGATATGCTTCTTTTGATTTTGAAGTCATAGACTACAGGCCTGCAAAACTGGTAAAACTGGATATTCTGGTAAATTCCGAGCCGGTTGAAGGCCTTGCCCAAGTAGTGCCAAGTGAAAAAGCCGAGGAATTTGGCAGGAAATTGGTTGCAAAGCTGAAAGATGTAATTCCCCGTCAGAATATTCCTATTCCCGTACAGGCGGTTATTAATTTTGCACGGATAAAAGGCGGAGTAGGCGGAAAGATTTTGGCTCGTGAAACAATTACGGCATACAGAAAAGATGTTACGGCCAAGCTTTACGGCGGAGATGTTACGCGAAAGAATAAGCTTCTGGATAAGCAGAAAAAGGGAAAGAAAAGAATGAAAAGATTCGGAAATGTTGAGATCCCTCAGGAAGCCTTTTTAGCAGTTTTAAAGATTTAAAACTCTTTTCTTCTCTTTTACCGAAAAGAGAAGCAGAAACTCTTCGCCAAGTGGTGCTCGTGCTTTCAAATCTCTCTCGCTTAACGGGCCCCTCCGTAAGGTACCTCCCTGTTTCGCTCATTCGATTTTCACGCACTGCGCTCCAAAGGCGAAATTTAAAACAATGCACGAAATGCCGGATTGTCAAAGGAAACACATTTTAATTGCGGATTCGAAACTAGTATCTAATATCTATTCACTAATATCTAAATTTTAGAGGATGAAGAGAATTGCAGCTCCAATTATTGTAAATAGTATTCCAAGAATTCCAATTCCTAAGATAGTCTCGGCAGGTCCTGTTGCTGCGAGTGTCGGTGTTGCCGTAGGCTGTACTGCGACTGGTGGTACTGTGGGAGCTGCGCCGCCCGAAGTTCCTGCACTTACTATAATAGTCTGACTGCAAGCTGCGGAAGCTCCGCTTGCATCATCCGTAAGGACTGCAGATGCTGTAAAAGTACCGGCACTACTATATATATGTGATGAGGGTACGTTCACAGAATTTGTGCCTATTCCGCCTCCGCTTGTAACGTCCACTACTGCGCCTTCTCCGAAATTGAAGCTAGCCAGACTTATAGTTCCGTCACTGTCTGTGCCTGTTGCAGTAAAGTTAACAGTATATGGAAGTGTTCCGGTTGTGGGTACATCTATGGCAAGACCTGAGCAGACAGGAATTTGATTGGTTGCAACAGGAGGAATTGGTGTGGCGGTAGGCACTGGGATAGGAGTGGCAGTAGGTTGAGGGACAGGCGTTGCTGTAGGTTGAGTAGTTACTCCAGGGACAGGCGTTGCTGTAGGAGTAGGTGTGACTTCTCCCTGAGCGACAATGACTACAAAGGCAGGAGAACTTCCGGCAAGTACGTTTGAATTGGTATCTCCTGAGCCAATAGGAACCACGATAGTGTTCCCGTCAAAAGTAATCTTGGTGGGAGTCCCGACATCTGTGATCGCAAGTGCTTTAAGAGTAACAGTGCCAATAGTTGTTTTCTGGGTTATTGCTTTGGTAGGATCTATAGCAGCAGGAGAAAAAGATACATTTATCTGACCGGGAGTATTATTAATATCCCCCAAAAGGTTTCCCATTACTGTAGTGTTAGGCGTAATCCCTTGTCCTTCGATAGCGAGTTTTGTCGAATCATAATTAATAATAAGAGTAAGTCCGCCGACAACATTTGTTCCTGGATCCATCACCACATCAAAAGATACCGTCTCTCCTATGGATACGGTTTTGGGAGTTGTCTCTGTGGTAGGATTTTTAGTTGTGGTATCCACAAAAGAAAGATTGGTGGCAGGAGCTGCACCACTTCTGGTCTGCTGTTGCTTTTGAACCACAAAGACAGTGAGAGGAATTGCTATTAGGAGTATTACTCCTAGTCCAAGTAGGATTAGTTTTTTAGGCGATAGAGACATATTTTGCCGCTTAGATTTATCGTAATAGAATACAAGAGTATATGTCAAGGACAGCTCTAACTATAGGTTATTGACAGTAAATTGCTTTTGATGTATAAATTAGCAATCACTTTGTTCAAGTGATATTTTTTGACCTAAAAAGCTTATGGCAGGTAAAACTAAATCAAAAATTACACCGCTTTTCGACAATGTTCTCATAAGACCGCTTGATGCGGAAGAAAAAACAGCAAGCGGAATAATCCTTCCGGATAGTGTAAAAGAAAAACCGCAAATCGGCGAGGTAATGGCAATTGGAGCCGGAAAAATAATGCCAAAGGGAGAAAAAGAGCCTATGGTTGTTAAAGTAGGACAAAAAGTAATGTATAAGAAATGGGGCGGAAATGAAGTTAAAGTTGAAAATGAAGAATGGACAATAGTTGAGCAAAAAGATATCCTAGCGGTAGTAGGTTAGGACTAAAAGAATAAAGTGATAAGTCAATTGACTAATCACTAAAATCCTTTAATCTTAAATTCTTAAATAATATGGCAAAGCAAATTAAATATAGTGCGGATGCAAGACAGTCTCTTATAAACGGAGTAAATAAGCTGGCCAATGCCGTGGCTACAACTCTCGGACCCAAAGGACGAAACGTTGCTCTTGATAAAAAATGGGGAGCTCCAAATGTGGTTCATGACGGCGTTACTGTAGCCAAGGAAGTGGAGCTAGAAGACGCGTTTGAGAACATGGGTGCGCAGATGGTAAAAGAAGCGGCTTCAAAGACAAATGATGTAGCAGGAGATGGTACAACTACAGCAACGGTAATCGCGCGGGAGCTGGTAAATCAGGGTTTTCAGAAAATTAATGAAGGATACAATCCTATGCTTCTTAAGCATGAACTTGAAAAAGGAGTCGACAGAGTCTTAAAAGTTCTTGACTCTATGAAGCAGGATGTGAAGGGTGATGATGTAAAGAAAGTCGCGACAATTTCTGCTCAAGATGAAACAATAGGAAGTCTTATCGCTGAAGCTCTTGAAAAGGTTGGTAAAGATGGAGTTATTACAGTAGAAGAAGGAAGAGGTCTTGAATTGTCAATTGATTATAAGGAAGGTATGGAATTTGACAGAGGATACGCATCTTCTTATTTCGTAACCAATCCGGACAAGATGGAAGCTGAGATGGATGATCCATATATTCTGATCACAGATAAGAAAATTTCAAATCTTGCCGAACTTCTTCCGTTCCTCGAAAATTTAGTTAAAGTTTCCAAAAATCTTGTAATTATTGCTGACGAGATAGAGGGAGAAGCACTTGCAACTTTGGTTGTTAATAAACTTCGAGGGACTTTTAACGCAGTTGCAATAAAGGCTCCAGGATTTGGTGATAGAAGAAAAGAAATGCTTGAGGATATCGCTATTCTTACAGGAGGGACTGTAATTTCTGAGGATACCGGTAGGAAGCTTGAGAGCGTGACAGTTGAGGATTGCGGAAGAGCAGATAAGGTCTGGGCAGATAAGGAAAACACTAGAATAATTGGTGGAAAAGGAAAAGTGGCAGATATTAAAGCTAGAATTGCACAAATAAAAAGAGCTATGGATAATACAACTTCAGATTTTGACAAAGAAAAACTTGCGGAAAGACTGGCAAAGCTTTCAGGAGGAGTAGCAGTCGTAAATGTAGGAGCTGCAACTGAGATAGAACTTAAAGAAAGAAAAGAAAGAGTAATTGATGCAGTTGCTGCAACAAAAGCCGCACTTGAAGAAGGAGTTGTAGCGGGCGGAGGAATTACATTGTTCAGGATTAGAAATGTCTTAGTAACAGATTATAGTAAGTTTGAAAAAACAAAAGGAATTAACCAAAAACAAGTAATTGAATTCGTAGACAACGGTTATCCGGGATGGGCAATTCTTTATAACGCACTGGCGGCTCCTTTGTTTGGGATACTTGCAAATGCTGGAGTCAATCTTCAAAGTGTCTTGGGTGAAATAAGAGATGCTAAGAATGATAATGTTGGCTACGACGTTATTACTAATAAGATAGGAAATATGATAGAGCTTGGAATTCTGGATCCTGCAAAAGTAACCAGACTGGCTCTGATAAATGCAGTATCTGTGGCAGGAATGATACTCACAACTGAAGCGCTTATAACTGATATTCCTGAAAAGAAGGAGGCAATGCCTCCAATGCCTCCGGGAGGAATGGACTACTAAAACAGCGACTAGGAATTAGCGATTAGCAACTAGTTTAAAATTACAATACAAAAATTTTGTCCCTCCCTCTATTTTCTATTTTTTCTGCTATAATTATTTTTACTTCTATTCTCTAGTTTATGAAAAAGATAATTTATTACATTGTCCCATTTGTGGCCGCAGTAGTTGTTTTTGCGGTTATAGTTATCTTTATCAATCAGAAGACAGGCAAAGGAGCCCTTCAAGTTACCTCCAAACCGCCAAGCGATGTATATCTTAACGGTAAAATGATTGGTACGACCCCGGTATGTAAATGTGATCAGAAAGATATGATCGGCGTTGGAGAATACCGTCTTAGGCTGGTTCCCAAAGATACGAGTCTCCCGCCTTATGAAGAAAAAATCGAAGTTACCAATTCAACGTTGACCGTTGTAGATAAGACTTTTGGAGACGAATCATCGGGAAGCATCATAACGCTTACGCCGATCAGAGATAAAAAAGATGCCCAGCTTATGGTAATATCCTCTCCTGATAAGTCGGATCTGGCACTTGATGATAATCCCCAGGAAAAAACACCCGTACTTCTAAAAAATCTCACCGAGTCGGACCATGAAATCCAATTAAAAAAAGAGGGCTACATAGATAAGATTTTGCGAATCAGAACCACGAAAGGATTTTTACTTAAAGCAATTGTTTATCTTAGTCCCAATTCTTCGGGGAGCAATTCCGCCCTTCCTAATTTTGACCCGACACCGACAATTGCGCCGACAAGTTCTGTTTCAAAAGTTCTGATACTTGATACTCCTACAGGATTTCTTAGGGTTAGATCAAGCAGCAGCGCATCAACGAGTGAAGTAGGAAGGGTAACTCCGGGAGAGACTTACGATGTCCTTGAAGAAGATGAGGGATGGTATAAAATTAAATTGAAAGATGGAACAGAAGGCTGGGTAAGCTCCCAATACGCAAAGAAGCAATAACTCCGGAAGCACGATTGTTGACAAATGTAATACAAATATAATACAATGACAAAGATAACAATTAAGGAACTTGTTTGGGATGATTATAATAAAAAACATATTGAGAAACATAATGCAACAGAGAAAGAAATTTCTGAAGCAGGTTTTAATCTTATTTATCACAAGCGATCAGAAATTAACAATGAAAGATATTTAGCGATTGGTAGAAGCGGAAAAAGACTTTTGACACTTGTCATTCACAGAATTAAAACCGGAAAATATTATTTAATTACAGCAAGAGACGCGAGTAGAAAAGAAAGGAGAGCAGTTTATGAAAAAGAAAAAAAGCAAATTACCTAATTTTGATAAAATGAGCTATGAAGAAGAGGCAAATTTTTGGGATACCCACAGCATTACTGATTTTGAAGATGAACTTGAGGATGTAGATATCGTCTTTGAGCTTCACAAACCAAAAGAAGAAACAATTGTAGTTCGGCTTCAAAAAGGATTAAAAAAGAAAATTGAGAGAATTGCCAGAAAAAAAGGTGTGAATGTCTCTGCTCTTACAAGAATGTGGCTTATGGAAAAACTTCACTCAGGAAAAGTTTAGGTAATCATAAGCTCCAAATACGCCCAAAAACAATAACTCTTCAGCAGCCTATAGTTGATTTTCCTTCATGTTTGTAGTATAATCATTTGCTAATATGCCTAACATTGTTGAAGAGAAAGGTTTTTCTCAAAAAGAAGCAAATCAGACAGTGCCGTTTCCTGTTAATGAAGTGATGCAAGAAGGACAAATAGAAGAATATTTACTTAGCTTAAGAAATGCTTTCCCGTCTTTTGAAGAATTGCCAGATACGGTTACTGCGCCAGGTTTGGACGCCTATGGATCTTGGTTTGCCAGTCTTACTAAATTAGATCCTGCTCGTCGAGAAAGAGGAGCATTTATTCACATTGATGTTGTAAACAACAATTTAATTTACCCGACTAATCCCCATGTTGGAACAAAAAATGAAAGCACAGCTGAATATGGACATGGTAGGCGTTTTTTTCCTCTCGTAAGGACGCACTCTCATCCTGATAATACCAGCTTCTCTCCTCACGATCTTAAAAGAGCAATAGGAAGCACTTGGTTTATTGCTGAACTATTAGCAACTCAAGAAGCTAATTATTTACTGTTAAGAACTTATGAGACCGAGACAGAAGATATCGATAAATCCATTGAAAGAATGGATGAAGTTACAGAGGAAATTCATAAAGGGCAACTCGATATGCTTTCAGTTCTAGATCCGGCTGTAAAATCGGGAGAAATACCCAGCAATGTAGCTGACTATATGAAAAGGCGACACTTACAAGAAGATATAAAAGAATTCGGCTCAGACTCCTTAGCATACTTATTTACATTTGCAACAACAATCCAAGCAGCAGAGCGATTTAAATTGGGATTTTATAGATCTGATTTGAAAGGAAATTTTACTAGAATTGATGAAAGGATTTTAGAGGATATTAAAATAAGACAGCGAGCCGTAATTGATAGACTCGAATAACTAGGTGTTGATGAAATAGATTATGCCGACTACAAGGAGTGCCCAGAGAATTACCGTTGCAAGGAGAGGCTTATCAGATAAGAGGACTTTTTCAGGGCTTTCTCCTTCGCGTTTTTCATAAATATCTTGGATATAACGCATTAGTCCATATATAACAGGAATAATAGTAATCATCAGCCACTTTCTATAGAAAAAAGTAGGCAAATAGTCCGGAAGGAGGATGCTAAATCCCAGCTGAAAGCCTTTGGGATTTTCAAGAAAAGTAAATAGAGAATAAAATATAAAAGTAGAAGTGGCAAAAATAGTTGCATACACATCAAGAAGCCGCTCGGAATAATGGGATAATGTTTTCCTGATACTTGCAATGTTGGCATCTTTGATTTCCGAAACTAAGGTGAGCTCAGACCTTCTTTTCCCGACTGCGAGAAAGAGTGACAAAGAGATAACTGTCAAAAGCATCCAGACTGAAATGTGAAATCCGCTCGCAAATTCTCCTGCATAAACCCGCAGTATATATCCGGTGGCAATTACCAAGATATCTGCAACTGCAACTTCTTTAAGTAAAAATGAATAAAGAGCTTGAAGAAAAAGATAGAAAACAATTACTAGGAAAAAAGTTAAAGTGATGCTGTTAAAAGCTACGTATAATGCCAAAATTACAAGCACTATTGCAACAAGGCAAGCAAAGGGTACTGGCACCTCACGATTAGCAATAGGTCTGAATTTTTTGAAAGGATGAAGCCGGTCGCTTTTGGCATCGAGGATATCATTTACGATATACGTAGCAGAAGAGACAGCACAGAGAGCAAAAAATCCGAGCAAGACTTTTTCAAAAACCAATGAGTTGAATAATTCTCCTGAGAAAAGAATTGCGGCAAAGACTGCCAAGTTTTTTATCCATTGCCTCGGCCGGAGCAATCTTATCGTATCAATTATTAGTTTCATCTTTTCTCTGTATTATAAAATGCAGGAACAGCAAAGAACCCCCCAATACAATTATAATCATAATAACTGCAAAAAGTTTTCCCTTACTTGATAAAAATAAAGAAAGGGAGCCCAATATAGCAGAAATAAGCCAATAAAACAATGCAACCTTACGTTGTCCAAGTCCCATTTCAAGGAGAAGATGATGAAAGTGTTTCTTATCATGACGGAAGGGAGACTTACCAGAAAGTATGCGCCTTACAATAGTTACTGTCCCGTCAATCATCGGAATTCCCATAACCAGAATTGCAGTTGCAAGCTTAACACTTGATAGGATTGATACTGCGGCAAGGAGAAGATATATAGATGTAGCGCCGTATCCGGGGAAAATCTTGGCAGGGTAGAAGTTGAAAATAAGAAATCCAAGAGATGCGCCTGCAAGTGTAAAAGATAGAGTTGCGCTAATAAGATCGCTTTGGGTCAATATTGGAAATCTAAGACTAAGGATTCCAATTACAATACCAGATATTGCTATAATTCCCGGCATCTGTCCGTCAACTCCTTTACTCCAATTAAGCATGTTCATAACCCAGACGAACCAAACTATTGCAACCAGATCAGAAAACAAAAGTACGATACCCTGATTTAAAAAAGTGAAAGAAAGATTAAGAGAATCGAGATGAAGAGTTCCGCCGAAAGGATTTGTCACAAATGGGATAGAAATTCCTCCTGCCACAATTATTACCGCAGAAATTATATTTAGAATGAACCTAAAGTAAGGAGAGATATCAAACTTATCATCAAGGACGCCTACGATAAGCGCTAAGAAAGATCCGAGAAAAAGAAAAAAAACAGTTTTTGATATGGGTATAAATAGTAAAGATACGATTAGAACCCCAATAAAAAACGGAATTGCGCCGCCCCGTGGTGTGGGCTTCTCGTGAAGTATCGCAGGGTGTTTATGCTTCTTTGGGTCATCTATTAGTCCCAATTTTTTAATAAAACCGATGGATATAGGTGTTAGTACCGAAACTGCAATAAAGGCTGCGATAAAAGGCAGAAAAGTAACATTTAATAACATCTAGGTAATTAGCTGAATAGTTCTTACGACAAAAAGAAAGGAAAGAAAAGCACTAAGAATACTCGATACCGTAAGCATCCGGGAAATTATTTGGGATTTGGTATAAATAGCCGCAGATACAAAAATATTTACAAAACTAACGAAGGCGACAGCTATGACCGGCAGAAAAATCATTAACGTTGTGCCGAGGCGTTCCTCCCCCCAAGGGAGTTGGTTGAAAATCGGTACATACGGAGGAAGAATTCTAAATTGTAAAATTATAAAAAGTAAACTTAATAAGATAATTAAAAAAGTGATAATACTTCCTCTTAGGATAATCTTATCTGATGCTATAACTCTTAAATTAAAGGGCCCTCTCATAGATTGATACGTTTTCTATAGTCACTGCGTTTATATATCCATAAAGTGAAAACGGCAGCACGGGTTGATTGGGCATAATAACTACGAATTTAGGAGGATTTTTCTGTATGGCTTCTTGTGTATTTTCAAACCCGTCTTTATAATTTGTCATATGATATGCGACAGCATATCTTCCCGGCGGAAGTTTTCCTGTAAGCTTGTATACCTGAGCGTTATTTCCCCAAATGAAAATCTGATCATCTTCTTTTGCTTTTAACTTAATATACTCCGCGATGTCATAATCTACAGGAGTTTTCTTATCAAAAAATGCTCTGTAATCCCTTACTGTTTTGCTCCCTGTTATGAAGGAAATAAAATTTTGGTAATAAAACGGAGTTTTTCCATATAAACCAAAGTTTGTAAATATTAAGATAATTGATATTGCGAACAAAACTGCAAGCTGGGGTTTATATTTTCTCTCAAAACTTATCATTCCAATCATTAAGGAAATACCCGGAAGGAGAACAAGAAGGTAGTGTGTGTAAGGTCTCTGAGCAAAAAATGCATTAAAAATTGAGAACGAAAACCAAACGAGAACAAAGAGTAATGCTTTGGAAAATTTTTCTTTTCTCAAAAATAGATAGGTATTAAATCCGGCAAGGATAAGAAGTTTTAGTATCAGAAATCCCTGCGGAATCAGAAGCTTATTTCCATATCCCACATAGCCCACATTTTGAACAAAAGTTGCCTGAACAAAATATTTAAAAGGAGCACCAAGAAAGAACAGAGAGGTTAGCAGAAGAGGAATAATAAATCCTATGACAAAAGGATATAAAAGTATTATGGTTTGCTGGGATAATTTTCCAATATTGATTTTTTTTCGGGGAATTTCAGTATTTATCATAAAAATAAATGTACAAAAGGCGGCAAAGTCAAAAACAGCAACAATTTTAAATAAAAACGCAATTCCAAGAAGAATACCTGCGAGAAAATATGTTTTGGGTTTTAGTTTGTCTTTAAAAAGAAGAAGAGCAGAAAGAATTATAGGGAAAAGCATAAAGTTTTCGGCATTTGCGATATTCCCTTCTAAAAGCGGAAGACCAAATAAAAAAGCAAATATAGATGTGCTCCAGAGGACTGTTTCTCTTTTTTCATTACCTTCTCCGAATATCTTTTTTGCCAAAAAGAAAAAGGCAATTACTGCAAAAACCCCAAATATAAGAGAGGCAATCCTCGCGTAGAATTGGTCGCCGTTAAAAATTGCATATACTATATAAAGAAGTGGCGGCTTATTGTCCCAAATACCTTGATAGAGTATTCTGCCATGTCTCATTGCACTTCCCAAAACTTCATATATCCCTTCATCTCCATACCAATATGGCTCAAAAAGAGAAGGGAGTCTTAAAATGAAGAAGATAAACGAGGTCATTAAGAGGAACCAAAAATCTTTACTTTTTTCAAGTCTTGCGATAAATTTCATACGTTCATTTCATTCAGTATAGCCCTTAGGCTATATCTTTTCTGTTACTTTATATTCCATTCTTTTTCCAAGCATAAGCTGAGTATGAGATATAAGAGCAGGTAGAGCGTTTAGAAAAAATCCAATTAAGGGAAGAAGTATAAATTCCAATGGGAAAAGAAATTCGCGGGCTTTGCTTTGGGAGGGATGGCGAGGCCTTGATCTAAAATCGATTACAATAAGCATCAGAAGGGCAAAAAGACATGTAGTTAGAATTGCACCTGCTATGCTGGGAAGTCTGTATCCCAAAGTTGTTCTTGAGAAAACAGGATTTATAAACGTAATTATATTTGCCGCAATCGTAATAATAAACCAGTTAACCGGCCATAGAAAATGATCCACAAAAACATTGTAGAGCAAAATTGTTTTTCGTACAAATGGCACATCAGGAACCGTAAGCCACCATTTTATAAAAAGCGGATCATCTGAGACTCCCCATGACCAGCGCCTCTCCTGGTCATACTTATTTTTTATACTTTTCCAAAAACCTTTGGAAAGCGGTGCGTCCATTGAGGTTTTTAAAAATATCGGCTCTACCCAAATATTTCCTTTGTTTCTGAAATAAGCCTTGAAAAATATTCTGTAGTCCTCAGGTATTACATCTGTGTCCCAGAAATCTATACTCTTTAAAAGTTTAAAGGAAAGAGAATAGGTAGAATTTGATACGAGTTTGTCCTTTTGAACTAGAACTGCCATTCTCCAAATACTTCCAAAGAAAGCTATAACCCTGGTTGGAGCCGGGACTTTCCAAAAATTATTGTAATTTACATTTGCAGATTGCCAGAATTTATTGTATCTCTTATCATCTATTAAGAATTTATAGGAAAGATAAGAGAAGTATTGTTTGTCAAAAATCGAGTCTGCATCAACTGATGAAATAGTTGCATAATCAATATCTATAATTCCACCTTGGATCAATTTGCTATATGCTTTTTTTCCTCCATATGCCTGATTTGAAGACTTGCCTTTTACTTCGCCTTCAATATCGGGATGAAATGTAGCAAAAATATCACCAAAAAATTCTTTAAATTCAGAAATTAGAAGATCGGCTTTCTTTTTTCCCTCAGTTTCTCTTTTTTCCATGGCCAAGACTACAAAAATTCTTTTTGCCGGAAATGTTTGGGAGACAACAGCTTTTAGAGTCTCTCTTAATTTCTCTATATTTTCTTTATAGTTTGGAATTATTATTACGTGATTTACTTTTCCGAAATCTGAATGAACTGAGGCTTTATTGAACCAATCCTGGGCTTCTGCCGCTTTTATTTTGTTTGATGCGATAAATGATGTAAATGCAACGGCCAAAGATTTGTAAAGCCAGTAGACATCAAAAAAAAGTATGAAATATGCAACTACATATGGGATAACCAATGATCCCCAAATCGGAAAAAGAATTATTGTCCACGAAAAAAATCCCGGAAAAATTTC
>JBBTVO010000022.1:0-19166 GCA_038063195.1 Patescibacteria group bacterium
CTGTAGTATTAGTCCAGGATAACTATGCAGACGTCGACAATGATGTTGATGTTGACGCATATACCGGAGACAACGAAGCAGAGGACAACACAGGCGGAGATGTAATAATTGACACCGGTGATGCCGATGTGGATGTTGATGTTGATAACGCTGTAAACTTCAACTGGGCAGACGTAAACTGCGGATGCCTTTTTGACGACCTGTTGGCAAAAATAGACGGAAACGGCACGTATTCTGATAATGATATAGACGCAACTCTTTCTTTCAATGATGAAGGAGGCTCATTTCAGGATAATGATGCTGATATAGATAATGATCTAGACGATCTTGATGCCGATACAGGAGACAACGACAACGAAGACAACACTGCAGAAGGAGATGGTGATCCATCTATCGAAACCGGCGATGCCGATGTAGATGTGGATGTAAACAACTCCGGCAATGTCAACGTGATCGGTGGCGATTCAGACTTTGAATTCCCGGATTTTGACTTTGACGTAGAGTTTTCTCTAAGTCTAAGCGAACTTCTCGGACTTCTCGGTTTGTTAGGCTAAATTTTTGATTGTAGGGATGTCCTGCTGGCACTTCGGCAGGACACCCTACAACAAGAAGCTTAAAATTTAAAACTTGGGACTGCCCGCAGATTTTAGATTTTAAAAATGAAAATTAAAAAATATATATCGATATTATTAGTAGCAGTATTAATTCTTTTTCAAGGCAATGCTGTTTTTGCTTTTGAGGTGCCAACTGCGCCTACGTCCCCTCCTTCGCCCGAAATAACTGCAGAGGCACCAACGGCCCCGGAGGCACCAACAGCGCCGGAAGCGCCAACTGCTCCAACCTTGGAAGAGGCTTTGGCAGATCCAGAGCCAACTCCGACTCCTGTTGTTGAGGGAGAATCTGATAGCGCTTCCGAAACATCTTCGGAAAGCCAAACCCAAGAACCAAACTATCAAGAAGGTTCTGGGGGAAATGTCGGTGACACCTCTATAGATACGGGTGACGCAAATACAACAGGCGCAATAACAACTCTGGGAAATACAAATACCAACAGTACGGGTGCGGGAGGAGATGGAAATAGTGTTGGCGTTGTAAATTCCGGAAACGGCACAGAGTCCACCAACAACGGTTCGGTTTCTTTATCGGGAAACGACAACACATTCCAGGATAACAGCGCTGTAGTTGGAAATAATCTTAACCAGTCATCCCTAAGCGGAAATAATGCCTCGGATAGCAATGTAGGAAATACAGCTATAAATACAGGTGATGCAAACACCACTGCCACTGTAATAACGGGAGTTAATACAAATGTTGATGGAATTATGGTTTCGGAATTTAATATTGCAGACGACCATGTGGGAGATATAATTCTGGATTTTTCAGCAGGTTGTATTTCAGGATGCACTCAGGCAGACTCAATTTTAGCACAAAACTCCGGCAACGGAACGGATTCAACAAGCAATGCATCTGTAACAGACAACTCCACCGACAATACTTTTCAAACTAACGATGCGTCAATTGAAAGCAATCTGACACTTTCTTCCGATTCTGGAGATAATTCCGCAAGCGCCAACACAGGCGGGGATTCAACAATCGAAACAGGAGACGCAAATGTAGCTGCTAATTTACTAACATTTGCAAACAACAATCTGGCGGGAAATGTTGTCTTTGGAGTTGTGAATATATTCGGAAATTTGATAGGAGACATACTTCTTCCCGAAAGCAGCCTTTCTTGCTCAACCTGCGGCGGGAACGTAACTGTTGCAAACACCGGAAACGGCTCGGACTCGACAAACAACGCAACAGTAAACCAGACAAATTCCGATTCAACCTTCCAGCTTAACGATGCGAATATAGAAAACAACTTGCTTTTAGCAACAAGTACGGGAGGAAATGAAGCATCCGGCAATACAAACGGGAACTCAACGATCGAAACCGGAGATACCGAGGTTATTGCTCAAGTCCTAAACGTTGCCAACATGAATTTAATTGGGGGAGATATATGGCTTGTTTTGGTTAACGAAGCAGGGCAGTGGATAGGAAGAATTCTGGGAGCGCCCGACGGAGCAAATTACGCAGGCTCTGAAGGTACAGAATTCGTAATAGATGAAAACGGAGAAATAACTGCAATAAATTCAGGAAACGGGTCGGGCTCGGATAATAATTCAAATGTTTCCCAAAATACAAATAACACTATTGTTCAGGCAAATACCGCAAATATTGAGAATAATCTAAGCCTCTCTGCAAATACCGGAGGAAATACTGCGAGCAACAATACCGGAGGAGATTCAAAAATTAAAACAGGTGATGCAAAAATCGTTGCGAATATAGTTAACTTTGTAAATAATAATATAATCGGAAACGGAAGATTATTTGTAACGGTTGTTAACGTATTCGGAAGCTGGATGGGGGATTTTGTCACGCCGGATCACACAAAACCTCTAGCCAGTTTGCCTTCGAATAGTCCGACTGCACAAAATACTTCCGGTAATAATGCCGACTCGGGTGGAAGTTCGTCAGGTGGTGGCTCATCAAATACTATAACCGTGCAATCCGCAAGCGTAACTGCAGCGCCTTCAAACACAGGTAGCGTTGCGGGTGGAGTTGGTAAGCTCTTGGTCTCTGCGGCAAGTATTCAAGATTTTACAGCAAGTAGGATTCTAGGAGAGAGCACTAGCAAAAATAAGATCACCAACGATAATGGGAAAGTAACCATAAATCTTGCATGGGCAATAATACTTATGCCGTTCATCCTGCTCGTCCTTGTCTTCCGAAGAAAACTTGGAAGGCTTAGATTAAGGAGAGCATACAATGTTTAAGAAAATTTTTGCAGCTTGCCTATCACTTATATTCGTAGGGTTTTTGTTTAATACACAAGCTGCTGCAGATGAGATCGTACTTTCGATATCCGGTAACGGAGGAGGATCGGATAATTCTGTTGCGGTAGCTGCAAATACTACCACTACCGTAACTCAGACGAATAATGCTGATGTTAGTAATGATGTTTCATCAAACGCAAATACAGGAGATAATACGACCTCATCAAATAACGGAGAAGCATCAATTACTACAGGAGATGCTACCAGCACAACTTCTATAAATAATCAAGGGATAAATTCAAATTACGTGGATGATTCATGTGGATGTGTAGATAATCCTCTCAATTTAAAAATAAGCGGAAACGGAACTGATTCGGTTAATAATATTGATACGGGTGTTAATAATAGTACAAATGCTTATCAAAGTAATAGTGCGCAGATTACAAATAATGTTAATAATTCGGCAAATACCGGATATAATACCGCAAATAACAATAACGGCAATGTGGTTATTGATACCGGTAACGCTCTGGCAGTTGTGGGAATTAAAAATAAGAATATTAACTTTGGTAATTCTACCATAGGGTCTGTTATGGAAATGATTTCCGTATCTATCTCAGGAAACGGAGACGGATCTATAAATCTTGTCAAATTATTGTTCGATAATTCAATTAACTATGAAAATAAAAACTTAGCTATTATTTTTAATAATGTAATTAATATTGCAAATACAGGCGGAAATACGGCGAATAATAATAACGGAGCAGTCTTAATTGCTACGGGTGATGCCGTAAGCGTTGTAAATATTGCAAATGAAAATATAAATGGGTCAAAAGTAAATTTGTGCGATTGTAAAATAACTCCGCCTGTTTTACCTCCTCCCGGAGGAGGAGACCCAATAATTCCCCCAACGGGAAGTCAGCCTTCTCCTAGCGGAGGATCGTCTATAACTCAAAATGCCGGTTCTGTACTTGGAGCTGCAATCGGAACTATACTGCCTGCAACAGGAGGAGGATATCTCTTGTTGCTAATGACAATTTTTTGTCTTACACTATTCCTAGTGGGTGGGTATTTGCGCTTTGGTTCCGGAATATCTCCTCCCGTTGCATATGCGGTTTAACGCAAAACACTTAATCGGAAACGCCTTAATGGCGTTTTCTCTTTTCTTGCTCCTTTTTATTTACTATCCTCTGATTCAGCTTTATCTTTTTCCTCAACAACCTGATGCCAGTATTAAACGAAGCGATTTTTATATAGAAATACCGAAGATAAATGTTTTATCGCGTGTTATTGAAGATGTTGACCCATTTAATGAGGCAGAGTATAGGAAAGAACTTGAGAGGGGTATTGCGCAGGCAAAAGGCACTTATCTACCTGACCAAAACGGTACCATGTTTCTTTTTGCCCATTCCTCAGATCTACCGTGGAGAATCACAAGATATAATATTGATTTCTTCAGACTCCCAGAGCTTAAAAACGGAGACATAATTACAATTGGCAGAAAAGGAAAAGTTTATAAATATAAAGTTACAGAACAAAAAACAGTCAATCCATCAGAGGTAAATTATTTATTGAATACCAAAGAAAAACAGCTTATTCTTCAAACGTGTGTGCCTATCGGTACATCCCTCCAAAGGCTCCTAGTCTTTGCTGAACCGATCCTGTGAAACTTTTCACAAGCTTGCAGATATAGTATAATACGGTTTATGGTAACAACTCTAGGGCTCATGCTGCTTTCTGCGTTTATAACATTTGTTCTTCTTATCCCTTTCATTGATTTTCTTTATAAGCAAAAAATTAGGAGACAAAAGCAAAAAACCGTAGATATATTTGACAAACCGACACCATTTTTTGATAAATTTCACGGATGGAAGGAGGGAACACCTTTCGGAGGCGGGCTTCTTATAATAAGCGTCGTCACTGTCCTCTCCCTTTGGGCATATGGGATACTTGATGCGAAGGTCAACAGATGGGAGGTTTTTGTTCTTCTTTTTACGTTCATATCGTTTGGGATATTGGGTTTTTATGATGATCTTAAGAAACTCGTGGGCGTTAATGGCAATAAAATAGCGTTCTTTGGAATCCGATTTAGATATAAATTTTTAATTCAATGGATATTGGCTCTTCTAATTGCGAGTGTTATTTTTACCCAGTTGGGATATACCTTTGTCTTTATTAGGGGCTTTGGGCTAGCAAGTATCGGGTTTCTTTTTATACCTTTTGCCGCATTTGTTATAGTGTCATTTACGAACGCTTTTAATATTGCCGATGGACTTGATGGGCTTGCATCTGGTCTTCTTCTTATATGTCTTGGAGCTTTCCTGGCTATATCGGAGAATCAACTGGATGATTCCCTTCGAGTGTTCATAGCGGTTCTTATGGGAAGTATGGCGTCATTTCTTTATTTTAATATTTATAAAGCAAGAATTTGGTTGGGAGATGTCGGATCTCTTTCTTTAGGAGCAGTCCTTGCAGTTATAGGGCTTCTTACGGGTAAGCCCCTTGCTATTGCGTTTATAGGCGGAGTTTTTGTAATAGAGGTGGGCTCATCTTTGATTCAAATATTGGGGAAAAGATTTTTGGGAAAAAAGATTCTTCCTGTTGCACCATTTCATCTTTGGCTTCAGAAGATCGGCTGGGATGAGCCAAAAATAGTAATGAGAGCATGGCTACTTGGGTTTTTCTTTGCTATCCTCGGTCTTTATATAGCTTTTATTAAGTAACTTTTTTTGTACTATAATATAAACATATATTCATGGTATGAAAAGAATTGATCTTGTTCTTCTCCTTTCCGTAATTTTCCTTACACTCTTTGGTCTATTTATGATTTACGATGCTTCATCTTTTAGCGCTTTCAGAGATTTTTCTGATAAATATCATTATGTAAAAGGACAATCCGTCTGGGTTGTTTTGGGATTTCTGCTAATGGGTTTTTTCTCGTTCTTTGATTATAAAAAATTATACAATCTTGCCCTGCCCGTACTTCTTTTTGCGATTGGGCTTCTTGTTTTAGTATTTATTCCCGGAGTAGGCGTGCATTTGCTCGGAGCAAGAAGGTGGATAAATCTAGGATTTACAACTTTTCAGCCGGCTGAGTTTGTAAAACTTGCTCTTGCGATATATCTTGCTTCATGGTTCTCGCACAAGGAAAAAGGCAGACTTACTGCATTCTTGCTTCTGTTGGGTATTATTGTTTTTTTGGTGATACTAGAGCCTGATATGGGAACAGCAATTGTAATTCTTCTTGAAGCACTTATTGTTTATTTTTTATCCGGGGGAAATGTTGCATATTTCGGTGCCGTTTTGCCAATTGCAGGGGTTTTAGGATATTTATTGATACGACTGTCTCCCTACAGACTAAAAAGATTAGATACGTTTTTAAGTCTTGATCAAACCGCAACGGATACTTCCTATCATGTTAGACAAATACTTATTGCACTTGGGTCTGGTGGGATCTTTGGTGTGGGTCTTGGAAATTCATTACAAAAGTATGCTTATCTTCCCGAGACTACGACTGATTCGATTTTTGCAATAATAGCAGAGGAGTTGGGATTTATCGGGGCAGGAGCAATAATAGGTGTGTTTGTAATTATAATTTGGCGGGGATTTTTGATTGCTGCAAAAGCCAAGGACAATTTTGGGAAGCTTCTTGCGGGAGGAATTATTTCATTTCTTGCAATCCAAACGATAATTAATCTTTCTGCTCAAACAGTTCTCGTTCCTCTTACCGGAATTCCTCTTCCTTTTATCTCTTATGGAGGCTCTGCACTTATTGTAGATTTATGTGCGATAGGAATTCTTCTTAATATTTCAAGACAATCATCAAAATGAAAATAGCAATAATAGGAGGACATTTATCTCCTGCGCTGTCGATAATTGAAAAAATTCCAGAGGAATGGGATGTTGTTTTTATCGGAAGAAAATATATATTCGAGGGAGATAAGGCTATTTCTCTGGAATATAAAACCATCAAAGAATTGGGAGTAGAATTTGAGAATTTAAACACTGGAAGATTTCAGAGAAAATTTACCAGAAGTACAATACCTTCACTTTTGAAACTACCTAAAGGTTTCTATAGCGCAATAAGAATTTTAAATAAGCACAAGCCTGATGTAATTCTGGGTTTTGGCGGATATATTCAGCTGCCCGTAATAGTTGCGGCTTTTTTCAAAAAGATTCCAGTGGTAATTCACGAACAGACGCTAGAAGCCGGAATTTCCAATCAAATTTGTGCTAAATTTGCGAAGAAAATTTGTATCTCATGGGAGTCGTCTGCTAGATTTTTTCCAAAAGAAAAAACAGTTATTACCGGAATACCTTTGCGAAAAGATACTGTTAAGATTAATAAAACTAAGCCATCAGAACTACGACGCATTCAACAAATTTTTATTACAGGGGGAAGTTCCGGTTCGCATTTTATAAACGAGGCTGTTGAGAAATCTATCCTGGAAATTCTTTATTATAAAATAATTCATCAGACAGGGGATTCTAGGAAATTTAACGACTTTGAACGCCTAAGTGAAATCAAAGAGAATCTACCGGAAAAATTAAGAAAAAATTATATTATTAAAAAATTCATAAACCCATCAGAATTTTCAGATTTGATAGGAGAATCGGATTTAATAATTTCAAGAGCGGGTATTAATACGATTTCTGAAATTATATTTTTTAAAAAACCGTGTATTCTAATTCCTATTCCGTTTGCGCAAAAAAATGAACAATTTAAAAATAGCTTATTTCTTAAAAATTTGGGTCTGGCAGAGATAATTGAGCAAAAAAATACAACGTCCAATTTATTGATTCAAAAAATTCAAATAATGCTTAAGAATAAAGATAAATATGAAATTAAAAATCAAAGCAATTTGCGGTTTGAGAGTGCCGCAGATACAATAATTAAGATATTAAAAAAATGCGCAGAAAAAAAATAAAAAGAAAAAAAAGAATTACTCTTCTTAAGATTATCTCTTTTTTTATCTTTCTGTTAATAATTTTTTCTGGTTTATATTTAGCTTACTCAATAATTTTAAATGAAAAAATAATAAGTCCTCTTGCTCAAAGGTATGTCGTCCAGGGAGGTGAGAATATATCAGAGGAGTTATTGAAGGCAAAAATATTGTTCTCATCTATTAAGCGCGCATCCGAATCATCTTATCTGATTACTTTATCTGACGGAGGACTCGTCATAATCTCACCGTCAAAGAATATAAAAATCCAAATAAGCTCTTTACAACTTATACTCAGTAGGCTTACAATAGAAGGGAAAAGAGTAAAGTTAGTTGACTTTCGTTATGATAGGCCTGTCGTAAGGCTTTAATTTTTATGAATGAAGTAAGAATAGTAGTAGGAATTGACATTGGAACCTCGAAAATTTCCACACTGATCGCCAGAATAGATGATTTCATCAACGTTCTTGGGATATCCGAAATCACATCTCAGGGAATTAGAAAGGGACAAATAGTTGATATAGTAGAAGCGGTAGGCTCCATAAATGCATCTCTTGAGGCGGCAGAAAGAATGGCAGGCTATTCCGCATCTCACATAATTGCTTCGGTTGGAGGAAGCCATATTGAATCATTAAATTCCAAAGGAGTTGTAGCGGTATCTAATCCGCAGGGAGAAATTACAGAAAGTGACGTAACTCGTGTTATTGACGCCGCGCGTGCCGTCTCTCTTCCTTCGAGCCGGGAGATAATGCATGTATTGCCAAGAAGTTTTACCGTAGACGGACAAGAAGGAATAAAAGATCCTATTGGTATGAGCGGAATAAGACTTGAAGTTGATACTCATATAATTTCTGCAAACAGCACTGCGATAAGGAATTTAGAAAAAGCATTATCAGAAGTTGGAGTTGACATAGATTCAGTTGTTTTTAACGGATACGCCTCGAGTCTTGCCACACTTTCTGATACCGAAAAAGAACTTGGTGTTGTTTTGATAGATATGGGAGCAGGAACTACTGATATTTCAGTCTATGTAGAAGGTTCAGTTGCTTATTCGTCGGTTTTGGCAGTCGGAGCAAGGCATATAACAAATGATTTGGCAATTGGTCTTAGAATTTCGCTTGAAAGTGCTGAGAAGATAAAACTATTTCTTTCAAATCCCCAAAAACAAATGGTGAAAGAAGGAGAAGTAAGCGGGGAAGTTTCAAGAACAAAACCTTCGGATGAAATAGACCTTTCTACTCTTCACTTGCCGGAAGATATAAGTAAGGTCTCAAGAAAAACTTTGGTAGAGGGGATAATAAGACCAAGGCTTAATGAAATTTTTACTTTTGTGGGACTTGAAATTAAAAAAAGCGGGTTTGCAGGGCAAACCCCCTCGGGTCTTGTAATTACGGGAGGAGGAGCAGGCACAGTAGGAGCAGTTGACAGTGCCAAGAGAATTCTTGCTATGCCTGTACGAATTGGCATTCCTTCCAATTTGAAGGGAATAATTGATGAAATTCAGAATCCAACTTTCTCAACCGTAGTAGGACTTGCTAAATACGGAAGTTCGGTGGAAGCCAAAGAAGGGCTTCCTTTTGGAATATCAATCCCCAAGATCCCGGGATTTAAAGGAAATAAAATTTTCGGAAAAGCAATAGATCTTGTAAAATCCTTTATTCCCTAGGGGCTTGCAAAAGCTTTATCAATTTGCTACATTTAGTGTGCTTATGCTTATTAAACCCCAAACAGCAAACTTCGCAAAGATCCGCGTAGTTGGTATAGGTGGCGGTGGCAACAACGCCTTATCCTCAATGATCGCACATGGGCAAATTCAGGGAGTAGATTTTGTTGCGGTGAATACTGATGCGCAGGCACTTCTTCTCTCACGTGCTGCAACCAAAGTTCAAATTGGAGACAATCTCACGAAAGGTTTGGGTTCTGGCGGGGATCCTGAAATAGGACGCCAGGCGGCAGAAGAGTCAAGGGATAAATTGAAAGACATTCTGGACGGCTCTGATATGGTATTTCTTGCCGCCGGAATGGGCGGAGGGACAGGAACAGGGGCAACAAGTATAATTGCAGAAGTAGCCAAGGAAGTTGGCGCATTGACAGTTGCTGTTGTTACTAAGCCTTTTGCTTTTGAGGGTACAAGGAGAATGGTGTCTGCGGAAGACGGTGTGGAAACTATAAAAGATAAAGTAGATACTTTAATTGTGATCCCCAACCAAAGGATTCTTGACGTAGTTGATAAAAAGCTTTCACTTCTTGAAGCATTTAAAGTTGCAGATTCAGTACTTACTCAGGGAGTTCAGGGAATTTCAGATCTTATTACAATGCCAGGGCTAATAAATGTGGATTTTGCAGATGTAAGGACTATTATGTCTGATGCCGGTTCAGCTCTTATGGGAATTGGTACCGGAGTCGGAGAGAATAGAGCTCAAGCTGCAGCCAGAAGTGCTATTGCATCCCCTCTTCTTGAGATTTCAATGGATGGTGCACGCGGAGTTCTGTTCAATATAACAGGCGGACCTGATATTACTATGAGCGAGGTCGATGAAGCAGCTAAGATAATTGCGGCTGCAGCAGATCCTGATGCGAACATAATTTTTGGCGCAACAGTTGATGAAAGCATGCATGATCAGATAAAAATAGCAGTTATCGCGACAGGATTTGATCAGGCAAGACAGAGGCTTCAGGAGTTTGTAATTCCTGAGAAAAAAACCGAAGAAGCTCAAGCGTCATCAGCTTCTTCGCAGCAGGGTCAAGTAGAAGAGCCTGAAAAAACAGAAGAGGACGTATTCGAAATCCCCGCATTCCTAAGACAGAGGAATTAGCTCTCAATTTTTTGTGACACGGAATTTTGAAGATGAGCTTACATCTTGACAGGAATAGATTGAAGTGGTTTAATTGTCTTATAGGATTATTATATATAATCGTAGGGTGTTTTCGTAAATTGTATTCATGATTAGAAAAGTATTTTTCTTCTTCTTTCTCATTACTATTTTGTTGTTTATTGCATCTATTGCTTCGACTGTTCAGGCAAATCATTCGTGGGGAGGCTATCATTGGGCACGTTCGAACAATCCGTTCACGCTGAAATTGGGAGACAATCTCTCTTCAAGCTGGGATCCGTATCTTGGGACTACATCGAGCGACTGGAGTGTATCTTCGGTTCTTGATACAGCCATTGTTTTGGGCGGAACAAGCGCACGCCGCTGCCGTCCCACAAGCGGGCGGGTAGAGGTATGTAATAATAAATATGGTAGCAATGGTTGGCTTGGATTGGCGCAGATATGGGTAAGCGGCAGTCATATTACTCAAGGAGTGACGAAGGTCAACGACACGTATTTCAACAGAGCGCAATATAACACCCCTGCATGGAAAAATCTCGTTATGTGTCAGGAGGTTGGTCATACTTTAGGACTTGATCATCAAGATGAAGACTTTAATAACTCTCCGCTTGGAACATGCATGGATTATACAAATGACCCGACCCCCAACCAGCACCCCAATCAGCATGATTATGATGAATTAGTAGCTATCTACGAACATCTCGATAGTTTTACGACTATCAAGAGTGGTACGCAGAAATTACCTCTCGGCTCGCCTATCGCAAGAGCCATATTAGAGGGAAATTTTGAAAACCGCAGCGAATGGGGTAAGGAACTACGAAACAACAGACGCGTGGCACTCTACGAGCGTGATTTTGGCGGCGGCCACAAGCTTTTTACCTTCATTATCTTTGCGCAGGAATAAAAGAAAACAACATTCTTACTTCTAAGCCAGTCTTTAGTAAAAATTATTTATCAAGATGCTTCGGAACGTTGTAGGGAGTTAAGAGAAATTGGAAAAGCGCCTTTTGGCAAATTCCGAATCTGGGTTATTGTAAATCCTTTTCTTCTGATCGGATTCCAGCTGGATATATTGAGCGATAAGCTTTTGTTTAAATTATTAAGATTAAGAAGTGATTTTATCAGCGCGACATACTCAACATAGCTTAAAATATAAAAAAGAAAATACATGCATGGAGCAAGCATAGTAAGCCGTACCTTATCTTTCAAACTAATTGTTTGCTCCGCAAAAATATTCATGCTCATATAAAAAGTTATAACACAGATTGCCGATAGAAGAGTAGGGACGTCTTTGTAGTAAGTAATAAGATAGAGCATGTATAGAAGTATTAACGGTTCAAAAAAGAATGCAAGATCACAGTAGAGTGCAAATGGCAGATAGAACCAGCTGAAGCCTTTCGTATGCTTTTTCTCATTTGAAAAAAACATATTTTTGTTTTTTAAAAATGTCTGATAGCGGCCCCATTTCCAGCGATGGCGCTGTCTGATAAGGTCAGGAATATTCAAGACACTTTCGGTATAAGCAATAACATCTGCTGCGTATACTACACGCACGTTTTTATTACCATGCTGAAGGATCTTCATGGTAATATCAATATCTTCAGTGACCGTATCGACATCATAGTAGTCAATCTTTTCAAGAAAGCTTTTTCGAAAAATTGAACCAATTCCCCCAATAATATATTCAATATTGAATACCGTCTGTGCTTTTTTCATTTGATAACAAATAATGTATTCAAACGCTTGAATAAGATTAAGGATGCCCTTTGACTTCGCAATTTTTATGTTCGAGGCAACTGCCATTACTTTTTTGTCTTCAAAATAAATTACTGCGTGCAAAAGTGCGTCATTTGCCAAATAAGAATCTGCATCAAGACACATAATAAGCTCTCCTGTCGCAAAATTTTTAATACCATTATTTAAGGCATGAGCCTTACCTTTATTTTCTTGAGAAATAATCGTTATTTTTTGAATTCTGGGTGTTAGTACGAAATTTTTTATAATTTCCTCAGTTGCATCTCTTGATCCATCGTTGACAACAATAACTTGTATGTTTTCTTGAGGATAGTTATTGTTTAGTACGGATGATACTGAATGAATAATAGTCTTCTCCTCGTTATAAGCTGGAATTATGACGCTTATTGTAGGATAATAAGCCGGTTTTTTATTACGCCGAAGGTGCTTTTTTAGACCATAAATATCTGATCCGATAAGAAAAACTGTCATTCTCAGCAAATTGATTATTCCGAAGAAAATTATGAGAAATGAAATACTAGTTAATAAATAATTCATACAAATTACCGCATGATGATAAGTTTAAGAATACGGGTAATGACGAAGCTTGCAAGGATAAGTATCCCAAGGGTAATAGCAAGTATGATAAGCACAGACTGGAGTAAGCCGGAAATAGGGCTTGATGTTCCAAGAAGAGTGAAAGGAGCTAAATTTGATATTCCTGTCCCAAGCATAATATATATTTAGGCAGGAAACTGAATTCTAGCACATTTTATGTGAAAATCAAAGCCTGTAGTTAAGTAATATAAAGGTCTGTTATAATCTTGAAGTGAAGAAGAAAACTCTCTTGTTTATTAGTATTCTATACTTCGCAACTCGCGTTTTCAACCTTACAGTTATTCCCATCTTCAATGACGAGGCTATATATATAAGATATGGACTTGCAGAGCGGCTGGAAGAGGTTTCCCGGCATTATTCACTACTTGTGGGCAAAGAACCCTTGATGCCCAATCTATACGCAATTTCGGGTTTATTATTCAATGATTTGCTTTTTGGGGCAAGACTTATTACTGTAATTTTTGGATTCTTGACTCTTTGGGGAATTTATAAATTATGTAAGAAATATTTCTCGCAGAATGTCGCAATATTCGCATCTTTGATCTATATTGTAAATCCCTTCACACTTTTCTTTGACAGACTGGCGCTTCTTGATAGTCCGGTAAGTACAATTGAAATCTGGTCGCTTTACTTTACGCTTGAGCTTATTCACAAAGCAGATGTAAGAAAGGCTCTTACTCTCGGTACAATTCTGGGCTTGGGATTTTGGATAAAATCAACTTCTTATTTTTATTTTTTTCTTCCATTTGTCGCACTTTTAGTTTACTTTATCAAGCAAAGAAAGTTTGAAATAGATAAGTTTAAGATGTTTCTTATTTCAGGAGCATTAACTTTGGGAATTTTTTCGCTTTTGTATTTTGACCCTCTTTATAAAGTTCTGGTTGAGCAGAGGAAAATATATACATACGGAGTTTTTTTTCCATTTTCTTTTCCGCTTAGTATTTGGTGGAACAATATTCTATTCGCTTTTTCATATCTTTTTTATTTTCAAACACCTCTTATTTTCCTTGCAGGGCTGGGTGGGATTATCGCTTTAATTAAAAGAAGGGATCTCAACTATTACATTTTCTTGCTATGGTTTATTTTACCCTTACTTTATATGATTCTTTACGGCAAAATGCCGACTTCAAGGTATTTTCTAATTCTTTCAGTACCCTTTGTTATCTTGACGGGTATATTTATCTCAAAGGTTTTTGAATATAAGAAACTGTTTGGAATTATTGTTTTGACATCAATAATAGCTGTTTGTGTAATTTATAATTCATTTATATACTTTGTTCCGATAAAGTTTCCAAATCTTCTTCTTGGAGCGGCAAAAGTAGATACTACGCAATATTTTCATGGATTTCCTTCAGGATATGGAGTAATGGAAGCGATAAATTATCTTAAAGATTTGGGAAAAGATAAAAATATAACAATTATTGTAAGGAATGATTCAGGCAATCCGGAAGATGCAGTGGTTGCTTATCTATATTATAACAACCCAAATATAAAGGTTTTGCCTGTAAATGAGCCAGATTTAAAAGACTTTGATTCACTTAAAGATAATTTGCCAATAAATGGGGAGATTTATTTTGTATCCCGAGGAGCTTATTATGTGGGTCTTGAGAAATATTTTATTTCTGAGAAAAAATTTCTAAAGCCAAACGACAATGAGTTCATCGGTGTTCAGAAACTAAAGATAGACTAAAATTCTTGAAGTTGCCTCTTCTTTGAGCTAAAATTAAGTTTATGTTCACCCCGCACTTAATGCGGGATTTGTTTATGAGTAATCTAAGCTTGAGAAAAAAAAGTGCGGGGTTCAAACCAGTCAGTCCCAAGGTAGATTTTCCAAAACTTGAAGAAGAAATCCTTGAATATTGGAAAAAAAACAAGATATTTGAGAAATCTGTTGAAAGCCGTCCAAAAGACAAGAAATGGACTTTTCTTGACGGTCCTCCTTTTGTGACCGGTGTTCCTCATTACGGTTCACTTCTTTCAAGTATCCCCAAGGATGTTTTCGGAAGGTACTGGACCATGAAGGGGTATCGTGTACGCCGTGTTTGGGGATGGGACGGGCATGGATTGCCAATCGAAAATAAAGTGGAGGGGGAACTGAATGTAACAAGAAAAAAAGATATTGAAGAAAAAATCGGAGTTGGAAGGTTTATTGAAGAATGCAAAAAATATGTCGAGAAAGTTTCTGCAGATTGGGAATGGTATATAGATCACATTGGGCGTTGGGTGGACTTTAAAAACGCCTATAAAACATGGAGCCCTGATTACATGGAGTCAGTCATGTGGGTTTTTAAGCAAATGTATGACAAGGGATACATTTATAAAGGTCTCCGAGTTACTCTTTACTGTCCCCATTGCTCAACTCCGATATCAAATTTTGAGGTAGCAATGGATTCTGATAACTACAAAGACATGGATGATCCCACTACTGTTTACAAGTACAAATTAAAGGATGAAGACAGTACTTACCTTCTTGCATGGTCGACGACTCCTTGGAATAAGATAGTGACCCCTGCGCTTGCCGTAAACCCAAAATTAACTTATGTGAAAGTTAAGCAAGATGATGAGAATTATATTCTCGCAAAAGCAAGATTAGAAATGCTAGAAAAAACTAAATACAAGATTGTCGGAGAATTTCAAGGTAAAGAACTGATAAGTAAGAATTTTGAGCCACATTATGATTACTACAAAATTAAAAAAGGGAAAAAAGCGTTTGAAATTATCGGTGGAGATTTTGTTAGCGCCGATGAAGGAACGGGAATAGTTACGATAGCAGCATATGGAGAAGAAGATTTGAAAGCAATGCAGGAGCAAAATGTACACATTGAAATTCATTTGGATGAAGAAGGAAATGTTTTGCCGGATGTCCCCAAATTTGGTGGAATGTATTATCTTTCCGCAAATAAGGCGGTTAATGAAGATCTTGAAAATCGCGGTTTAATTTATGCTGATAAGAGCGAGAAGCATAATGTACCTCTTTGCTGGAGATGCCACACAAGACTTTATTACTCGCCAATCACAGCATGGTACGTAGATATTCAAAAGTTAAAGCCGCTTCTTGAAAAAACAAACGAGAGTGTAAACTGGTTTCCAAAACATTTTAAAAAAGGGAGGTTTCTTAAAAGTCTTGAGAATGCACCGGATTGGAATATCTCCCGCAATAGATATTGGGGGTCTCCCGTGCCGGTTTGGGAATGCGTATGTGGAGAGAGGTTTGTACCGGGATCTATAAAGGAGCTCGAAAATGCTTGCGGACAAGAAGTAAAAGATCTTCATAAACCTTTGATTGATGAGATTACTGTCATATGTAAAAAATGCGGCAAGAAAGTGCATAGGGTTCCTGAAGTTTTGGATAGCTGGATTGAAGCAGGCTCTGCATCGTTTGCCGAAAGACACTTCCCATTTATTCCTTCGACAGGCTCAGGACAAGCAGAAAAATTGGAAGACTTTTTTCCGCCTGATTTTATTGCAGAATACACAGGGCAGATACGGGCTTGGTTTTATGTACTCCATGTAATAGGAGGAGCCCTTTATGAATCTAAAGCATTTAAGAATGTAGTGGTGGAGGGAGTGATACTAGGAACTGATGGGCGAAAGATGAGTAAAAACTATGGAAATTATCCCGATCCGAAAGAGTTATTGCAGAAATACGGAGGAGATGCGCTGCGGCTTTATCTTATGGGAAGCCCGGTTATGAATGGAGAAGACATAATAATTTCAGAGGAACATTACCGAAATCAGGTGAAAGGATTAATGCTTGTTCTTTGGAACATTTACAACTTTTTCGTCTCAAACGCAAACATAGACAAATGGGAACCTAAGAAAGAAAAACAAGAATCTAAGAACGTGCTGGATAAATGGGTATTGGCCAGACTGAACGGGACTGTTAGAGCCGTAACGAGTTCACTTGAAGGATACGATACAGTTCGCGCAATTGATTCTATCAGTCAATTTATTTCCGACCTATCTCTATGGTATGTAAGAAGATCTAGAGATAGAGTTGGTTTGAATGCGGATGACCACGGAGATAAGGAAGAATTCTACACAACTTTAAAGAAAATCTTAACAGAATTATCAAAGCTTATTGCTCCAATAGTTCCTTTTGTTTCCGAAGAAATTTATAGAAATTTAACGGGGAAAGAATCCGTTCATTTAGAAAACTGGGCGGAGAGCGGTAGCGGTGTTGACATTGATGAGAAACTCACTCAGGAGATGGATTTAGTCCGTAAGATAGTTGAGATGGGACATTCAGAGAGAAAAAAAGAAGGTTTAAAAGTCCGGCAGCCTCTGGGAAAAATTAAATATAATTTACCAATTAAATTATCAGAAGATTTAGAAAAACTTATTCTTGCGGAGCTTAATATTAAGGAAATTGATTATAAAAAAGGGAATATGAAGGTTTTGTTAGATTTCGATATTACTCCTGATTTAAAAAAAGAAGGAGAATCTAGAGATATAGTAAGAAGCATACAGGAGGTGAGGAAAAGTCTCGGAACTGCCTTGGATGAAAGGATAGACGTCGTACTTCCCAATTGGCCGAAAGAATTTGAAGATTATATTAAGAAAAGAGCGTTGGTTGATACTTTAATTAAAGGTGAGAAGTTTGAAGTAAAACGTAAATGAACAGATCGTATTTTCGAGTCGATCTTAGCCTTCTTATTCCTGCAGTTGTCTTGGTAATATTGGGAATTTCAGGAATCTTTTCTCTTAACTTTGATCTTTTTAAGCTCCAAATTGTTTTTTTCTTTGCATCAATTCTGATATTCTTCTTCTTTTCTCAGGTAAATTATCAAAATATCAAAAATTTATCGATCCCCATATACATAATATCTATAATTCTTCTTGCAGTAGTATTATTCGTAGGTACTGAGAGTAGAGGATCTGTAAGGTGGATTGGTTTTTTTGGCCGGGGAATACAATTTTCAGAGATACTTAAACCATTTCTTGCTCTTGCTCTTGCATCGTTTTTGGCTCACAAAGAAAATTATTCTGTAAAGAATTTTCTTACTATACTTTTGTTAATTCTTCCTATTTTTATATTAATTTTTCTTCAGCCGGATTTAGGCAATGCATTAATTTATTTCTTCACAGCGATACTTGTATTATTTTCTTTTGGGTTTCCGATAAGATATCTTCTGACTCTTTTTGTTTTAGGGGCGGTATCTATGCCTGTTTTTTGGCAATTTTTAAGAACATATCAAAAACAGCGGGTCCTTACTTTTCTCCAACTTAAAGTTGATCCGCTTGGCTCATCTTACAATGCTATCCAGTCCGTAATTGCGGTGGGTTCGGGTATGATTCTTGGGAAAGGTTTTGGTCAGGGTACTCAGTCAATCTTAAGGTTTCTTCCCGAAAGACATACAGATTTTATATTTGCAACACTTTCAGAGGAGCTTGGCTTAGTAGGTTCAGTTCTTATAATATCTACATTTTCTTTTCTTCTTTACAGGATTTTAATTATTTCAAAAAAAACAAATGACAGTTTTATAAAAATTTTTTCAATGTCTGTTTTTTTTCTTATTGCGGTTCAGTTTTTTGTAAACGCAGGAATGAATATAGGAATTGTCCCAATCGTGGGAGTTTCTCTCCCATTTGTTTCTTATGGAGGAAGCTCTCTTGTTGCTAATTTTATACTTTTAGGATTTCTCTCATCGATGAGTAAAGACGTAAGAAAAGATACGCTTGAGATAAAGTAGCCAGTTTGGTATAATTTATGACTATGGAATATGCAATAGTAAAAACAGGCGGAAAGCAATATAAAGTTTCAGAAGGCACAATTCTTGAAATAGATAGACTTGCGGGCGAGGAAAAAAACATTGTCTTATCTGATGTCCTTCTTTTAGTTTCGGAGGGAAAAATAAAGATTGGTAAGCCGATTCTACCCGATACAAAAGTTAAAGCTACACTTTTAGAAAATATAAAAGGAGACAAAATAAGAGTTGCTAAATTTAAAGCAAAGGCAAAATACAGAAGAGTAATGGGTTTTAGGCCTCAATTAAGCCGTCTTGAAATAGGTGAAATTATTTCAGGCGGAAAGGCTTCAAAGGAAGAATCGGATAAGAAAACTCCAAAAAAGGCTGTAAAGGCAAAATAACTGCGTATTGACTTAAGGGGCCTCTAGCAATAAAATAGTTTTAGTTTTCACACAACTAACAACTATTAACTATTAACTAATAACTAATAACTAATAACTAATAACTAATAACTAATAACTAATAACT
>JBBTVO010000023.1:0-4281 GCA_038063195.1 Patescibacteria group bacterium
GATGCGACCGGCTCTGTAAAATTAATTGTAAAATATATAATTGATGCATGGATTGAAGGACGGCAGGAAGGAATTAAAAATGACGAGAAGAACAGAAAGATAAAGGAAGTTGAAGATGCGAAAAAAGCAAGCGATGCCTTGAAAGCAGAGAAAAAAGCAATTTCGAAGGCTGTTGTTCCAAAAACTATGGACTTAAAAGACGGTATTAATGAAAAGAAATTTGAAAAACCAAAAGAGAGTACCAAAAAAAAGCCAGCAGTGAAAAAGGTTTCGAAAGCAAAGAAAACAATTAGCGACTAGTGGCTAGTTGCTAACAAACTAGTAACTGTTTAATTATGAAAGCGGATATTAAATTATTAAAAAAATTAAGGGAAGAATCGGGTGCGGGGATTGCGGATTGCCGCAAGGCGCTTGAAGAGTCAGCCAATGACTACAAGAAGGCAGTTGAGTGGATTAAGAAACACGGGATTGAGAAAGCCGCAAAGAAATCTGACAGAGAAACTTCACAAGGATTGGTAGAGGCATATATTCACCAGGGCGGAAAAGTCGGCGCGATGATTGAAATAACTTGTGAGACAGATTTCGTCGCAAGAACTGACGATTTTAAGAATTTGGCTCATGAAGTAGCGATGCAGATAGCCGCAATGAATCCAAAAGATGTCCCAAGTTTATTAAAACAGGAATATATAAGAGACGCATCGATAAAGATTGAAGATTTGGTCAAGCAAGCAATCGCCAAGTTGGGCGAAAACATTGTCGTTCGCAGGCTCACTAGATACGAATTAGACGCGAATGATTAGTCCGAATATCACACGAATGATTGGTGCGAATAGATCCGAATAAAACTGTATATGCCCAGGATTATTCAAAAAGAACTTTCCTACAAAATAATGGGCATCCTCTTTTCAGTTCACAATGAACTCGGCAATAGATACCAAGAGAAGTATTATCAAAGGGCAATTGAAGAAGGTCTCAAGCAAGAAAAACTAAATTTTAAGAAAGAACTTTCTGTAGATTTATTGTACAATGGTAAAAAGATCGGAAAATATTTCCTTGATTTTCTGATTGAAGATAAGGTAATATTGGAAGTCAAGACAGTCGATAGGTTAAAACCAAAAGATTTTAAACAAGTGTTAGCGTATCTTGCAGCAAATAATCTAGAACTTGGAATTCTTGTAAATTTCAGAACTGATAGACTTAGTTATAAAAGAATTTTAAATTCAAAGACTATTCGTAAGGATTCGGAGTAAATATTCGGATGAATTAGGATAATTGATAAATAACGTATGAATTTGGAAGAAATAAGAAAGAAGTTTGCCAAGATCTTGGAAATAATTCACAATGATCTTGCTACAGTACGCACTGGTCGCGCCACACCTTCACTTGTTGAACACATAATGGTAAGTTGTTATGGTGGGACGCAAAAGCTAAGAGTCGTAGAGCTTGCTACAATTGTCGCGCAGGATACACAGACTATTGTAATTACTCCTTTTGATAATTCAATTATCGGAGAAGTCCAGAAGGGAATTACAGAAGCAAATGTCGGACTCAATCCCGTAATCGACGGTCAATTGATAAGGATTAGTATCCCGCAACTATCAGAGGAAAGAAGACAGGAGTTAATTCACTTGATGAAACAAAAGCTTGAAAACGGACGGATTATGGCAAGACAAATAAGACATGAGGCAATGAATGATGTAAAGAAAGAAAAAGAAACTTCTGAAGATGAAGTTTCGAGGCTTGAGAAAGAAATCCAGAAAATGACGGATGAAATTATGACTGATATTGACGCAATTGGAAAGAAGAAAGAAGAAGAGCTGTTACAGATATAATTAACCCAATTGCTCTAATTGACCTAATTTCTAAAATTGGGATTTATTTAGGTTAATTAGGAATTAGAATAATTAGAAATTAAATAGCATGATTATAACAATAATAGTTTTCCTATTAATCCTAACGCTTCTAGTTCTGATACATGAAGCGGGGCATTTTTTTGTTGCTAAATTTTTCAAGATCAAGGTTGAGGAATTTGGAGTAGGGCTTCCGCCGCGGGCCTTTGGGATAAAAAGAGGAGAGACTTTGTACTCTGTAAACTGGCTTCCGATTGGGGGATTTGTAAAACTTTACGGTGAGGATGACGCCGGTGGAGGAAGTGTGAAGATTAAATCGGGAGAAAAGCTTTCGGGAGATTTGGGGCGGGCATTTTATGCACGGCCTGTCTGGCAAAGAGCGCTTATAATTGTTGCAGGAGTCTTTATGAATTTTCTTCTTGCTGTTGTAATTATTACATATTTTTTCGGAATCGCAGGAGTACAAACGCCGGGGGACAAAGTAATAATTACGGAGATTGTGAAGAATTCGCCTGCGGATATTTCGGGGCTTAAATCTCAAGACGTAGTGACAAGCCTAAACGGAATGAAAGTTACCAGTCCTTCGCAAATAATTGAAACCACGAGAAAACATCTTGGAGAAAAAATAACTCTTGAGATTAGGAGAAATGACGAAACTAAAAAAGTAGAGGTAACTCCGCGCAAGAATTTTCCGGCAGATGAAGGGCCGATGGGAGTGGCGATTTCTTCAAATGTTGTGGTCACCAAATATCCTCTTTGGCAGGCGCCTTTCGTAGGCCTTATTGAAGCGCTTAAATATTCATGGCTTATTCTTGCAGGACTTTTCGGAGTTGTCTCTCAGCTTCTTACACAGGCTCAAATTCCCAAAGGCGTCGCAGGACCGGTCGGAATTGCACAGCTTACGGGGCAGTTTATTGCCGTAGGTCCATTGGCAGTTTTATCATTTGTTTCGCTTTTGTCACTTAACCTTGCGATATTAAATGTCCTGCCGATTCCGGCGCTTGATGGCGGAAGGTTATTTTTTATTCTCATCGAAGGAGCACTTGGTAAGAAAGTTTCGCGCAGTTTTGAAAGCAAAGCACATGCCATAGGCATGGCAATTCTTCTTGCGCTTATTGCGATAATTACACTAAGCGATCTTATACGACTTATAACCGGCCAGCCCATTCTCCCAAAGCAATAGCTTGAAATTGTCATTCTGAGTTGTAGACGAAGAATCTATAGTCCGAAGAACCTCCATGGAATATTTTCTCTCTTCTTTTCTGCCAAGAAAAGAAGCAAAAGTTCCCGCCATGCCTCTTCCCTGCCTGCCGGCAGGCAGGTCATGCTTTTCAGATTAAACCCGCTAATTTACAATCTCCCCGTTAGGGGACGCTCGTTTAATCCTTCATGCATTTGATGCCGGATTGTCAAAAAATGATTTTTTCTGTTGACAAAATAAACCTTCAGTGATATAGTCGCTACCAATATGACACAAAGGTTGGAGAGAAGTCTTCCGTTTGAATTTAGAGAATTACCAGAAATTGTGCAGCAGCGAATAGAAGGAGTTGCTTCCTTGCGAAAAGAAGAGACTAAAGGTCCTCATACAGTGGCAGAATTAAATCAGTTACTCTCACAAGTAGACCAGCTTATGGCACAGCACTTCGACGCCTTGAGCCCATTCCTTAGGCTTGAAAACATTGATAGATGGCACCATGCATGGAGAAGAGCATTTTATGGTAAAGGCGCTTTAGAAACAGTGGAAAAATCCGATAGAGGAAAAGCATGGCAATTTCATGAAAAGAGTTATATGTATGGATCTCAAGACGGGAACTATGAAAGCTCAATTGCAACAGCAGCTGGGAGATGGGAGACGATATCAGATCAGGACGGATTTGAAAAGAATCCGGCACTTCCTCTTCTTAAGATTTACAAATCGACTGGTCTTAAAAGAGAATGGAGAAATGTCATAGTTAATGGAGATGAACAAGCAGAAATGTTAGTCTTGAGGGGTCCCCTAAATGATGTAAGGAATGATTTTCGCGAGAGCATGGATGCAGTCTTGCTTTATAGAGCAGACGGTCCACTTTCAAACGAGGTAACTTATGTTGTTGATCCTCATTACGATTTATCTGCTATAAAACCTTTGAAGCCCTCTATTCGGATAATGTAACTTCTGGTAATATACGTATATAAAATGCAGACGATAAGTGTTTCGAGTGATCTTAAGGGAATTGAGATTGCAAAGGAAAAGCTCTACGAAGCCGTAGATAAGAAAACTGTTTTATATCTTTCCGGCGGAAGAACTCCAGCGCCTCTTTATAGAAAATTTGCCAAAGACCCGCCTGCCGGCAGGCAGGAAAAATTATTTAGACCGGGAGCGGTGGCGATAGTAGATGAGAGGTGGGGAAAGCCCATGCACGGGAATAGCAATGAGAAAATGATAAAAGAT
>JBBTVO010000023.1:4381-9793 GCA_038063195.1 Patescibacteria group bacterium
CTTTCTCAGATGGACCAGATCTTCTTGCTGGTTTTTGGGAATGATAAGAAGAAAGCTCTGAAGGCAATGTTTGCAGACGGTCCAATTGAAGAAATTCCCGCAAGATTTCTCAATACCCCCCAGGTTACCGATAAAGTCCTTTTAATAACAGACCAAAAGGTATAAAATTAACCTAATTGCTCTAATTGACCTAATTTCTAAACAAGTACCAAAACTTACAAATTAAAATAATTGGGATTTATTTAGATTAATTAGAAATTAGAATAATTAGAAATTATGAGTAGTCCTTTTGCCATGATTATCTTTGGTGCGACGGGGGACCTCGCCCAAAACAAACTTATCCCAGCGCTTTTCTCCCTTTTCAACCAAAATCTTCTGCCCGAAGAGTTTTTCGTAGTGGGATTTTCAAGACGGGATTTTTCAGACGATGAATTCCGCGATTATTTCAAAGACTTATCCGAAAAGCCAGATTGGGAAAAATTCTCTGCCCATCTTTTTTACCAAAAAGGAGATTTTGCGCAGGAAAAAGGATACACGGAACTCATCGAGAAGCTTAACTCATTTGATAAAAAAATGGGAGCATGTATTACGAGATTTTTTTATCTAGCGACACCTCCGCAAAATTACGAGATTATATTAGATTACCTCGAGTCAACAGAACTTGCCGAGGGGTGCGGACAAGGGAGTAATAAGTGGACGCGGATAATTATCGAGAAGCCTTTCGGAAAAGATTTGGAGACGGCAATTGCTCTTGATGAGAAGCTCTCGAAGATTTTTGAAGAAAAGCAGATTTTCCGTGTAGACCATTACCTCGGTAAAGAGACTTTACAGAATGTTCTTGCTTTCCGGTTTGCCAATGGAATTTTTGAACCCGTCTGGAATAGCGAACATCTTGACCATGTACAGATAACCTGGGCTGAGAAAAAGGGCATTGAAGGACGGGGGAGTTTTTTTGACGGGGTAGGAATTTTGCGTGACGCTGCGCAAAACCATCTCATGCAGCTTATTGCATCTGTTGCCATGGAGCAGCCCAGAAGTTTTACGAAAGAAGATCTGCGTGATGCGCGGGCAAATGCAATAAAAGCGATAAACTGCATTGAGCCCTCCGAAGTTTCTCAAGACGTAGTACGGGGGCAATACCAAGACTACAAAGACGAAAAGGAAGTTTCGCCTAATTCTGAGACCGAAACATTCGTCGCTTTTAAATTCCACGTAAATACACCGCGGTTTGAAGGAGTGCCGTTTTACGTAAGGGCAGGGAAAAAAATGCCAAAAGATGAAGTGACGATTTCGATGGTTTTTAGGCAAACTTGTCATATCTTATTTAAAGAATTTGGGTGTCCTGAGATTGGGAATGTTTTGACAATAAGGATTCAGCCGGATGAAGGAATTTATATGAGAATTATTGCGAAAAAGCCCGGAAGTAAGCTTGCGCTTGAGACTGTGGATATGCATTTTACATATGAAGAATCTTTCAATACGAAAGGACTTGAAGCTTACGAAAAGATTTTAATTGATATTTTTCAGGGAGACCAGATGCTTTTCAATAGATCAGATGAGCTGGCGAGTTCCTGGGACTTTATTACTAAAATCTTGAAAGGCTGGGAAAAAGAAGGAGACAAAGATTTAAAAATTTATAAAAACGGCGAGTGGGGACCCAAAGAAGCACAGGATTTGATAGAAAGAGATGGAAAAAAATGGCTCTAAATTAGCGACTAGAGATTAGCCACTAGCAACTAGTTTTATGAAAATTGGATTTGTGGGATTAGGTAAAATGGGGTCGAGAATGGCGGGGAAACTTATCCGCGAGAAACATGAATTGATGGTTTGGAACCGAACAAACGCTCGTGTTGACGAGCTTAAATTAAAAATTAAAAATGAAAAATTAAAAATCTCAGATAATAGTTTAAAGATTGCTAAAACAATAAAAGATCTCTCGCAGTATTTAGAAAAACCTCGAATAATTTGGATAATGTTGCCGGCCGGTGAAGCGACTCAAAATATTCTAGATGAAGTTTCTGCATATCTTGGAAAGGGAGATATTGTAGTTGACGGTGGAAATGCAAATTATAAAGATAGCCAGAGACGATTTGAAGAATTTTCAAAAAAGGGAATTAGGTTTCTTGGGATTGGAGTAAGTGGGGGAATTGTAGCTTCAAAAACGGGATATCCGCTTATGGTGGGGGGAGATAAAAGTGCATATGAGGAAATAAAACCAATTCTGGATTCCTTATCTAAGCCTTCCGGCGGTCATGAATATTTTGGTGAGGGCGGAGTAGGGCATTTCATAAAAATGGTTCATAACGCGATGGAGTATGGATACATGCAGTCGATTGGTGAAGGATTTGGCTTACTAAAGGAATCTCCGTATGGCCTTGACCTTGAAAAAGTTGCGAAGATTTATCAGAAGGGAAGTCTTGTGTCAGGCTTCATGATGGAGCGCACGATTGAAGTCTTGGAGAAAGATCCCAAGCTTTCAGGCTTGACAGGAATTATCGGAAAAGCAACTGGCGAGACAATATGGGCGACCGAAGAGGCCGAGAAAAAAGGTTTACTTTTCGATATTATCAAACGCTCTCTTGAAATACGGAATGAATCGGAAAAAGATCCAAAGATTCAAAAATCTTTTGCAGCGAGAATGGTCGCGGCTCTCCGCAATGCCTTCGGCGGCCACCCCATTCGGCAACCTTCGGCTCTGCTCAGGATAAAAGCTCAGGGTAAAGAGGTAAAGAGATCAAAGTGAACGCGTTGGTCGAGAAGATTCAAATATCAGACTGTCTGCATTCCTAGCTTCCTCTATGAACTCCCTTCTTTGATTTGGTTCAGACTCGACTAATTTTTCTTCTAAAGTCGTTGCGCTGAGATGTTCAAATGAAATGGTTTTAGCTCTATTGACCAATTTCATATCGTAATCTAATTCAATCGCCTTAAACATTAATATCATTAGCGTCATGAGTTTAATTTGATCAGGATTCAAAAACACAATTCCTGTTGGTTCATCTGTGTCGGGATGGGTTAATATTCTTAATCTAGAATTAGTCTCAATAGACATATATAATCTGAAATTATATTACAAAAAAAGCAAATATGCTATACTCGTTTTATGTTATATTCCAAGCTGTTTGGAAAGACAATCAAAGAAACTCCCAAGGATGAAGAGTCTATAAATGCAAAACTTCTTATACGGGCAGGCTTTATCAGAAAGGAGATGGCGGGAGTTTATAATTTCCTTCCTCTCGGTCTTCGTGTAATAAATAAAATCTCAAATATTATAAGAGAAGAAATGAATACTGCCGGCGGACAAGAACTTTTACTTTCCTCACTTCAAAAAAAAGAAAGCTGGGAGACGACAGGAAGATGGACGGGCTTTGATGCGCTGTTTAAGCTCACGAGCCAATTTGAGAAAGAATATGCGCTTGGTCCGACTCATGAAGAAGTTCTGGTGCCTATTGTTTCCGGATTAGTCTCATCTTACAAAGACCTGCCTTTATATCTTTATCAAATTCAAAATAAATTTAGAGACGAGGCAAGAGCAAAGGCCGGACTTTTGCGCGGAAGAGAATTTCTGATGAAAGACCTTTACTCATTCCATACAGATGAAAAAGATTTGGCTGATTATTACGAAAAGATGAAAAAAGCGTATGCAAGTGTTTTCAAGCGTGTAGGGCTTGATGCGATACAGACAAGAGCATCTGGGGGAACTTTCTCTGAATTCTCAGATGAGTATCAGGTGATTTGTGAAAGCGGGGAGGATGAAATAATTTATTGTCCAGGCGGAGATTTTTCGGAAAATACAGAGATATCAAAAGTTGCGGAAGGAAAACAATGTGATTTGGGACACGGAGCACTTGCGAAAGTTAAGACAATTGAAGTGGGAAATATTTTCCAGCTTAAGGATAAATACTCAAAGGCGTTCGGTCTTAAATTCAAAGATAAAATTGGTAGTGAGAAATTTGTCATGATGGGGTGTTATGGAATAGGAGTCTCAAGGCTTATGGGGACGATTGCAGAAGTTTATAATGATGAAAAGGGGATGAAATGGCCGGCTAGTGTAGCGCCGTTTGATGCACAACTAATCACAACTAACAACTCACAGCCAACAACTAACAACGCAAATAAAGTTTATAAAGAGCTCCAGAGAGCCGGAGTAGATGTGTTATATGATGACCGGGATGTAAGAGCAGGAGAGAAATTTGCGGATGCAGATCTTATCGGAATTCCGGTACGTTTGGTAATTTCCGAAAAAACCCTTCGGCAGGGTTCAGGGCAAGCCCAAGATAAAATAGAATTTAAGAAAAGAGATGAAGAAAAATCCGAACTTCTGGATTTAAACGAAGTAATTAAAAGAGTTTTGGGATAAAGGGGATATTTACCTTAAAGACAAAAAGCCACACAAAGGTATAAATCGCAAAAAACAGCGCAATTGCTACGAATACTAAAGCAGGCGAAAGCCTTCCTCCGCCCTTTCCACCTCCGGCAACGACCTTGGTAGCATTTGGACTTCCCGTGACAACTTTGATATCATTTGAGCCTTGAGGCACCGTAACTGCCGGTTGCAGAGCCGGAGAAGATGGAGGAGTTGGGGGTGGAGTTAGAGTCGGAGCCGGAAAAGGCGACGGAGTTGGAGCGGCAACATTGGTGCCCATTACGCGCTCGTAAGTGGCTTTGAGCGCAGGGTCAAGATTTTGTGTTTTATTATCCATGGACAGAATTGACAAATGTAATTATATAATGGTTTATTCTCCGGTTTTTGTCAACCCCATGAGATAGCTTCGCATCTCACGGGGCACAGGCCCTTGGGTGGAATTTATGGAGTGGATGTAATTGTGGATGGACACATGTCAGGAGTTTCTGGGATCAAACAGCGGGGAGTTGTGTCAAGACAAGCCGGTCTTGGCACGCAAGTAGGAAATGGAGAAGCTTCGGTGAATTTGAAAGTCGAAAGAATTTGATCAAATAATTTTCCACCCTCGGGGAAGTCATCTTTATTTGGTTCGAAAGTAATTCTGTATAAATTCGCGTCTTGTACGAATAGAACTTGATAAGAAGAATTTCCAATCGGAGGTATTCCTACGGATTTATGTTCTGTAATGAACATTCTAATTCCGTTATTGACTATATCTTGCTCTCTGGTGATTTTTAAGGGGTTTGTTCTGAAAAAGTCTATATCAAACCCTCTCGTCCACTCTTTTTGTACAGAAATATCTGCTTTCCAGCCTTTCGTTACTGGATATGTGCAGCCACCTTTACAAGTTGAGGTATCTTCAGTAAAATCTGCAGAAGTAATAATCGTTGCTTCTGTAGCTGTATCTCTAGTTTGATTCTCTTCTTGTATGCGAAGGGAAGTTGGGAAGTCAAGGGTATAAGCATATCGAGAATTTGTATATGTTTTCCAGGAGGAGGTGGGGTCGG
>JBBTVO010000023.1:9893-14401 GCA_038063195.1 Patescibacteria group bacterium
CAGGACTTACCGGCGGAGTTTGTGTAGGATTTTGATCGTCCATATACTTAATTATTGAATTCTTATGTCGAGCATGTCAACACTCAGCTTGTTTACTACAGATATACTGGTATATCTTCACTTAGCTAAAATTTCCTGACGCAAATTTTGCCCGTGCTTTCATATTTCTTTTGGAGTTAAAAGCCAAGTCGAGCGGTTTTAGGAGTTTATTAATGCTTTTGAAAAAGTTTAAACTCTCCTGCCTTTTAAGAAGATTTTCTATAAGTTTTTGAAACGTTTTATTTTTCGATATCAACTGATTTTGATAGATTCGGATAGTTTCATAACTTATATGGAGCGTGTTTTTGATAATGGATGGAGAATACTCTTTATGAAGCATCATGAAAAGAACCAATCTTTTTGTAAGCATTATTTTCTCTTCTTTTGTTAAGAAACTTTCTATAAAATCCTCTATCTCGCTTTTATTATTTAATGATGAGATAAGGTAGAGAAGATGTGAATTCATTTCTTCAAATTGCTTTTGTCTTAAGCTGAATTTAGAAGCTCTTGGCATATTAGTCCAAGTATACCAGTATACCTGCAATAATATCAATGGGCTTTTTTGTACATGTAAAATAATGTATACTTTACTCTAGCGAAATTAACTAATTGCTAGTCGCTAGTAACTATTTTATGAAGACTATTGTCACACATGCCTCACCTGATCTTGACGCGATATCTTCTGTTTGGGTACTTAAGAGATTTTTGCAGGGCTGGGAAGATGCCCAAGTAAAATATGTGCCAGCAGGAGAGACGATAAACGGCAAGACTCCGCAAAACGCTATTGAAAAAATCCATTCGGCAGCTTCGGCAAGCTCACTGCAAGCAGGCTCAGGACAAGTAGGGGAAGATGAGGTAATTCATGTAGATACGGGACTTGGTCCGCTTGATCATCATCAAACGCAAAGCGATCAAGTTTGCGCGGCAAGCGTCACGTGGGAATTTGTCAAAAAAAGTCATACAGAGCACAACGAGAATTTGAGAGAAGAAAAAATTGAAGCGGTGGATAGGATGATGAGAGTGGTTGTTGATATTGACCATTTCAAAGAAGTCTTCTGGAAAGACCCGTCCGCCGACCATTACGAATTTAACCTGGTGGGAATTCTGGATGGTTTGAAAGTAATGAAGCCTGATCAGGATGATTACTATACAGAGTTTGTGATGGAAGCGCTTGATGGAATTCTCCATGAATTTGAGAACCGTATTTGGGCAGAGCACGAAATTAAAGAAAACGGGAAACTTTTTGAAACGCGCTTTGGCCGCGGAATTGGATTCGAAACAATAAATGATACTGTCATAAAACTTGCTCAGAAGATGGGATATGTTCTCGTGGTTAGAAAAGATCCGAGAAAAGGATATGTGCGGATAAAGACTTTGCCAAAGTCTGATAAGGTAGATGCCGATCTTACCTTGGCTTATGAGCAGCTTAAAAAAATGGATCCTGAGGCGACATGGTTTCTTCATGTTGGTAGAAAGATGCTTCTCAATGGCACCGCAAAAAATCCCAAAATGAAACCGACGAAATTGCCTTTGGCTGATATAATAAAAGTGCTTGAGAAAATTTGAAAGCTCCCCGCGCCATGCAGAAAAATTTGTCCTTTTGCTAAAATAATAAATATGGAAACCTGTATTTTTTGTAAAATCGCAAGACATGAGATTCCGAAAGACTTTGCCTATGAAGATGAGGAAGTTATGGCGTTTGCGGACATAAATCCGGTTAAGGAAGTTCACATTTTGATAATGCCCAAGGAACACATCAGGGATTTTTTGGATATTAAAGACCTGCCTGCCGGCAAGGCAGGTAAGGGATTAATGGATAAGTTAAAAAATGTAGGACAAAAAATCATAAAAGAACAGAAGCTTGAAGATAAAGGATATAGAATTGTCGTAAACGGCGGCGGAGCGCAAATTATCGACCATCTCCATCTTCATATAATAGGTCCTCTGGGAAAATCAGTGAAAATGTAGCTTCTCGTGGTTTACATAAGTTATTGGTTGGAGTAAAATAGATTAGATTAATTAATGTCCCAGTGAGATAGATAAATCATCTCACGGGACCCCGTGAAGTGCGCTTTGCGCTACTTCACAAGGGGAGGTGTTTTATATATGGTATTTGTAAAAAAACAGCCGGGAGAGAGTGATGAGTCGCTTATAAGAAAATTTTCGAGAAAAGTTGTCGCCGGAGGAATAATCCAGGAGGCAAAAAGAAGAGAGTTTTATCTGAAGCCTTCTGCTGCCAGAAAACAAAAACAAGAAGATGCGAGGCGCATGAAGAAAGTATGGTCATAAACTATGGCACAGGTCACAATTGCAATTTTTGTCGAAAGCAGATATCAGGTCAACAGGAAAAAAATAAAAAATCTTGCCGCAAGTCTTCTTGATGAGAAGGGAGTTTCCGGAAAAGTCGAAATTTCTATTGCAATCGTTGGGGATAGGAAAATGCGGGAGCTTTCCAAAAAATACAAAGGGGAAGATAAGACTAGGAATGTCTTGTCCTTTTCACAGGCTGAAGGGTTGCCCACGCATGGTCAGGGAGAAGCACTTATACTTGGTGACGTAGTGATTTCATATCCGGAAGTGATAAGAGAAGCATCGCGTGATGAAGTTTTGGTAGATGATAAAATCGCAGAGCTTGTCGAGCATGGAATAATGCATTTACTCGGAATAAACCATGAATAATATATCAATTGACCTAATTAGCCTAATTGCTCTAATTGACCTAAAAAATTTTAGAAATTAGAAATTAGGATTTAGAAATTTTCAGGATATGGTTTTTTACCGCAAATACAGACCCCAAAATATAGAAGAACTTGACAGTAAGAGCGTTCGTGAGAAGCTTGTTTCTGTTTTGTCGAAAGATGATACCCATGCGATGCTTTTTACAGGCCCCAAAGGTCTTGGGAAAACTTCAACCGCAAGAATTGTTGCAAAAATTCTTAACTGCGAAAAACTTACAGAAAAGGATAGAAAAGCCGGTAAGCTTACTCCGTGTAATAAATGCGACCAATGTATTTCTATAACTAATGGTTCTAATATTGATGTCCTTGAAATTGACGGCGCATCAAACAGGGGAATTGATGAGATAAGGGATCTTCGGGAGAAGATTAAATTGTCAGCGGCGCGGGCGAATAAAAAAGTTTACATAATTGATGAGGTCCACATGCTTACAACTGAGGCCTTCAACGCACTTCTTAAGACTCTTGAAGAACCGCCCTCTCATGTAGTTTTTATTCTCTGTACCACAGAACCGCATAAAGTTCCCGCCACAATTGCATCGCGGTGTTTTCAGATTACTTTTAAAAAAGCTACAGATGAAGAACTTCTCAGGGCTTTTGCTAGAATTTCAAAAGCGGAAAAAATTGACGCTGATAAAGACGCATTTACGGAAATTGCAAAATTTGCAGACGGAAGTTTCCGCGATGGAGTAAAGGTTCTTGAAGAATTGTCAGCTGTTGCCAGAGGTAAGAAAATTACAAAAGAATTTGTACAGAAAACTTACCAGATAGGAGATATAGATAAAAATATTGATGAAATGGTAGAGTCTTTGGTGAATAAAGATGTAAAAGGTGGAATAAATTTAGTCGGAAATTTGGTAGAACAGGGAATTGATATGAAATATTTTATGGAGACTCTTATTGGAGGACTTCATAAAATTCTCCTTGAGAAAGTCGGAGTCTCTAAGCCTTCTTCTAAATTTACAGAAAGAATAGAACTTCAGGATTTAAAAAAACTCATAGAACTTCTATCTGAAGCCACGGGTAAAATTAAATTTTCGGTATTACCGCAACTTCCTCTTGAAATTGTAATTATTGAGTGGGCAGTTAAAGATTCTTCTGATGCTGAGGTCGTCCACAAAAATTTTCATACTCACAATGCGGGTGAACTTGGTTTGAAAAACCCCAAAGCAGTGGGAGCAAATGTGATTAGTGAAAATTTTGTAGACTCCCCGCATCAGAATATGCTCCAAGAATTAATAGATAAAGTTAAAATTGAAAATCAGCCTGTTGCAGGATTTCTGAGAGGATGTGCGGTTTCTGATTTTAAAAACGGGGCGCTAATTCTGGAAGCAAAATTCCAGTTCCACAAAGATAAACTTGAAGACCCGAAGGCAAAAGAAATTATTGAAGATGCCTTGAAAGAGATTACAGGAAAAAGCACAAAAGTTTCTTTTGTGTTAAAATCAATTTAGACCCGCCTTCGTCTGCCTTTGGCAAGACTTCGGCGAGGCAAGGGGGGTGAGTTTTTATGGGAATGTTCGATCAACTTAAAGACATTAAAAAAATGCGCGATGAGGCGATGAAAATTCAGCGCGAACTTCAAGGCGAAGAAGTGACTGTAAATAAAAACGGTGTCGATATTACAATTACAGGAGATCAGAAGATAAAGGATATAAGGACCAACGGAAAATCAGACAATGACATAAAAGAAGCGGTAAATGAAGCTGTCAAAAAATCCCAGGAAGTAGCTGC
>JBBTVO010000024.1:0-18722 GCA_038063195.1 Patescibacteria group bacterium
ACTTGGATGAGAAGTTTATCCTGAGCGCAGTCGAAGGGAATCCAAGTCCGGCAGCACTTCGGCGCGCTTTGCTTGCTCAGTACAAGCAGAGTGTGGTGAAGTATTGACTTGGATGAGAAGTTTATCCTGAGCGCAGTCGAAGGGAATCCAAGTCCGGCAGCCAAGTAGTGCGCCCCTATGTGACCGTCGTCCCTATTTAGCCTGATCTGGCTTGTTAAACGCTCCATTTATAGTTAATACTCTCTTGCCACCGAAAATGAACTAGATGTTATTATCGTTACAGTTTTACATGAACTGAGCTTGACACGGGATTGGATTTGTGTTACATTTTATTCATGGACAAAAACACAGAAGAAAAACAAAAAGATATTGCAATTCGCAGTGAATTTCCAAAAGATAGTTTTGAAGAAGCTTTACAGATTGCTCAAGCAATCGAAGAAAAAAACAGCGGCAATCCTCTTCCTCCGCAAGAAGTAGCCATAGCTATTAATAGAAGTCCAGGAAGTTCTGCTTTTAGAATTTTGCTTTCTTCATCAAATAAATATGGTCTTACTACAGGTAGTTTTAATACTCCAAGAATCACTGTTACTAGCTTAGGAAAGGATATAGTTGAGCCTAAAGAAGAGGAATCTCGAAAATCAGCTATTACGAACTCAATTTTTAAACCCGGATCTTTTTCAAAAGTTTTTGAATATTATAAAGGTAAAAAAGTTCCTGAAACAAGCTTCTTTGAAAATACATTAGTAAGAGATTTTGATATCTCCAAAAAACAATCTAAGGTCTTTGTCGAAATTTTTATGACAAATGTAAAATACTTGGGGTTAATAATGAATACAACTACCGGTCCTTGGTTTGCAAGTGAGATAGTTTCATCTTCCCTAAAGAAACAAATGCTAACCTCGGAAGAAGAAAATAAAAATAAAGGAGAAGATATGCACGAAGACGACGTCCCCGTATTACCAGAACAGGATATTCCATCAAAAAAAACAACACCGCAAAAAGTTTTTATTAGCCATGGACATAATAAGGAGATCGTAAAACAACTTAAAGAACTACTTACCTTTGGTAAATTTATACCTGTAATTGCTGAAGAAAATGATACTACCTCCATTCCTGTACCTGATAAGGTTTTTAACGAAATGAAGAATTGCTTTGCCGGCATTATACATGTTGAAGGAGAACAAAAAATGCTCGACTCTCAGGGTAAAGAATACACTATTTTAAATCAAAATGTACTCATTGAGATAGGAGCAGCTCTTGCGTTATACGGTAAGAACACAATTTTACTAGTTGAGAAAGGAACTCAATTACCATCTAACTTACAAGGCTTGTATAAATGTGAGTACGAGGGAGAAAAGCTTGATTATGATGCCACAATGAGATTGTTAAAAACCTTTAATGATTTTTCCTAATCAGTTTAATGTTTCCTTGAAAACTGTTGTGAAAAATTATATAGGGAGGTGAGATTATATGCCAAATGATAAAGAACCAACATGCCCAAAGTGTGGCGAGACCACTTTACATCCAAATGAATATCATAGCGGCTTAAAATTAAATAGAAGGACTGTTAATGGAGTAGTATTCTTGCTTCTTTATTGTGCTAATTGCGGTGCAATTATAGGTGCTTCTAAAGAATAAGTTGCTTGCTTATAACGACTAAACGGGTATAGACCGGCGTGCTCAGCACAACCCATAGTAATATAGATAGACCAGCTCGTCTAGTCTCGAAGAAAAATAAATATCTTATGTCGCAGAACATTTGTTCGTTGACGTTGAGCTTAAGTTTGGGAGAAGTCTACGATTGTTCCAAAATAATCTTCCATTGTTCTCGGCCTTCTTATCTGGACAACTGGCCCATCAGGTTTTAGTAAAAGTTCTCCTGGAATAAGCTGTCCATTATATTCGTTTGCCATTGCAATTGCATGTGCACCCGCATCATGAATTACAACTAAATCATCCGGATGAATTTCGGGCATTTGCCTCTGTTTAGCAAATTTATCATTGTTTTCGCAAAGTGACCCAGTAACATCATAAACCATTTCACGAGGTGCTCCTTCTTTTCCAAGAACAGTTGCATGATGATATGCAGTATCATATATTGCTACTCTTGGCATGTTCGTAGTACTCCCGTCAAGACCTACGTAATCTCTATATTTTTCAGTTACATGTCTTACCCTTGCTACGTAATATCCATGAGGCCCGGTAATTGCTCGCCCACACTCCATTGTAATTTGAAGAGGCGTAAGTCCTTTATCTATTATCATTGCTTGATAGTCCCTTTGAACACTTGCGGAAATTTCCGATATATCTACAGGTTTATGTTCTGGCCTGTAAGGAATTCCAACGCCTCCCCCAAGATTAATAAAGGAAATATCTACACCCAGCTTGCCATGTACTTCTCCTACTAATTCAAACAACATCCTTGCAGTTTCGGCAAAATATTCAGGGTCTTTCTCATTTGAAGCAATCATTGTGTGAAGACCAAATTTAGTAACACCTTTCTCTTTTGCCCTTCTATACCCTTCAAATAATTGATCTTTTCTCAATCCGTATTTTGCTTCTTCTGGTTTTCCTATTATTGCATTGCCCTCTCTTAAAGGTCCCGGATTATATCTGAAACTTAGTGTTGAAGGAAGCCCTACATGTTCTTCGAGATACTCTAAATGAGTTATATCATCCAGATTAATAATTGCACCAAGTTCAGAAGCTAATGCAAACTGGTCTTCTGGTGTATCATTTGAAGTAAACATTATTTCCTCACCTCTGAAACCAACTCTTTTTGCCATCTCAAGCTCAACTTCTGAGGAACAGTCTGCACCAAATCCTTCTTCTCTTAAAATTGCTAAAATATGAGGATTGGGCAATGCCTTTACTGCAAAGAAATTGCGAAAACCCGGAGCCCACGAAAAAGTTTCCATAAAGACTCTTGCGTTTTGACGAATCCCTTCCTCATCGTAAATGAAAAATGGAGTAGGATATTCGTGAGAAATCTGTTCTATCTGTGCAAGATTGAATGGAAGAGAAGTTTCTTTTACTACTTCCTCTTGGGTTGCTGGTCGCCTCGCAAAGCTTTCTGCTGCCATTTGGCCGATTATACTAGTCCAAGTATTTATTGTCAAAATATTGAATAGGGTAATCAAAAACGCTGGAAATGAAAACCCCGCCTTGGTAAAAGACGGGGTTTCGAAGATAAAGAAAATTACTATGGTGTTACCGGAGTATTTACCACCGCTGTGTTTGAATTCAGCGTATTGGTTATGGTAACTGTTACGGTTGATGAACCGCTTGTTATACTCGTAGTTCCGCCGGTATTAAAGCTTGCGGAATTTCCGCCCGTAGATGCTACAATAATTACACCATTGGTAACTACTGCTACATTGCTTTGTATAACCGTCTGCTTTTTAACTACCTTAATCCTGCATCTGTTGTGCGAGAAAGCTCCATTATCTGAAATTGTGCATGTTTGATCAGCAAATGCAGCACCAGGCAAAAGTGCTCCCGCCAGAAGAGTTCCTGTAATCAAAGCTCCTGCAATTTTTTTCTTAAAATTCATTTTGCTTCACCTCCCTTCGCCCTCCGAAGCTTTATGCGAAGGCGGGTCGTCCTGCCATAAAAAAACCAGCACCTAATAAGCTAAGTACTGGTTATGTGTAAATTACAAAACTAATTTTATAGGGCAGGTTCATAATGAAATTATTATCCGAAGCGGGCAGGATTTCGGAAAATCTACTGCATGTATTTCGTGAAACCATTGCAGCAGTTGTAACATTATAAATTATCGGGGAGAAGAGGTGTCAAGATAACAGAAGAGGACAAACTATACTAATTTTATTTTTGGGATTTGTCCTTACTGTTAATAAAGACTGCAATCATTGTCAGTCCGCTTACTAATATCGGAAACCAGACTTGAGAAGACCAAGGCTCAGGAATTAGGAATAACACATCAGGAGTCGTAAGACTCTGCGGCCATCTAACTGTTAAGAAAAAATGGGCGTAATAAACAATATCCCAGACAGCAAAAGCCCAAAGAAAAACAGCAATTCTTTCTTTAATTTTTTGCGCAGAAATAAAAGCTACCATCCAAAGCATGACTATAGTTCCCACTTCTCTTATCAACTCAACTGCAAGAAGACTCATCGGGAGCTGTTCTAGAAGAATTTGGTTATTGTAAAACTGATCAGATTGCCTCCAGACATCCAAAAGAGTTCCTTCATATCCAGGCAGAAGTCCTGCAGCAGCTCTTAGATAGACAACGCAGGAAGCTTCTATTACTCCAAATGCAACTCCAAATACGAAAGTGAAAAGGAGTGTTCTTTTAGTTATCGAAAGCTTATGCTTTCCGAAATAAAAGAATAAGAAAACCGGAACTAATATTAAAAAATTTACCCAAAAAGGTTTTGCGAAAAGTTCTATCTCATTCATAACTTAATCATCACTGCGAAAGATTTTTTATGAAAAACTCTTTGCCGTGAATTTGATTTAACTCAAGAATTCCTATTCCCTGCTCCTTTCCAGTCATTAAAAAATAGATTGTTTTGAAATTGACATCTTCTTTTTTTGAAAAATCTTTGAGAACTGTAAGTAATTTGTCATCCTGCCAATTATCCTTTAGTTCTTCATTTAAAAAACTTAATAATCTTCCTGCAAGATCTTTTTCTTCTCTTGTTTTTTTCTTTTTTGAAGCTTGAGAAATTAAATTCTTAAAATCAGCAAGAGTTCTCATCCTCGATTTTGCAGAAGCTATAAACACACTTGCCTTATCCGAATTAAGAATCTCAAGCACATCTTTATCTTCTTTATAAAATTCTTTTAATCTTTTCTCAAGATCACCAACCTCTCTTATCCAAAATCCGTTGAGCCATTCAAATTTCTTGATATCAAAAATAGGATTGGCTGTATTTATGTCTTTCAAATCAAAAAGCCTAATCATCTCATCAATATTCATCTGTTCGCGGTCACCTCCGGGATTCCACCCAAGAAGCGCCATAAAATTTAAAAGTGCCTCTTTAAGATACCCTTCTTTTTTGTAATCAAGTGCAGATTTGGCGCCATGCCTTTTGGATAGTTTTGATTTATCAGTGCCCAAAATTACAGGCAAATGCGCAAAAATAGGTTGCTCCCATAAGAAGGTTTTGTATAATTGAACATGTTTTGGTGTCGAGGAAATAAATTCCTCACCTCTTATCACATGCGTTATATTCATAAGCTTATCATCAACTACATTTGCAAAGTTATATGTTGGATATCCGTCTGATTTGATGATTACGAAATCTTCCTGCGTCTCGTTTTTAAAAGTAATTTTTTTATTACCGACCGCATCATCCCATGAAGTTTCACCAGTTTTGGGCATTTTAAACCTCAGAGCACCTTCATCTTCATAGACTAATCCTTTCTCTTTAAGAATCTTTGCATGTTCTTTGTAAATAGAGAGTCGTTTAGATTGATAAACTATCTCTTCATCCCAAGAAATGTCCAGCCATTTTAAAATTTCGATAATTGCATCCTCGGCTTCTTTTACATAACGTGCCCTATCTGTATCTTCGATCCGGATAATAAATTTGCCATTATTATGTTTCGCAAAAAGAAAGTTAAAAAGCGCGGTGCGGGTATTTCCAATATGCGGAATTCCTGTGGGACTTGGAGCAAATCTTACTCTCACCATAACTTGCATTGTACCTCATGTATTTTCTATACTCAAGACATGCTCACTCTTAATCAAGCAACCGGAATGACCAAGAAATTAGCGATTTGGATAGGGGTACTTCTGGGGACGTTGGTAACCATTATTTTACTTTTTAGAATAGGTACTTTAATTAAGAACATTATTGCCCCAACACCTCCTGCTCCGCCGAGCGTAGCGTATGGAGAGCTTCCAGAGATGGAACTGCCGTTAAATTTAGATACCAAAAATTACTCATATACAATTGATACAGTAACTGGAGAACTTCCTAAATTCTCAGATAGGGCAAAGGTTTTTAAGATCACACCCCGTTCAACTGACTTATTGGCTCTTAGAAAAACAGGAGAAAAGGTCTCACAGGCAGGATTTACAAGCGGGCCCGTAAGAGTCAGGGGAAATGTCTATCAATGGAGCGATCCGCGCTCACCGGTAGGAAGCAAAATCAAAGTAGATATTTTCACATCCGAATTTAGCATAAGTTCGGAATTTTTTAACGATACGACTATATTGAGCAGTTTGAATTTGCCAAGTCCGGACGAAGCAAGAGATCTCGCACAGGGGTTATTATCAAGCATGGAAGCTCTGTCTGAGGATATTAAAAACACACAGACTTATTTTTTTTCAATCAAAGGCTCTGAGCTTGTATCTACAACAAGTTTTAGCGATGCTCACATAATTGAAGTAGATTTTTTCCAAAAAGATCTCGATAATCTGCCAATTTATTATCCGCAGCCATACAATTCAACCATGAAGGTTTTTATCGGAGGAGGAGAAAATCAGCCTCAGATAATACAGGCTCAATTTTTCCATCAGGACATTTCAACAGAATCAGCCACTTATCCGATAAAAACGGCGGAAGAAACCTATTCGGAACTTAAAGATGGGAAGGCTTACATAGCGAGTCCGGGCAAAGGAGAAGTTTCACTGCAAAACATTTCACTTGCATACTACATGAATGATAAAGCGCAGGAATATCTAATGCCAATCGTAGTTTTTAAGGGCGATAATGGGTTTATTGCTTATCTGCCTGCAGTCAAGGCCGAATGGATAAATAAGTAAGGCTCTCCTCGTTTACTAGATTTAGAAGCGCCTTTGTATCTGCAAATCTATCCTCACTCCTCAGGACTATTATTATAATTGTGTGACCCTTCGTATTTTTTGAAGTGACAAGCACGTCTCCGGCCTCCTCGGTAGTTCCCGTTTTTACCCCATTTACGCCATCTACTCCAAGGAGCTTGTTCCTGTTTAGCACAAAATATTCATTTCCTAAAGTATCGGTAATAAGTCTTGAAGGAGTCGATACTACTTGTGCAAAAATTTTATTATCAAGCGCAGCAGATGTAAGGCGTGCGAGCTCCCATGCAGTGGTGTAATCATGCCGGTCTTCAAGTCCCGCAGGATCTTCAAAGTGGGTATTGGGTAATTTAAGATCCTGAGCCTTATCATTCATCTTTTTAATAAAATTATCAAAACCTCCCGGATAATTTTGGGCTATTGTAGAAGCGGCATCATTTGCAGACGGAAGCATCATGGCATAAAGCAGATTTTCAAAAGTCATTTTCTGTCCCTGATAAAGTCCAAGAAGTGTCCCCTCTTGAATTGGAGCCTTAACCTCCAGAATATCTGATAGCTTAAAATATTCAAGTCCGATTAGGGAAGTCATGATTTTTGTAGTAGATGCCGGAGAAAAACGGAAATTTTGGTTGCGCGAATAAAGAATAGTTCCGCTGTCTTTATCCATAATAAGTGCGGCGTGTGCACTTATCTGAGGCTCATATTTATTTTTTATAAACGGGTATTTTTTTATTTCATAGTCTTTTAAAGGGGATGGCTGGGTGGATAAAAAATAATGTCTGCCTTTTTCATAGATATCAAAAGCTGCTAAAACTGAAAGTAAAATAATAAAAATGAGAGGGATAAATAAGAGGTCTGGTTTTGTAAAGCCTTTTTTAAGAGATTTAATCAGTTTTTGAAAATCTTTCATCTATTCTTTCCATGTCTCTTGGGAAAAGACTTGCCTCTCTTATGTTTGATAAGCCTATGATATCTCTGGTGATTCTTTCTAGTCCCATTGCAAATCCGCCCTCTGGCGGCATTCCGTAGGAAAATGCCTGGAGATATATTTCAAATTTTTCCGGCTTATTTCCCCATTTTTTAATATTTGAAAGTAGCATTTCATAATCATTTATTCTCTGTCCGCCCGTAACCCACTCCTCATTTATACCAAGCAAATCAAAACTTAAAGTAAAATCAGAATCTTTTTCATCCGGCATAGTATAGAAAGGCCTTTTTTTGACAGGATAATGAGTTATGAAAACAAACGGTGCTCCTGTCTCATCTTGCGCCCATTTGCAAATTTCTTTTTCGTCTGACGGATTAAGATCCGGTTCATTCCCATGATCTTTTTTCGTACGTTTCAGAATAATTTCATGTGCTTCCTTTAATTTGATTCTTGGAATTTTTTTTATAATCTTAGGAAGTTTTACGTCCAATAATTTTAATTCTGCGCTATTTTCTTTCTGTACTTCGTTTATAATTGAACCTACTACTTTTTCTGCCATATCCATAATTTCCTCCCATGAATTTATAAACCCCATCTCCGCATCAAGACTTACATATTCCGAAAGATGTCTGGTAGTAACAGAAGGTTCTGCTCTATATGCATGTGCGATGGTAAACACCCGCTCGAATATAGATGTCATTATCTGCTTATACATTTGAGGTGATTGCGCTAGATATGCTTTGTGGGAATAGTATTCTACCGGAAAAACCTCCGCTCCTCCTTCAGTTGCGGATGGTACAAGAGTAGGCACGAATATTTCAGTGAATCCTTCGTTTTTAAGCGTCTTTCTAAAGGTATCTGCGATTGTTTCCTGAATTTTAAATATAGAGGAAACTTTCGGATGACGAAGAGATAGAGAGCGGTGGTCAAGGAGTGTCGGAAGCTCAAGGTTCAAAGTTTCAGCTCCCATGTCAAAAGGCAAAGTACCTGCTCGAGACAATATTTCCAAATTCTCCACGCTTACTTCAAATTTTCCAGTTTCTAAATCCTCATTGATAGTTGAAGTTGGTCTTTCTTTTACCAAACCTTCTATTTCAATTACTGACTCTGTACTTATGCTTGCCGCCTTTTTATAGACCTCTTCAGAAACTTTCGGACTTATGACTAATTGAATAATGCCCGACCTGTCTCTTAAATCTATAAAGATCAATTTTCCGTGGTCGCGCCTAGTCTTAACCCAACCCTTAAGTTTAACTTTTTTGTCTTTTAAGCTTACAGTGTCTGAAGCCAAAATTCTTTCTTCTTGCATTCCCTAATTCTAACCAAGTTTTAATCTCTTGACAAGGGATATAAAAAGGTATAGATTTATACAGTAATTATGAATTTTTCTTTGCAAATTAAGCGTACTTTCCTTCTCATTTAGTAGAAGGAGGGATTTTGTAGGAAAATTCCTCCCAATTTAAAAAATTAGGGAGGTTTTTTATTTAAGAAAGGAATTTATCAATGTCATCATTCAAAGAAGCTCCAAATGAATCCCGAAATGCTTTGGCTCGTGAAGTCTTGAAGACTCTTACAACATCACCTGATTTAATAAAAGATAGCGGACTTAAACATATTGGGCAGGAAGCTGGTCTTCATGCTTATCAACAACTTCTAGGCGAAGTTGGAGTACCTCCGGAAGTTATAGCTTTTACAGTAGGCGAAACAGCTCGGAGCTTAAAAGAACGACCACGCCGAGATACTACAATATTTATTCAAAAAATGCACGGAGTATCACTAAGCGATCCTCAAGCTTAATTTATTTTTTAAAATCTCTCAACTTGAGCTTGAATCTCGCAACACCTCTCCAAGTTTCTTTATCAATTGCATAAACAACATCGATCCTGTCTCCTATTCTTATATCATTCGCTTTTTCAGATAAATTAAATGCAATTGCATCCATAGGCTTGTTTTCAGAACTAATTAATTTAAAAGATACATGACGCTTATCAAAACCCACCAGTCTCATATCTGAAACCAATAAATTTTTGGTCAAAAAAACCGGTTGCGGATTCTTAATCCCAAAAGGCGAAAGTTTTAAAATCTCGTCGTAAAAATCTGTGCTTATATCTTCAGGCAAAATTTCAGTGTCAATCCTAATAGTTCTCTTGAGCAAACTCAGTGGTATATGGGTTTTCGAAAGCTTTATTAATTTTGCCCGAAGTAGTCCAATCTTTGAGGTTTCAATAGTAAATCCTGCTGCCATCGGATGACCCCCCGCATCAACCAACAGATCCGATGCTTTTCTTATAAACTCAATGATATTAAGTCCCGATATTGACCGCGCAGATGCCTTGGAAAACTTTTCTCCAATAGAAAGCACGATCGAAGGCCTATAAAACTCTTCAACAAGCCTTGATGCCATAAGTCCAATAACTCCCGGATTGTAAGACTGGTCTCCGATAAAAATCAAACTTTTGAGTTTTGCATTCTTGCCCTGAGCGTGCCGAACGGGTTGACTTTTGATTTTTTCTTTAGCATGTTCAAAAGATTCAATTGTAATATCTTTCCGCCTCTTATTTGTTTCACCGAGTTTTTTAGCAAGCTCCTCGCATTTTTTTTCATCTTTGGTGCAAAGTAATCTCAAACTATCCATAGCAAGTTCAAGTCTCCCCATTGCATTAATCCGCGGTGCCAAAATATGCCCGATTTCAAAAACGTTAATCTCCCTCTGCTCAATTGCTGACTCTTTTATCAAAGCTAAAAGTCCCTGTCTCTTGGTCTTCCTAAGTTCTTCAAGTCCGAATTTGAGAAATACTCTATTTAAACCCATTAGCGGTACCAAATCAGCAACAGTAGCAACCGCAACAAGACTTAAATGATCAAACTCCTTACCAGTTATTAGTTTTTCGTTATTAGTTCTTAGCTGTTTTGATAGCATATAAGCGACTCCTGTCCCGCAAAGAGAAGTAGTATGAACTATAGAAAAAGCTCGAGGAAGTTTGGCAGAAGGAACATGATGATCTGTAATAATTACATCAATATTGTTTTTATTGGCAATGTCCACGGCTTTATTTGCCACGATTCCATTATCAACAGTGATTATTAAGCTTGTGTCAGGGTGTTTTACTATAATATTTTTAATACCAGCTTCTGATAATCCATACCCCTCATCGACTCTGTGAGGAATATAAGGTAAGACTTTCGCTCCTGCATCGTTTAAAGCTTCCCATAAAATTGCGCTTCCGCAAATTCCATCCACATCGTAATCGCCAAAAACAATAATTTGTTCTTTATCCTCTATTGCTCTCTTGATTCTTTTTACAGACTTATCAATTTCTTTTCTGTCAATACCTGCATTGTCAATCGTCAGATCTGAAAGCTTGGGATTTAGAAAATTATCAATCTCTTTCTTTGTTTTAAGTCCCCGATTGCTCAGTAATACATTAACAATCTTTTCTGTTCTTAATTTTTTATTTTCTATATTTAATTTTTTATTTAGTATCACCCATTTATTCATATGCATAAATCTTGCTATACTATAGCAAATCCCACTTTAATGGGACAAGCTATGAAACTTAAGATTCCAGACGAAATTGTAAAGATTTATAAGAAGATCCATGATAGTAATTTTGAAATTTATCTTGTGGGCGGATGTGTAAGGAATATTCTTCTTGAAAAAGATGTGAAAGACTGGGACATGACCACCAACGCAACTCCGCAAGAATTATTAAAATTATTTAAAAATGGTTTTTATGATAATGATTTTGGAACGGTTGGCATTCCTATTAAAGATAAGAAGGTAGCTGAAGTAACTACATTTAGAACAGAACATGGATATAAAGACAGAAGGCGGCCTGAAAAAGTGCAGTGGGGAAAAACAATTGAAGAAGATTTATCCCGTCGGGATTTCACGATAAACGCGATCGCTTTAGGAATCGAGGCTCAACCCCAGGGGTCGGCGCACAAAATTATTGATCCATTTAATGGACGGGAAGATATAAAAAGTAAAATAATAAAAGCAGTTGGAGATCCGAAGCTTAGGTTTAAAGAAGATGCACTGCGTCTTATGCGCGCAATAAGACTTGCTACAGAACTCTCCTTTACTATTGAGGAGAATACTTGGACTGAAATAGTAAGTGATGCAAGTCTTATAAATGAAATATCAAAAGAAAGAATCCAAATAGAACTCCTAAGAATTCTTTCAAGCGATTATCCGTATGAGGGCTTAATGCTTCTAAGAAATAGCGGGCTTCTTGAGCATATTGTCGCTGAGCTTCTTGAAGGGGAAGGGGTCTCTCAAGCAAGACCCGGAAGGCATCATACGACTGATGTTTTTACTCATAACGTAATGTCTCTTAAGTTTTGTCCATCCAAAGACCCCATTGTACGATTTGCGACTCTAATTCATGATGTAGGCAAACCAAAAGTTGCATCAAAGGACGAGAACGGATTGGTTATTTTTCACAATCATGAACTCGCCGGTGCAAAAATTGCGCAGGCGCTTTGTGAAAGGCTTAAGTTCTCAAAAAAAGATAAAGAAAAAGTCGTGAATCTTATAAGATGGCACATGTTTACGGTTGATGAAAAAATTACCGATGCAGCTGTAAGAAGATTTATTAGGCGGGTCGGTGTTGAAAATGTTAAGGACATGATGGATCTTCGCATTGGAGACAGGCTTGGCGGAGGAACGCAAACTGCTGAGAGCTGGAGGCTTAAACTGTTTAAAAAACGAGTTGAAGAACAGCTTAAACCCGCTCCGTTTTCAATTAATGATTTGGCAATTGACGGCAATGATGTAATGAAAATACTAAATATCAAACCGGGCCCAAAGATTGGAAAAATCTTACAAAAACTTTTTGAAGAAGTCGATGAAGACCTTTCAAGAAACACCAAAGAATATCTAATTGACCGCATTTCTAAATTATCCAAAACTAATTAATCTCAATTTAGAAACTCAATATTACAAAATAAATTAGATCTATCTAACGATTGGCATTAATGAAATTGTTCCGTCGACTAGACAACGGATATGAGAAGATATAAATTTTTAAAAGAGGACCAAGTCTATAACGTTCTAAACAAATTAAGAAATGCATTTCTCTCAGCGAGAAATGGCACAGAGGTAGATGAAATAATCAATAGTCTTTTAACTCATGACGAGAAAATGAAGTTGGGAAGAAGAATAATTATTGCGCAGTATTTATTGGCTGGGTTTGGGATCGATGAAATTATACGTGAACTAAAAGTAGGAAAAAATACTGTTATGCATATTTCAAGAAGAGTTGAGAAGTATGGAAATGGTTTCCTATTAATTGAGAAGCGTGGTGAGAAAGTTGAAAAAGATTATTTAAATAATAAATATAGAAATAGTGGCGGATCAAAACAAATTATAAAAACAAAGGTGCACTCTGGAATTAAAAGAAGGGATATTGAAAGGTAGTAGTCTTGATTGATCCGTGTACTAGACCACGAAACTATAATTAAATTTAGTTATTAGATAGAAGGTTTGATATAATCAATTTATGACGAAGAAAGATTTACAAGAGGAATTAAAACAATCAATGCTGGCAAGAGACGAATTAAAAACCTCAGTACTTCGCATGCTCTTATCTTCCATCAGTTATCTGGAGACCAATAAGGGTGGCGCAGGATATGAAGCGACAGAAGAAGATGTAATGGCTTCAATTCAAAAAGAAACAAAGCAAAGAAGAGATTCTATTGAGGAATTTAAAAAAGCAGAAAGACAGGACCTAGCAGATAAAGAACAGAAAGAGCTTGATATTTTACAAACTTATTTACCGGAACAATTGTCAGAAGAAGAAATTAAAAAACTTGTAGAAGAAACGGTTGCTCAAACAGGAGCTACCTCAATGTCTGATATTGGAAAACTTATGGGAGTATTAATGCCAAAAATAAAAGGCAAAGCCGACGGAAACCTGGTAAATAAAATAGTTCGCGAAAAACTCTCTTAATCTTTAAACATTACAATCCCAAGAGGTTTCAAATCTTTCTCTTCTTTTGCAATTCTCTTTAAAAAATTTATTGCAAAATTCTCTGGATCTGATTTTTGTTCCAGAGAAAGTGCCACAAACTCAGCAGGTAATCCAATATCTTGAGTAATAGGCTCCATAAGTCTATCAAAAGCGTAAGAAGCTTCTAATGTTCTCCCAATAGCGTCCTGACCTTTTTGTCTAGTTTCAAAATAATGAACATAATATCCTCCAACTATATCGTCTCTTTCAGACAAAAGTACTCCCAATATCAAAGGTTCTGATGCCAAAGCATCTAATGCTATTAAAGTTGTTTTTAATTGCAGATCAGTTGTCTGATCTATTTCACTTAAAATTGTTCTTCTGTCAATTACTTTAATTGGAGCTTTTTTACTAGAAAAAGGGTGTTCTTGTTCTTTAATCTGTGACATTTTAATATTCTATCTTTTATTTTTTCTCTTCTCAACCCATTCCTGCCAGGCGACAAGGATGGGTGAGGCGTTAAAGATTGATGAATATGTTCCGCTTGCGACTCCTACAAGAAGTGCTACTACAAACCACCTTATACTTTCTCCGCCGAATAACAATAATGCGAAGAGAACAAGAATTACTGTAAGTGATGTATTAAGAGATCTGTCTATTGTTTGCAATATGGAATCGTTAACAACCTGCGGGAATGGAGCAGTTTCCCTTCTTAAGTTTTCCCTTATTCTATCGAATACAACAATTGTATCGTGAACTGAAAATCCTATTACGGTAAGAAGTGCAGTAACAAAAAGTGAATCAACTTCTACGCCAAATAACTTCCCAAGAATTGCAAAAACTCCTACAACTACCAAGACATCATGAATAAGTGCGATAACAGCACTTACTCCAAAACGGACTCCGCTGGCAGGCTTGGGAACTTTCCTGAAAGACCATGCGATATATAAAACTATAAGTACTGACGCAATTACAACAGCCTTAAGCGCATTTATCGTAGTCTCCTTTCCGATAGTAGGTCCTATGGTTTCAAAACTTGTTTCCTTCGCATCTTTTATGTTTTTCGCCAAATCGTTTTTAAACCTTGTGTTTTCTTTCTCATCAATTGGGCTTGTTCTTATCAAAACTGACCTGTCCGATGTTTCAACTGTGTATACCTTTATGTTTTCATCTGTAAGAATCCTGTTTATTTTCTGCGCATCGTTATTCGTAACTTTGTTTTTAAAATCTACTGTAAGCCTTGATCCGCCAGTAAAATCAATAGAGGGATTTAGTCCAAACAAAAGAAGGAAGATAAGCCCTGGAATCATAATGAGTAAGGAAAATCCAAAATACCAGTTTTTCTTTCCTATAATATCTAGATTTTTAATTTTAATTTTCATATACAAATCTCAAAAACGTCCTTGTAACAAAAATAGCAGAGAACATCGAAACCAAAACTCCAATTGCCAAGACTAATGCAAATCCCTTTACAGAACCTGTACCAAATTCATACAAAATTGCACTGGTTATAAGAGTCGAGATATTTGAATCGCGTATTGATGACCAGGCACGGGAAAAACCAACTTCTGTTGCTACAGTACGATTCTTACCAGCTCGAAGCTCCTCTTTTATTCTTTCAAAAATTAAGATATTGGCATCAACCGCCATTCCAATTGAGAGAACAAAACCCGCAATTCCAGAAAGTGTAAGAGTAATTCCGTAAGGTGTTATACTGCTTAGCTTGAAAATCGCAAGAGTAATAAGCGTATAGACCACAAGCGCACAGCTAGCTATAATTCCAAGTTTTTTGTAAATAACGCTCATAAAAGTCACAATTATTACAAATCCTACAATTCCTGCAAAAAGACTCTTCATGAGTGATTCTTGTCCTAGGGTCGGGCCAATTACTCTTTGTTCAAGAACTGACAGCGACAAAGGAAGTGCTCCCGCATTAAGCTGTGTTGACAAGAGTTTTGCCTCATCAACATTAAATTTTCCTGTAATTACAGCATCACCGGAAATTATCGGCTGATTTACAACTGGAGCTTGAATAACTTGCTTATCCAAAACAATGGCAAGAACTTTATTTACATTTCTCTTAGTAATTTCAGCAAATTTTTTCACTCCATCAGATGAAAATTGAAGCTGTACTTGCGGCTCTCCGTTATTTGGGTCAAAAGTTACATCGGATCTTTGAAGATCACTTCCTGAAAGATTGGTCTTCTGTGGATTGCCTCCTAAAACTTCAACTGCGCCCAGAGGGTAAGCTGATGGAGAAGCTAGCTGTCCTGACTCACTCGATCCGCTCTCCCAAAAAGAAAGCTGAGCAGTCTGGCCAACTAAATTTATTGCTTGTTCTATATCTGTCACTCCCGGAAGCTCTACGATTATCCTTGAGTCATTGTTTACAGTAGCCGTTTGGATTACAGGCTCTGAGACTCCAAACAAGTTGACTCTTTTCTCCATAACTGCCTGCGCCGAATTTAGTGCGTCACTTCTTTGTGATGAAGGAATTCCTGTCATATCAGCCTTAAATGTAATTGAAGTTCCCCCTTCAAGATCAAGTCCGCGTCTGTATTCAAATTCTTTATTTATTCGAAGTGTTTTTAGGAAATCAGAAGGATTTATGCTGATATTTGAAATTGGTCCTATGTTTACTTTATTAAGTTTTGGCAGGTTAATAAAAACTGCGGCAAGTATGATAGCCATTATAAACCAGAAGAAAAGGCGCGGGGATTTTTTCATTAGAGCATGGTCTCCTCATCGCCCAGAAGCATGATCCGGGATCCCGAAAGAATTGAAAGTATAAATGGGTCTCTTCTTTTTTTCCGGAAATCGAATTCCTCTTCAGACATTACCGTATAATTTATTTCGGTACCCAGCCTTTTTTCCTCGGCTCTGACTAAAATAGTGAGCTCTGGAAGAACTACTGTACCTACTATGAGAAGGTTTATTTCATCAGGATCAAGCTTTATCCTTCTTGCAAATTTTCCTGAAAACATTGCATATTTTATTTTACCTAGCTTTGCTCTGTTTGCCAATATATCAGCTCCAAGTCCTACTGTTTTTGCCCCCATTCTAAGAAAATCATAGTAAAACGGGTAATTTTTGGAGAGGAAATAATATACTCGGTTTGCTCTTGGTTCTTTAGATAAAACTCCTCTTTTTTCAAGAAAAAGAAGCTCTCTCCTTACAGCGTTAATTTCATCACCTGTTCTTCGGACTAGTTCTCTTACATGATACATTTCAGAAGGATTTGCGAGGAATACGCTAAGGAGTTTAATTCTGGACTTGGATGTGATTAAATCAGCAAACATATTAAACGCTTGTATTATAGCACTTCTCTCCCGCTGTGCAAGTCCGAACTGAAGAAAATGAGGAATTATTGTACCTTAGCTATTCCGGTTTGGGCAGGAACAATATGGAACCAAATTAATCCCCTATTGAATTCTATTTCTTTTCCGCTGCTATCACGCACTATTGTTCGGCCGGTTCGGGAATCTTTTTTCCATGTACCAGCTATATCTTCGCCATCCATAAATATGGCCGCTTTTCCCGTTCCCTTTGTTTTATAAAGAAGATGAACGTTGTTCTCATATCCATCATTCGCCCGGCTTTCTTGCATAAAGAGTATTACAAGATTTTTTGCGACAAGCTGTTTATTGTTATTTTTATCCAACTGAGGCTTGCCTCCATTATTCCTTGCATACGCATTGGTAGCAGGATCATAAGCCCAGTCAACGAAATAGTTATTATCAGCTCTCCAAAATTCCACATGAATTGTTTTCTTTACTCCTTTCGATTCTTCATCTTTAAAAGAGTACTCTACAAATTCCTCGTCCCAGCTAACTCCATCTTCGTCTTCATACCCAAGCTTTCTATTTTTCGCAGCATAATCCCATAACTGAAGAGTGGTAGATGACATTGTGTGTTCCGTAGCTACCGGACGGTCCAATCTGTCCTCATCTCTTCTAAAAATAGGGAATGGAATATTTGAGAATTGATCCAGATCGTTGTAGAGTCTCCATCCATAATCAGCAAGCTGTCCGATAGCGTTTGCCGGTCCGGACTGATTCGCCCCGCCAACGTGCGCATATAAAGGGGAATTTCCGTATTCAGAAAGAAAATCGATGAAATATGTCCTTGCTGATCGAACTGGCGCAATTTGACCAGCGTCCTGACAATAAAATACCGCAAGGAATCTGGTGATTCCTCCTTCAGCTACGGCCTCGTAGACAACATCTGCTGAAGAAAGACCGGACTGAGGCCTTGATTCCGCATGGTTCTCTATCATTACTCCCAATGGCCTGTGTTTTTGCCACCATTGCTCTTGCTGCTTGGAATATTTAGCTCCATTCAGAGGACATGGTTGAGTCTTTGGTAAATTTTGGTCAAAAGAAAGTTTTCCATTATCTTCTACTTTTGGTGCAGCTATTGGGGATGACACCCCTGGAACCGAAACACTTGATAAGACCTTATATGAAATTCCAGAAGCTAAAAGATAAACCACAGCGACCAATAATATTCTTAAAAGGTTTGTTTTATTCATTTTATTTTTCTTTATTTCCTAATTTAAGAGCCTTCTTCTCATCATCAGAAAGCTCGATTTCTTCCCCTTTGCCGTTTTTGATTTTCTTTGCATACCAACGAGTGCCGGAGCGTGAATAAAGCGCTGATATTATGATTCCTGAATCATTTTCGTCAGTCAGCGAGAGTATAAAACTCTGATCTCCTCCCGTATCTTTGAAAGGGTTAAATCTATTAAGTCCAATCTTTTTTATATGAGAAAGACTCTCTGTATTCAAATTATTGCAATATTCCTGAAGCGATGCGATATCTTTCTTGTATTCATCCATTCTTGAAAGAACTTCCTCAAGAATTGACTTAAGAGTCTTACTGCTTACACCCTTAGTCAGCTTGTCGTAATGGGAATACATCTGCCAAAAGAAGTATGTTAGAACGGCAAGCCAAACAAAAAAAATTCCAGCTAGGAAAAGGGGTAAATTAGATAACATGTGTATCAATCTATATTAGCCTCTTGACAGGCACGATGTCAATAGTGTAATCTAGGCTCTATTGCGAAGACATGGCTAAAAAAAGAAAA